>NZ_JBFAHP010000043.1:0-77401 GCF_040654255.1 Streptomyces sp. NPDC050732
GCGAACGGAGCACCGAGCACACTCTGGCGCCTTTGGACTTGAGGCGTGGCGCAGGGATAGCGAGTACGCACATACCCCCGCGGCCCCGCCCCACAGACGAACAGCAGGCGCAGACCCCAGGCGAGCTCGCACAAACCCCGCGGCCCCGCCCCCCAGACGAGCGCTAGGCGCAGACCCCCCGGCGAGCTCGCGCACACCCCGCGGCCCGCCCCACAGACGAAGCAAAGGCGCAGCACCGCCCCACCGGCAGGCGGCGCTCAGCCGTGGAGGCGGCGGCCGCAGTGGGGCCACGGGCTGGCCCCACGCTGGACGTACAGCTTCTTCGCGCGGTACGTCTGCTCCGCCGCCGGCGCGTCCTGCGGCCGCCCCGCCCCGCCCAGCCCCTGCCAGGTCCGCGTGTCGAACTGGTAGAGCCCTCCGTACGTACCGGAGGGATCCACCGCCCCGGGCCGCCCACCCGACTCGCACCGGGCGAGCGCCCCCCAGTCGAGGCCGTCCGCCCCCGCCACCGCCATGGGCCTCTGCTTCGTGCCGACCTTCACGATCCGCTTCTGCGGCTCCCGCACCACCTCGGACCCGACCCGCCGCGGCTTCTGCTTGACGCCGTTGACGCTCCGCACGGTGTACGTGACCCGCCGAACCCCCTGCCGCCCCGCCTGCGCCACGACCTCCGTGCCGCGGAACAGCGACGGGTCCTCCGTCCGCTCCACCTCGAAGGGGATCGCCTCCTCCCGCACCTCTTTCGTCCCCGTGACCCGCATGACGGTCACGGTCTGCCCGTCGCGCGGAAAGCTGTCGGGATGGACCGATGTGGTGTCCTGCCCGCGCAACGTCACCCCGGACTCGGCGACGGCCTCCCGCACGGTCGCCGCGTTCGTGCGGATGGTCCGCTCCCGCCCGTCCGCCATGATCGTGACGGTGCGTTCCGTGCGGACGTCGAGAGCGAGCCCGTCCCGGCCGATGCGGCTGCTGCGCGAGGCCGACAGGTGCGCCCCCTCCGCCCGCACCCCGAGCTGCCGCAGCGCCCCGTCCACGGTCCGCGCCGTGGTCCACACCCGGCGGCGCTGCCCGTCGAGGGTGAGGTGGACGGGCCGGCCGTAGCGGACGGCGACCTCGTCGCCGCTGGCGAGGGCGGTCCCGGAGGCGGGCGCGACGATGTCGTGGGCGCCGACGTCCACGCCCTCGTCGGCGAGGAGTTCACCGACGTCGTCGGCGAAGGTGTGCAGCGTGCGGGGCTTGCCGTCGACGATGAGCCGCACGGCCTTGTCGTTGGCGACGAACGCGGAGGTGCCGCCCGCGAGGAAGGCGACGACGAGGGCCTGCGGCAGCAGCCGCCGGATCACCTCGGGCCGCTCGGCGGCAGGCGCGGACGCGGACGCGGGCGCGGGCCCGGACGCCCTGGGCCCCTTCTTGCCGCGTGCGGCCCGCCGCGCCCCCGCGCGCCCCCCACCGGGCGCGGACGCGAGGGAGGACACAGACACCTGCCGCGGCAGCGTGGCGGCTTCCGCATACGCCACGTCCGACACCTGCGACACCTGCGGCACCTGCGAGACTTGTGAGACCTGTGAGACCTGTGACACGTCGTACGACGCGTCCTGCCACACTTCGCACTGCGGCTCGCCATACGGCTCGTAGGACGCATACGTCTCGTAGGTCTCGTACGGCTCGTACGTCTCGTACTGCGAGTTGCTCACGCCGACGCTCCAGGGGTACGTACCGGGCGCACAGAACCTAGCGGAGCCTTCGTCACTCTCCAAAGCAGCGCGACTACTCAACGTCGCCGCGTTGACTCCCGGAGTGGAGAGCCTCAGTACGCGAACGCGCGCGCGGTGTTCGCGGCGACCGCCGTGGCCATGGCGTCCTCGTCGATGCCGCGCACCTCGGCCATGGCCCGCAGCGTGACGGGGACGAGATACGGCGCGTTGGGCCGTCCGCGGTAGGGGGCGGGCGTCAGGAACGGCGCGTCGGTCTCGACGAGAACCAGGTCGAGGGGGGCGACGGCCAGCGCGTCCCTGAGCCCCTGCGCGTTCTTGAAGGTGACGTTGCCGGCGAAGGACATGAAGTAGCCGTGCTCCGCGCAGACGCGGGCCATCTCGGCGTCGCCGGAGTAGCAGTGGAAGACGGTGCGCTCGGGGGCGCCCTCCTCCTTCAGGACGCGCAGCACGTCGTCGTGGGCCTCGCGATCGTGGATGACGAGCGCCTTGCCGTGCCGCTTGGCGATCTCGATGTGCGCGCGGAAGGAGCGCTCCTGGGCGGCCATGCCCTCGGGCCCGGTGCGGAAATAGTCGAGGCCGGTCTCGCCGACGCCGAGCACGTGCGGCAGCGCGGCGAGGCGGTCGATCTCGGCGAGCGCCTCGTCGAGGGCGGCGTCGCCGCCGGGCTCGCGCGCGCCCTGCCGGGACCAGCCGTCGGGGTCGCCGAGGACGATGCGGGGCGCTTCGTTGGGGTGGAGGGCGACGGCGGCGTGCACGCTGTCGTGCGCGGCGGCGGTGTCGGCCGCCCACTGGGACCCGCGCACGTCGCAGCCGACCTGCACGACCGTCGTGACGCCGACGGACGCGGCCTTGGCGAGGCCCTCCTCCACCGTGCCCGACTGCATGTCGAGGTGGGTGTGGGAGTCGGCGACCGCCACCCGGAGCGGTTCGGGCAGGGGCGGCGGCGCGTCGGCGTTCTTCGAAGGCATGCTCCGATCCTACGAACTGCCCGAGCGAACCGGCCCGGGCCCTCAAGCCGTCAGGCGCACCAGGCACCAGGCACCAGGCACCAGCTACTGCCCCTTGCGGTGCTGGAAGGGATGCAGCAGATCCGCGAGGTGCCAGTGATGCCGCGCCTGCCCGTCCCCGCCGTCCCCGCCGTCCACCGGCCCGACCGGGTCCACCGGCCCGGCCGGCTTGCCCACGCCCCTGGCCGTGTCCTCGCGCTGCCGCCGCATCATGTCCAGCACGGACGACACCTGCCCCGCCCGCATGATCCGCACGACGTGCCCTCCGCAGTTCAGGCACGTGGGCCGGGTCAGCGGCGAGGGCACGCGGGCGCCGTCCGCGAGGTACGTCACGAATTCCTGGCCCGCGGCGTCGACGTGGTGCTCGATCTCGTAGGACTGTTCCCAGCCGTGTCCGCAACGCATGCAGGCGAATGCGTAGGACTCATGCACGACGTTCATCGCCGTGGGCGAGGCATTCATCGCTGTGGTGGGGTGGCCGGTGTCTGCGATCTCACTCATGCCAGCTGCTCCTCTTGCCCGGGGGACAAGCACTGCCGGTGCGTCCCTGCAACCAGTGGACGCCTTTACCGGAGCGAGCGCATCAGACCTGTCGAGCATTGGAGCCGATTTGGCCTCCTCTTAGGAAAGAGGCCCGAAAACAGCCTGGTGCGCGGTCCGCGCTTTGCTTTTCACGATAGTCCTTTGCCTGCCGATGGGCTGCCCCGCTCCGCATTCTTTGCCGCGACGACGGCATCGAACACCTCGCGTTTGGGCAGGCCCACTTCGGCGGCGACCGCGGCGATCGCCTCCTTGCGCCGCTCGCCCGCCTCCTCGCGCACCCGCACCCTGCGCACCAGCTCCTCGGGGCCGAGATCCCCGGCACTCTTCTCCGGGGCGCCCTCCACGACGACGGTGATCTCGCCGCGTACACCGTCCGCCGCCCACTCGGCGAGCTCCTTCAGCGAGCCGCGCTTGACCTCTTCGTACGTCTTGGTCAGCTCGCGGCAGACCGCGGCCCTGCGCTCCTCGCCGAACGCCTCGGCCATCGCGGCGAGCGTGTCGTCGATGCGGTGCGGGGCCTCGAAGTAGACGAGCGTGCGCCGGTCATCGGCCACCTCCCGCAGCCGCGAGAGGCGCTCGCCCGCCTTGCGCGGCAGGAAGCCCTCGAAGCAGAAGCGGTCCACGGGCAGCCCGGACAGGGCGAGGGCGGTGAGCACGGCGGAGGGTCCCGGCACGGCCGTCACCCGCACGTCACGCTCCACGGCCGCGGCGACGAGGCGGTAGCCGGGGTCGGAGACGGACGGCATGCCCGCGTCCGTCACGAGCAGCACCCGCGCGCCGCCCGTCAGCGCCTCGACCAGCTCGGGCGTGCGCGCGGTTTCGTTGCCCTCGAAGTACGAGACGACCCGGCCGCCGACCTGCACGCCGAGCGCCTGGGTGAGCCTGCGGAGGCGCCGGGTGTCCTCGGCGGCGACGACGTCGGCCGCCTCCAGTTCGGCGGCGAGCCGCGGCGGGGCGTCGGCGACATCGCCGATGGGGGTGCCCGCGAGGACCAGGGTTCCGGGGGAATCTGCGCTTCCTGTCACGGATCCATCCTCGCAGGGCCGCCGACGGATCCATCCTCGCAGGGCCCACGGACGGGACTCGCACAGTCTGGTTCCCTACGATGGCGCGGTGACCAGTACCGCGTCTTCCCCGGACACCCGCGGGGGCCAGGCAGCCGAGGAGCAGCAGCCCCCGTGGCAGCGGCGGCTGCGCAGATTCGGCCATGCGGCGCGGCCCAGAGCGGACGTCGGGGCACGCCTCGTGCCGCCGTACACGGAGCCGAGCCCCCGCCTGTGGATGACGCTCGGTCTGTCGAGGACGGCCGCGGGCCAGGTCGTGCGCTGGTCAGGCTGGGTCGGTCCGCTGCTGATCACGCTCGTCGCCGGGGTGACCCGGTTCTGGAACCTCGGCAGTCCGAAGGCCGTGATATTCGACGAGACGTATTACGCGAAGGACGCCTGGGCGCTCGTCCACCGCGGCTTCGAGGTCAACTGGCCGGAGAAGATCAACGACGACGTGCTGCGGCAGGGCGGCTCCATCGCGATCCCGCACGACGCGGCGTACGTGGTGCATCCGCCGGTCGGCAAGTACGTGATCGGGCTCGGCGAATGGCTGTTCGGCTTCGACCCGTTCGGCTGGCGGTTCATGACGGCGGTGCTCGGCACGCTGTCGGTGCTGATGCTCTGCCGGATCGGGCGGCGGCTGTTCCGCTCGACGTTCCTGGGGTGTCTGGCGGGCGCGCTGCTCGCGGTGGACGGCCTGCACTTCGTGATGAGCAGGACCGCGCTGCTCGACCAGGTCCTGATGTTCTTCGTGCTCGCCGCGTTCGGGTGCTTCCTGATCGACCGGGACAGGGCGCGGGCGAGGCTGGCGGCGGCGCTGCCGGCGGACCCCGACAGCGCGGACGGGATCGTACGACCGGACGCGCACGTCGCGGAGACGACCCGCCTGGGGTGGCGGCCGTGGCGGTGGGCGGCCGGGCTCTGTCTCGGCCTCGCCTTCGGCACGAAGTGGAACGGCCTGTACGTGATGGTCTTCCTCTGTCTGATGACCGTGTTCTGGGACGTGGGCGCGCGCCGGGTGGCGGGGGCGGCCCGGCCCTACCGCGCGGTCCTGCGGCGGGACGTGCTCCCTGCGTTCGTGTCGACGGTGCCGGTGGCGCTGTGCACGTACGTCGTGTCGTGGCTCGGCTGGATCCTTTCGCCGACGGACGGCAGCGGCGGCTACTACCGCAACTGGGCGGCCACCGCAGGGAAGGGCGGCAACTGGACCTGGCTGCCGGACTGGCTGCGCAGCCTGTGGCACTACGAGCACGCGGTGTACGAGTTCCACGTGGGGCTTTCGTCGCCGCACACCTACCAGTCCAACCCGTGGAGCTGGATCGTCGACGGCCGCCCCGTCTCGTACTTCTACGAGTCGCCGCTGCCCGGCAAGGACGGCTGTCCGGCCGACACCACGGAGAAGTGCGCCCGCGAGGTCCTCGCGCTCGGCACGCCGATGCTGTGGTGGGTGGCGGCCTTCGCGCTGGTGTACGTCCTGTGGCGGTGGGTGTTCCGCCGCGACTGGCGGGCGGGCGCGATCCTCTGCGGCGTCCTGGCCGGCTATCTGCCCTGGTTCTTCTACCAGGAGCGGACGATCTTCTACTTCTACGCGGTCGTCTTCGTGCCGTTCCTGTGTCTCGCGGTGGCGATGCTGATCGGCGCGATGCTGGGCCCGCCGGGGTCGAGCGAACGGCGCAGGACGGTGGGCGCCGCCGCTTCCGGTGTCGTCGTTCTGCTCATCCTCTGGAATTTCATCTACTTCTGGCCGATCTACACCGGCACCGCGATCCCCATCGATTCCTGGCGTTCCCGAATGTGGCTGGATACCTGGGTGTAATGGACACCCTCGGATACCTTCGGATAACGAGAGTCCCCTTCACCACTCCATTCCCTTAGGGTTCATGGCGAACCTGGGGAGGGGAGCGCACCGTGCGCAAAGGGGCAAAGGTCGCGTTGGTCGGCGGGGTATTCACGGCCATGGTGGGGGGCGCCGGATATGGCGCGTACAGCCTCGTCAACGACGTCACCGGGGACGGCGGCTCGTCGAGATCCGGTCCGGCGGCCGTGAGGACGGGGCCACCGACGAGCGACGAGGTCCGGCAGACCACGCGGAAGTTCCTCGCGGCGTGGTCCGCCGGAGACGCCCGCGAGGCCGCGGCGTACACGAACAACAGGGACGCGGCCGCGAAGGCGCTGACCGGCTACCGCGAGGACGCGCACCTGACGAAGGTGAAGCTGACGCCGAAGCGGGCGTCGGGCGCCCGCGTGCCGTTCTCCGTGTCGGCGACGGTCTCGTACAAGGGGAAGAGCAAGCCCTTCGCGTACGACTCTCAGCTCACCGTCGTCCGCGGCAGGACCACGGGGCGCGCGCTCGTCGACTGGTCGGCGGCTGTCGTCCACCCCTCTCTGGAGAAGGGCGACACGCTCGTGACGGGTGAGGCCACCGCCCCGCCCATCCAGGCCGTGGACCGCGCGGGCACCGTCCTGCGCCCGAAGGACTATCCCTCGCTCGCCCCGCTCCTGGACAAGCTGCGCGCCAAGTACGGCGAGCGGGCAGGCGGCAAGCCGGGCGTGGAGCTGTACGTCCGGCGCGAGGACGAGAGCGCGGGGACCCGCGCTCTGCTCACCCTCGCCAAGGGCAAGCCGGGCAAACTGCCCACGACGCTCAGCGCGGGCGTGCAGAAGGCGGCGGAGCAGGCGGTGCTGCGGAGCGACGAGTCGTCCGTGGTGGCGGTGAAGCCGAGCACCGGCGAGATACTCGCGGTCGCCAACAACCGCAAGGACGCGTTCAACGCGGCGTTCGAGGGCCGGGTGATGCCCGGTTCGACGATGAAGATCCTCACGGCGGCGATGTTCCTCGACAAGGGCGTCACCAAGGCGGACGGTCCCGCGCCGTGCCCGGCCACCGCGACCTGGCAGAGCCAGACCATCAGCAACCTGAAGGGCATGGTCCCGAACGAGTCCGCGACGTTCTCGGAGAGCTTCGCGCGCTCCTGCAACACGGCGTTCGTGAAGCTCATCGACGAGAAGGGCATCACGGACGCGTCCCTCACCGAGGAGGCGCGGAACAACTTCGGCCTGGGCGGCGACGACTGGCAGGTCGGCGTCACCTCCTTCGACGGCTCCGTCCCGGCGTCGGGCGGCCCCAACCGCGCGGCGAACGCCATCGGCCAGGGGGAGGTCCAGATGAACCCCCTGAACATGGCGTCGGTCACGGCGACGGCGATGACCGGCACCTTCCGGCAGCCCGTGATCGTGCCGAAGTCCCTCGACGACCGTGAACTGGCCACCGCCCAGGGGCTGCGCGCCTCCACCGTCCAGCAGCTGCGCCAGATGATGCACCGCACGGCGGTGAGCGGCACCGGCGCGCGGGCCATGGCGGGCCTCGGCAGCGACGTCGGCGCGAAGACCGGGTCGGCCGAGGTCGACGGCCAGGAGAAGTCGGACAGCTGGTTCACCGGCTACCGGGGCGATGTCGCGGCGGCCGCGATGTCGCAGCGGGGCGGGCACGGCGGCGACGCGGCGGGGCCGATCGTGGCGGCGGTGCTGGGCGCAGGGTAATCGGTCGGGTGGCGCGTCGCCCGGCCGGGCGAGGAAGTGGTCGAGGGCTTCTCCGTACGCCTCTAAGGTGGCCTTCCGGTGACGAGCCGGGGGTTCTGGTGAAGAGCCGGGGGTTCTGGGGAACTGCGGAGGGTTTGTGGGCAAGCGAAGGCGCGCCACCGAGCGCAAGAGCGTCGGCGTCGGGAGCGTGCGCATCGGAAACACGCGCAACAGGAACATGCGCATCGGGAACGTCAAGCTGCACCCGGGGGTGCTCGGCGGGGCGGCGGCGGTGATCGTGTGCGGTGTGGGGGCGGCCGCGTTCGCACTGTCCGGCGGCTCCGGTTCCGGTTCCGGCTCCGGTGGGGACGGCTCGACCGTCGACGAGAAGCCGGTCGCCTCGGGACCGCCGACGGCCGCCGAAGTCCGCACCACCGCGCGGGCGTTCCTCGCGGCATGGGCCGAGGGCGACGCGGCGCGTGCGGCCGCGCTCACGGACGACCGCGCGGCGGCGGAGAAGGCCCTGACGTCCTACCGCAAGGACGGCCACCTCACGAAGACCCGTCTGACGCCGGGCAAGCGGTCGGGCGCCGAGGTGCCCTTCAAGGCGGCCACCACCGTCTCGTACAAGGGAAAGAGCAAGCCCCTCGCGTACGAGTCCGAACTCACCGTCGTCCGCAGGAAGAGCGACGGCAGGACGCTGGTCGGCTGGCGCCCCTCGGTGCTGCACCCGGAGCTGAAGCAGCCGGGCGACCGGCTGGTCACCGGCGAGGCGGGCGACCCGCCGATCAAGGCGGTGGACCGGGACGGCGCCGAGCTGACGGCGGCGAAGTACCCGTCGCTGGGCACGGTCCTCGACGGGCTGCGGGAGAAGTACGGGAAGAAGGCGGGCGGCAAGGCGGGCGTGGAGCTGCGGGTGGTCCGGGCGGACGGCGCGAAGTCGTCGAAGTCGTCGGTGTCGTCGAAGAAGGACGACGCCAAGTCGACGCCCGACAAGACGCTGCTCACGCTCTCCCCCGGCACGCCGGGCACACTGAAGACGACGTTCAGCGGCTCGCTCCAGGCCGCCGCCGAGCGGGAGACCGCCAAGCGGAACCGGGCGTCCGTCGTCGTGCTCAAGCCGAGCACCGGCGAGATCCTGGCCGCCGCGAACTCGAACCCCACGGGCTTCAACACGGCCTTCCAGGGCTCGCTCGCCCCCGGCTCCACGATGAAGGTCGTCAGCGCCTCGCTGCTCCTGGAGAAGAAGCTCGCCGAGGTCGACAAGAAGCACCCGTGCCCCAAGTACGAGACGTACGGCGGCTGGAAGTTCCAGAACGACGACAAGTTCCAGATCAAGAACGGCACGTTCAGGGCGAGCTTCGCGCGGTCCTGCAACACGGCCTTCATCAGCCAGGCGAAGAAGCTCGACGACGACTCCCTGACCGAGCAGGCCCAGGAGGTCTTCGGGCTCGGCCGCGACAACTGGTCGATCGGCGTGCCGTCCTTCGACGGCGCGGTGCCGGTACAGAGCGACGCCCAGATGGCGGCCTCGCTGATCGGCCAGGGCGGGGTGCGCATGAACCCCCTCAACATGGCGTCGGTCGCGGCGACGGTGAAGTCGGGCACGTTCAGGCAGCCGTACCTGGTCTCCCCCGACGTCGACGACCGCACGCTCGCGACGGCGCCGCGCAGGATGTCGGGCGCGACGGCGGCGGCGCTGCGGGAACTGATGCACTACACGGCGGTGGCGGGCACGGCGGTGAAGCCCATGCAGGGCCTCGGCTCCGACATGGGCGCGAAGACCGGCTCGGCGGAGGTCGACGGCCAGAAGAAGCCCAACGGCTGGTTCACCGCGTACCGGGGCGACCTCGCGTCGGCGGCGGTGGTCCAGCAGGGCGGACACGGTGGGGACTCGGCGGGGCCGGTGGTACGGGCGATGCTGCGGGCGGGGGCCTGAGCCCCGCGCATCCGGCACGTCCGGCACGTCCGGCACGTCCGGCACGTCCGGCACTCGTTACGGTCTGTCCGCCATCCGGATACGTGGTCGCGTGCCCTGTACACGGGCCGCTAGCGTGCGGGGCATGAGCGCAACAGCACCCGAGCCGTCCGAGTCGTCCGGCGCGTCCGGCGCGTCCGACGCCCACCCGCGATTCGCCGAGGCCCTGCGTGAACTGGGCCTCGGCGAACTGCTGCCCCAGGTCCGCTGCTTCCCGGAGCAGACCCGTACGGCGGTCGAGGCCGCGGCGGCGATCGGCTGTGAGCTGAGCCAGATCTGCAAGTCGCTGATCTTCGCGGCGGACGGCGTGCCGGTCCTGGTCCTCATGGACGGCGCGTCGCGGGTCGACCTGGACCTCGTGCGGCGGGAGCTGGGCGCGGAGAAGGTGACCCGCGCCAAGGCCGACGTCGTCCGGCAGACGACGGGCTACGCGATCGGCGGCGTGCCGCCCTTCGGCCACGCCACGCGCACCCGCGTCCTCGCCGACCGCTCCCTCCTCGACCACGACGTGGTGTGGGCGGCGGCCGGCACGCCCTACGCGGTGTTCCCGATGGCCCCCAAGACGCTGGTGGCCCACGCGGGCGGCACGCTGGTGGACGTGCGCGAGCCCGCGAAGTGACCCCGCTCGTCGCGTCGGCGGTGCTGCTCGCCGCCGTCACGCACGCCAGCTGGAACGCGATAGCCCACCACATCACGGACAAGCTGGTCGGCTTCACGCTCATATCCGGCGGCGGCACGCTGATCGGCCTGCTCCTGGCCCCCTTCGTGGCGCTCCCGGACCCCGAGGCCTGGCCGTACCTGCTCCTCTCCGCCGCGATCCACGTCGGCTACTACGCCCTGCTCATGCAGTCGTTCAAGCTCGGCGACTTCGGCCAGGCGTACCCGATCGCGCGCGGCACGGCGCCGCTGGTGGTCACCGTCCTCGCGGCGGTCTTCGCCGGCGAGGTCCCCGACGGCTGGCAGGCGGCGGGCGTCGCGGTGTCGTGCGCGGGCCTGACGGGCCTCGCGCTGTGGGGCATACGGGGTTCGGGGCGCCGCCCGGACTGGGCGGCGATCGGCGCGGCCCTCGCGACGGGCGTCTCCATCGCGGCGTACACGGTGGTGGACGGCCTGGGCGTCCGCGCCTCCGGCTCCTCCATGGGCTACGTCGCCTGGCTGATGATCCTGGAGGGCATCGCGGTCCCGCTGTACGCCGCGTACCGCTGGCGCGGCGAACTCCTCCCGCGCCTACGCCCCTTCGCCCTCGTCGGCCTCCTCGGCGCGGCCCTCTCGGTCTCGGCGTACGGCCTGGTCCTCTGGGCCCAGACCCGCGCGGAACTGGCGCCCATCTCCGCCCTCCGCGAATCCTCGATCATCGTCGGCGCGGCGATCGGAGCGGTCTTCTTCAAGGAACGGTTCGGGGCGCCGCGGTTGGTGGCGGCGGGGTTGATGGTGGCGGGGATCGGATTGATGCTGCACGCGGGGTAGTTCCGTCGGCGGTACGCGGTTCGGTGAGCCGCCGCCTGCCGCCCGGCCGGGGCGGTGGCGGTGGCGGTGACGCGCCATGAGCCGTTACCGAGCCGCACCACCGCCGAACTCAGGACATCCTGGCTCCGCATCGCAAGAGATGGATGAGATCCCCTGAACCCCGAAATCGTCACCGAGTTCCGTAAGTCGTCACACCGTGACAGCAAGAACCCGGCGGGACCGACCCTAATTTTCCGCCCAGAGACATGGGACGGCTTCGTCGCGGGGATCAAGTCGGTCAACACCAGGTAGACCGAGGCAAGCCCCCGCCGACGCCGTCCGCGTCGCCACTTCGTTCTGGAGCTCCGTGAACCGCCGCGACTTCCTGGCCCGAGCCGGATCCGGCTTCGCTGCCTCCGCCTTCACCACCCCCGTGACCCGCTGGTTGGTCGCCCCGGCCGATGCCACCGCGGAACGCCGTGGCCGCGGGCAGGTCGGCCGGGCAGACCTCGACGAACTGCGCGAGGCCGCCGCCGACGCCCGTCGCTGGGACTCCAGATTCGGTGGAGGCAACTGGAGAGCCGGCTCCATCACCGACTGCCTCGACCGGCGTGCGACTCCGTTGCTCGAAGGGTCGTTCTCCGACAAGATCGGCCGTGAGCTCTTCTCCGTGACCGCCGAGCTGTCCCGGATGGCGGGCTGGACGGCATTCGACGTCGGTCGGCACGAGGCCGCTCAGCGGCACTTCATCCAGGCCCTCCGCCTCGCTCGCGCCGGTGGCGATGTGCCGGTCCGTGGACATCCTGGCGCGCGTCCGGTCGAGCCGGGCCAAAGACTACGTCCGCGAGTTCAACACGGCCCTCGCCCCCTGGCGACGCGAGCCGGCGGTCCGCGACTTCTTCCACCGGACGCGCCAGGAGCTCGGCATCGCCCCTTGAGCCCTCATCAAGTGAGTACGGGGACGGTCGACACGTACGCGGCGTAAACCAAGTCGACGGGACGGCTGGTCACGCGAGGGCGGGCAGGGTCGCGCAGCGGCGGCAGGCTCGGGCCGAGGTGGCCACGACGGCGTGGGAGGCGGCTGCCAGGGCTCCCGCGGCCGTGAGCAGGGGCCAGTTCGTGGTCAGGGCGGCGGCCGTGGCGAGGGCGAGGGTCGCGACGGCCATCGCGGCGCTCGCAGTGGTGCCGGACCAGGCGACGACGAGGGGCAGCCGGTCCGGGGTCCGGTTCGAGGCGGGCAGTCGACGGGCCAGGGGGCCGGTCGCGGCCAGTGTCGCCGCGGCGAGCAGTGCGGCGAGGGTCGCGACGAAGGCGAGGTGGACGGCCAGCAGCTGGGGCGTGTGCGCGAGTTGCCAGGGCGCCGGCCCGCCGCCCGCCGTGCGGGCCAGGTACCAGCAGGCGACCAGGAACGGTGCGGTGAGCGCGACCGTGCGGGCGGTGTGCCTGGCCTGTGCGATGGTCAGCTCGCGCTGACAGGCGGGGACGAGTTCGTCGACCGTGCCGAACTCCCGGATCGCCCGGCGGGCGGCCTCCTCGTCGTCCGCACCCGCGTCCGCGTGGGCGGCGGCCGTGTCGACGAGGCCGGCGCGCATCTCCTCGGCCAGCCGGGACTTGGCCTTGGCGGGGCCGTGCAGGGCGGCGGTCAGCGCCGCGATGTGGTCGTCGATGGGGTCGGCGGCCCGCGAGCGGCCTGCGGCGGGGCTCATGTGGCGAGCCCGGGAGCCGTGCCGGGGTTCAGGACCGCGCCGATCGCCGCCGTGAACTCGCTCCACGCCGCCCGTTCGCCGGCGAGCGTGGCGCGTCCGGCGTCGGTGAGTTCGTACGCCCTGCGGCGGCGCTCACCCGCCGCCGACTCCCAGCTGCTGCTCAGCAGGCCGAGGCGCTCCAGGCGGTTCAGCGCCGGATAGATCGTGCCCGTACGCAGCTCAAGCGCGCCCCCGCTGCGGCGCTGCACCGCCGCGATGATCGCGTACCCGTGCAGCGGGCCCGGTTCCAGCACAGCCAGCAGCAGTCCGTCGAGGTGCCCTCGCACCGCATCCGCCTTCATGAGTAGGCAGCCTACCCAAAGAAGGCGTTGGCAGTGTATATATTGGCAGCCAACATAATTGCGTTGGCAGCCAATACATGGGGTGGCGGCTTGGCGGCGTGCGTGTCCATGCAGCCCCGAGTCAGTAGTCAGTCGTGAGTCCTGGAGGCCCGTCGTGACCAAGTTCCTGCTGTCCGTGCACGTCCTCGTGGCGATCCTGGCCGTCGGGTCGATCACCGTCGCCGCGTCGATGTTCCCGCGCTATGCGCTGCGGGCGCTCGGAGGAACGGGGGACGGTGGGGAGGCGGGCTACGGCGAGGGACGGGCCGGTGGTGGCGAGCGGGGCGGTGGCAGTGGCAGTGGCAGTGGCGGTGGCGGGGAGCAGGGTGACAGCGGTCGGGCCGCAGGGATCGCCGCGCTCCTGCACCGCGTCTGCCGCGCCTACGCCGTCGCCGGTCTCGCCGTCCCGGTCTTCGGCATCGCCACCGCGGCCCAGCTCGGCGTCCTCACCGACGCGTGGCTAATCGCGTCGCTCCTGCTGACGGCGGCCGCCGCGGGGCTTCTGGCGCTGGTCATCCTGCCGGGGCAGCGGAGTCTGCTGGAGCTCGCGGACGGTGCGCCCCGGTCCGCCGCTCCGGAGTCGGCGCGCCCCGCCACGGCCCGGCTCGCGATGCTCACCGGCATCTTCAACGTCCTCTGGGCGACGGTCACCGTCCTGATGATCGTCCGCCCCGGCTCCACGACGGGGGCGTGACCAGCATGCTCACCCTGCGCACGCTCCGCATCGCGGCAGCCGCGGAGGCCGTATCCCTGGCCCTCCTCCTCACCAACCTGTTCACCGTCCACGCCGGGCCGCTCTCGTCGCTCCTCGGTCCGCTGCACGGCACGGCATATCTCGTCGTGATCGCGGCCACGTGGATGCTCCCGGCGGGCGTCGCGCGGGACGCGGGCGCCTCCCGGTGGCGCGCCCTGGTCCCGGGCATCGGCGGTCTGCTCGCCCTGCGTCGGCTGACGGGCCCCCGAACACCTGCGGAGGGCTGATCTGAGGCAAGGGGAGTTGGCGGTGTCGTGCGAGGGACGATGCGGTGGGGCATGGCCGCGCGCGAGCGGTGACGCTGCGGCGCGGTGCGGTGCGGTGCAGCGACGTGAGCCAGCGTGCCGCTGGGTGCCACTGGGCGCTGCGGCAACGCGCCGTCGTCCCGGCCCGGGGCCTGCCCACAGGCTCGGTGGGAGCTGACGGGGCCGGACAGGGGGCGGTGCGGTGGGGCACTGGCGGTGCTCGGTGAGGTTGCGGTGCGCCAAGTGCCGCTGGGTGTTGCGGGACCGCTTCGTCGCCCGGGCGGGAGGGCAGGCGCCGACTGCTGTCGTGGGCCGCGTCGCCCTGGCCCGGGGCCGGCCTGTCCGAAGGCTCGGTGGGGGCGGGCGGGTGGGGAGCTGGCGGGGCCGGACGGGGGCGGTGCGGTGGGCACTGGCAGTGCCCGGCCGGGGGGCGGTGTCACAGGAGCTGGCGGGGCCGGACCGGGGGCGGTGCGAAAGGGAGTCCGTGGCGCCCCGCGCCGAGTGCGGGAACGAGTACGGGGCCAGGGACGAGCACGGCGCCGGGTACGCGAACGCGAACGGCGCCGGGTATGCGTACGCGAACGGCGCCGAATACCCGTACGGGAACCGCGCCGTCCCGGAGGTCACCCCGCTGCACGCAACGCGCGGACCAAGGACTGGGCCCGGGGATCCGCCGTAACCCCCTTGTTCATGCCGTTCGTGACGTAGCCGAAGGCGAGGCCCGACTCCGGGTCGGCGAAGCCGAGGGCGCCGCCCCGGCCGGGGTGCCCGAAGGAGCCGGGGCCGAGGAGCGGCGAGGCCGCGCCGTGCAGCATGTAGCCGAGGCCGAACCGTGTACCGACGACCAGGACCCGGTCGGGCCCCGCCGATGCCTCCCCCCGCGCCAGCGAGACCGTGGAGGGGTCGAACAGCCGCCGCCCACCGTCGACTTCGCCGATCAGCGCGGCGTAGAAGCGGGCAAGCCCGTCCGCCGTCGCGATGCCGTTGGAGGCGGGCAGGGCCGCCGCCCGGTAGGCCGGGTCGTTCTCGTCCGGCAGAGGGTCGATGGCCCCGAACGCGCGACGGGTGAGTGAGTCGGGGTCCGCGTACGCCTCCGCCACATTCCGCTTGGGGCGCACGCGGAGGCCGCCCGCACCGCCCGGCGGCGGTGGCGGCTCGATGGGGCCGAGGCGGCCCGCCCGCCCCACCTCCGCCTCCGGCAGCCCGACCCACAGGTCGGCACCGAGCGGCCGCGCGATCTCGTCCGCGATCCACTCCCCGACGGGCCGGCCCGTCACGCGCCGCACCAGTTCGCCGGTGAGCCAGCTGTACGTCTGCGCGTGGTAGCCGTGGTCCTCGCCGGGCTCCCAGAACGGCGCCTGCGCCGCGACGACGGCGGCGGCGAGGTCCGGGTCGAGCGCCTCGGCGGGGGTCAGCGGACGGTCCAGGGCGGGCACCCCGGCGCGGTGCGCGAGCACGTGCCGGACCAGGACGCGCTCCTTGCCGCGCGCCTTGAACTCCGGCCAGTAGGAGCCGACCGGCGCGTCCAGGTCCAGCTGCCCGCGCTGGTGGAGGAGGAGCAGCGCGGCCGCGGCCACCCCCTTCGTCGCCGAGCGGACGATCTGCGCGGTGCCGGGCTCCCACGGCGCGTCGCCCGCGGCGAGCTCCCCGTCGACGTCCTTCGTCCCGCCCCACAGGTTCACGACCCGACGCCCGTCGCGGTACACGGCCACCGCCGCGCCCCGCTCGCCGCCCTCGCCGAAGTTGCGTGCGAACGCGTCCCGCACCGGCTCGAAACCGGCCGCCACCGTGCCGTGCACTGTGCCGTGCACCGGGACAGGACCAGCCTCGGCCCCGTCTCGCACCGGACCGGCCCCACCTATGACGTCATCACTCATGACAAGGTCAACCGTCGCCCATACCCAACGATTCCCTAGCCGCCCACCCTCACCGTCTTCGGATCGAAGCCGAAAGGCAGCTCCAGGCGGTGTGCGCTCATCAGGTCCTCGTCGCCGAGGAGCTCACCCGTCGGCCCGTCCGCCGCGATGACGCCCTCGCTGAGGATCAGGGCGCGGGGGCAGAGCTCCAGGGCGTACGGCAGGTCGTGCGTGACCATCAGGACCGTCACGTCCAAGGAGCGCAGGATGTCGGCCAGTTCGCGGCGCGACGCGGGGTCGAGGTTCGAGGACGGTTCGTCCAGGACCAGGATCTCCGGCTCCATCGCGAGGACCGTGGCCACCGCCACCCTCCTGCGCTGCCCGAAGGAGAGGTGGTGCGGCGGGCGGTCCGCGAACTCCGCCATGCCCACCTGCGACAGCGCCTTGTGCACCCGGTCCGCCAGCTCCGGCCCCCGCATCCCCGCCGCCGCGGGCCCGAACGCCACGTCCTCCCGGACCGTCGGCATGAACAGCTGGTCGTCCGGGTCCTGGAAGACGATGCCGACCCTGCGCCTGATCTCCGCCATGTGCTCCTTGCCGACGGGCAGCCCGGCCACGGTGACCGTGCCCGCGCCGCCGGTCAGGATGCCGTTCAGGTGCAGGACGAGGGTCGTCTTGCCCGCGCCGTTCGGTCCGAGCAGGGCGACGCGTTCGCCGCGCGCGACGGTGAAGTCGACGCCGAAGAGCGCCTGGTGCCCGTCGGGGTAGGCGTAGGCGAGGCCGGAGACCTCCAGCGAGGCGGCGGCGGCAGTAGTCACAGGGTCCATCCCAGTAGGCATACGGCAAGTGCGGTCAGCGGCAGGGTCAGCGCGTACGTCCACTGCGCCCGCGAGGCGGTCACCTCGTCGATGACCGGCATCGAACCGGCGTAGCCCCGGCTGACCATGGCCAGGTGCACCCGCTCCCCCCTCTCGTACGAGCGGATGAAGAGCGCCCCCGCGGACTTGGCGAGGACGCCCCACTGGCGTACACCCCGCGCCTCGAAACCGCGCGACTCCCGGGCGATCCTCATGCGGCGCATCTCATCCGTGATCACGTCGCCGTAGCGGATCATGAAGGAGGCGATCTGGACCAGCAGCGGGGGCAGCTTCAGGCGCTGGAGGCCGAGGAGCAGGGAGCGCAGCTCGGTCGTGGCGGCGAGGAGTACGGACGCGGCGACGCCCAGCGTTCCCTTCGCGAGGACGTTCCAGGCGCCCCAGAGTCCGTTGACGCTCAGGGAGAGGCCGAGTACGTCGACGCGCTCGCCCTGCGCGACGAACGGAAGCAGCACGGCGAACGCCACGAACGGGACCTCGATCAGCAGCCGCTTCAGCAGGAAGCCGGCCGGGACGCGCGCGGCGTACGCGACCACGCCGAGCAGCACCGCGTAGAGCCCGAAGGCCCACATCGCCTCGCGCGGCGTGGACACCACGACGATCACGAAGCAGAAGACCGCCGCGAGCTTGGTGTGCGGAGGCAGCGCGTGCACCGGCGAGTGACCGCGCCGGTAGAGCCGGTGGGCATGCCCCGCACCCACGTCAGGCCCGCTCGGAGGGCGCGGAGGTCTCGGGTGACGCGGAGATCCCGGGCGACGCGGAGATCCCGGGCGACGCCGAGGCCTCGGGTACGGCCACCGGAGACGCATCCGTCGTACGACGCCTCCGCAGCGCCCAGAACACCCCCGTCCCCGCGACCACCGTGACGCCCACGCCGATCACGCCCGCGAGGCCGCCGGAGAGGCGGGAGTCGGTGATGTCCTTGACGCCGTAGTCGGCGAGCGGGGAGTCCGCGGTGGCGTGCTCCTCCGCCTTCTTGTCGATGCCCTTGTCGTGGGCGACCTTCTCCAGGCCGTCCGGGTCGGCCGAGGCGTAGAAGCTGACGAAGCCCGCGAGGACGAGGGAGGCGACGATGCCCGCGATCCAGACCGGGCGGGTCGAGCGGGAGGCGGTGACCGGCACGGGGGCCGCCGCGGGCGCGGGCGCGTCCACCAGTTCCCCGCCGACCCGCAGCTTCAGTCGCTGCGTCAGGCCCCGCGCCCCGTACACCAGGTCCGGTCGTACGGCGATGACGGCGCCGACCGTGAGCGCGGTGATCGCGGCCTCGCCGATGCCGATGAGGATGTGGACGCCGACCATGGCGGTGGCGACCTTGCCGATGGAGACGTCGGTCGTGCCGCCGATGGCGTAGATGAGGGTGAACGCGACGGCGGCGGCCGGCACGGAGAGCAGCGCGGCGACGAAGGAGGCGACGGTGACGGAGCGGCGCCCGCGGGGCAGCACCTTCACCAGGCCGCGGAAGGCGAGGTAGGCGACGACGGTCGTGACGATCGCCATGTCGGAGATGTTCACGCCGAGCGCGGTGAGACCGCCGTCGGCGAAGAGCACGCCCTGCATGAGCAGGACGACGGAGACGCAGAGGACTCCGGTGAAGGGTCCGACGAGGATCGCGGCGAGCGCGCCGCCGAGGAGGTGTCCGCTGGTCCCGGCCGCGACGGGGAAGTTCAGCATCTGCACGGCGAAGATGAAGGCCGCGACCAGACCGGCGAGCGGGGCGGTCCGCTCGTCCAGCTCGCGCCGGGCGCCCTTGAGGCTGACGGCCACGGCGCCCGCCGCGACGACCCCCGCGGCCGCGGAGACCGGGACATCGATGAACCCGTCGGGGACATGCATGCGCGCGCTCCTGGGCAGGCGCCCTGGACAGGGCGGAAGGCTCGTGGACGTTCAAGGCGTGAACCGTTCAAGGATAGTGCGTTGTTGCAAACGGTTTGCAAGAGCGCGCAGGTCCCGAGTCGGCTACGCGCCCCCGGTACCCCCGCGCGCCCCCACCGCGCACCGCGCCCACCGCGCCCACCGCCACGCCACCCGAGCGCCCGCCCACCCGCGGCGAATTTCCGTACATATGGGACATTGGTGAGGAAGTGCCCGTAGGAATGAGGAGTCCAGCGATGCCCGCAGTCGAGCAGTACGCACGCGCCCACCTCGTCACGGACTCCTCCGAGGGCCACCGCGCCGTGTCCGTCGTCCTCCGCTACGACCCGGACGACGACCCGGACACCGTGCGGATCAGCCTCCCCGGCTCCCCGCACCGCCTCTTCGCCCGGCAGCTCCTGGAGCGGGGGCTGCGGGCCCCCGTCACCGCGGGCGAGGTGCACGTATGGCCGTGCGGCCGGGTCCAGACCGTCGTGGAGTTCCACGAACGCGACGGGGTGACGGTCGTGCAGTTCGACGCGTCGGCGCTGATCCGCTTCCTGCGTCGTACCCGCACGACCGCCACCCCGGTCGCCCGCTAGTCACCCGCCAGGGCGAGCTGTCGGACGAGGTCAGACGCGCACCGGCTCCCGCTCGGCGCCGGCGTCCCGCTCCGCCGCCGTGCGCAGCCCCTCGCCCTCCACGTCGACGTTCGGCAGCGCGCGGTCCAGCCACTTGGGCAGCCACCACGCCTTCTTGCCGAGCAGCGCGAGGACCGCGGGCACCAGCGCCATGCGGACCACGAACGCGTCGAAGAAGACGGCGATCGCGAGGCCGAAGCCGATCATCTTCACCATCTGCTCGCTGGAGCCGATGAAGCCCGCGAAGACCGCGATCATGATGACGGCCGCCGCCGAGACCACCCGCGCCCCGTGCCGGAAGCCGGTCACGACCGCCTGGGCCGGGCGCTCCCCGTGGACGTACGCCTCCCGCATCCGCGTCACGAGGAACACCTCGTAGTCCATCGCGAGGCCGAAGACCACGCCCACCATGAAGATCGGCATCATCGACATGATCGGGCCGGTCTGCTCGACGCCGAAGAGCGAGCCGAGCCAGCCCCACTGGAAGACCGCGACGACCGCGCCGAGGGCCGCGAGGACCGAGAGCAGGAAGCCGAGGGCCGCCTTGAGCGGGACCAGGATCGAGCGGAAGACGACGATCAGGAGCAGGAAGGCGAGACCGACGACGAGTGCCAGGTAGGGCAGCAGCGCGTCGTTGAGCTTCTGGGAGACGTCGATGTTCATGGCCGTGGTGCCGGTGACCATGATCTCGGCGCCGGAGTCGGACGTGATCTGCGCGCCGGTGTCGCGGATCGAGTGGACCAGGTCCTCGGTCTCGATGCCGCTGGGCTTGGAGGACGGCACGACGCTGATGATCGCGGTGTCGCCGGCCTTGTTGAGCATCGGCGGGGCGACGTTCAGGACGTCGTCCAGCTGGGAGATCGTCTTCCGGATCTCACCGGCCGCGGCCTTGGGGTTCTCGGCGCCCTTGAGGTCGCCGACGACCATCAGTGGGCCGTTGAAGCCGGGGCCGAAGCCGTCCGAGACCAGGTCGTACGCCTTGCGCTGGGTCGTGGACGTCGGCTGCGCGCCGTCGTCCGGCAGGCCGAGCTCCAGCTGCGAGACCGGGACGGCCGCGGCGCCGAGGCCCACGATGCCGACGAGCAGCACGGCGACCGGGCGGCGGACCACGAAGCGGGCCCAGCGGGTGCCCATGTTCGGCTTCGCGTCGCCGTCGGCGTCCACGGCCTTCTTCCTGCCGCCGCCGAACAGCCTGCTCTTCTCGCCCATGGGAAGGACGCGCTTGCCCGCGTAGCCGAGCAGCGCGGGGATGAGCGTGAGGGCGATGAGGACGGCGATGACGACCGTGCCGGCCGCGGCGAAGCCCATCTTGGTGAGCATCGGGATGTTGACCACGGCGAGGCCGACCAGCGCGATGACCACGGTCAGTCCGGCGAAGACGACCGCCGAGCCCGCGGTGCCGACGGCCCGGCCCGCCGCCTCCTCGCGGTCGCGTCCTTCGGCGAGTTCGCCGCGGAAGCGCGAGACGATGAAGAGCGCGTAGTCGATGCCGACCGCGAGGCCGATCATCATGGCGAGCGTCGACGTGGTGGTGCCGAGGTCGAGCGCGTCGGCCAGCGCGGTGATCGTCGAGACGCCGATGCCCACGCCGATCAGCGCGGTGAGCAGCGGGAGCCCGGCCGCGATCAGCGAGCCGAAGGTGATGACGAGGACGACCGCCGCGACCGCGATGCCGATGATCTCGGTGGAGCCGGTCTCGGGCATGGCCTGCAGCGCGTCGCCGCCGACCTCGACCGTGAGCCCCGATGCGCGCGCGTCGTCGGTCGTCTTCTCCAGCGCGTCACGGTCGTCGTCGGACAGCTCCATCGAGGTGACCTTGTACGAGACCGCGGAGTACGCCGTGGAGCCGTCCTTGCTCACCGTCTTGGTCGCGAAGGGGCTGTCGGCGCGGGCCACCTGGTCCGAGCCCGCCTTGATGGCCTTGACGGTCTTCTCGATCTCGGCCTTGTTGGCCTTGTCGGTGACCTTCTCGCCGTCCGGCGCCTTGAAGACGACGCGGGCGCTCGCCCCGTCCGCGCTGGCCTCGGGGGCCCGCTTCTCCAGCAGGTCGAAGGCCTTCTGGGCCTCCGTGCCGGGTATGGAGAAGCTGCTGGAGGCGGCCGTGGGCGCCGACGCCGCGCCGACCCCGGCGAGCGTCAGGAGCGCCACCCAGATGAGGGCGACGAAGTGGCGTCGCCGGAAGGCGAGTTTGCCGAGTTTGTAGAGGAAAGTGGCCACGAGGGCGTACTCCCGGTCAGGTCGTGTGTCCGGATGTGGGCAGGGGGGATCAGCCCGACGACGTGAGCGGTGCGTGACGTCAGGTGCGGGGGTGGGGAGGGTCAGATGCCGAGGGCGGGGAGGATCACGGCATCGACGTAGGACGCGAGGAAGGCGCGGTCGACCGGACGGTCCTCGATGAGGTCCCGGGCCACGAAGGCGCCGACCATCATGTGGACGGCGAACTTCAGCGCCGGATTGTCCGCGGCGATCTCACCGCGGTCCACGGCTCTGCGCAACAGGTCGTTGAGGCCGGTGAGCTCCGGCTCGATGAGCAGGTTCCGCAGCGCCTGGTGGAGCTCGGGGTTGTCGTGCACGGCATGGAACAGGCCCCGCATCAGCGCGGCGTCCTTCTCCATCTGGCAGTCGTCCGAGCGGGCCACCATCTCGTACAGGTCGCCGCGCAGCGACCCGGTGTCGATCTCCGCGAGCGACGTCGGCTTGTTGTGCCGCAGCGCCTTGGCGATCAGCTCCGGCTTGCTCCCCCACTGGCGGTAGAGGGTGGCCTTGCTGGAGCGGGTGCGGGCGGCGACGGCGTCCATGGTGAGCGCGTCGTAGCCGACCTCGCGGAGCAGGTCGAGCACGGCCTCGTACAGCTCGGCCTCGCGCTCCGGTGTGATCCTGCTGCGTCGCGCCGGTGTCGCCTCGGTCATGGTCTCCACCTCCTCCGGGTGCCCGGGTCCCTTCGTACGAAACTGTTTCGTACGCCAAGACTGTACGCTCCCCGCCTAACGAAACGAAACCGTTTCGTACGTGCGCTGCATCACGTGCCGCGCGGCAGTCGTATGCGGGCCGCATCACTTGTCCGGCAGAAGTTGCCGCGGCCCCCGGAGCGGAAAAGCATGGACAGGTGACCGACGCGCGCGACGATGCCCAGGACGACCACCCCGACCAGGCCTACCTGCGTTTCCCGCACCTCAGCGGCGACCGCCTCTGCTTCGCCGCCGAGGACGATCTGTGGGTGGCCCCCCTCTCCCCCGCGGGCACCCCCGCCGGCCGGGCCTGGCGGCTCACCGTCGACCGGACCAAGGTGAGCCACCCCCGCTTCTCGCCGGACGGCCGCCACATCGCGTACACGACGTGGCGCAGCCTCGACCCGGAGATCCATCTGGCGCCGGTGGGCGGCGGGCCCTCGCGCCGCCTGACCTACTGGGGCAGCACCGACACCCGGGTCTGCGGCTGGTCCCCCGACGGCGACATCCTCGCCGTGTCCTCGCACGGCGAGCCCTTCTCGCACCTCTGCTGGGCCTACAGCGTGCCCCTCGACGGCTCCCCTGGCGGCAAGCTGCCCTGGGGGCCGGTCTGGGACATCGCGATCACCGACTCCCTCGCCGATCCCCTCGCCGACGGCGAATGCGACCGCAAGACGCTGCTCCTCACCGGCAAGCCGCCGCACGAACCCGCCGCCTGGAAGCGGTACCGGGGCGGTGCGACGGGCCGCCTGTGGGTGCACGGCGAACAGATCCTCGCCGACCTCGACGGGCACCTCGACTCGCCCATGTTCGTCTCCGGGCGCATCGCCTTCCTCTCCGACCACGAGGGCGTCGGCAACCTCTACTCCTGCCTGCCCGACGGCTCCGGCCTGCGGCGCCACACCGACCACGACGCCTTCTACGCCCGGCACGCGGCCAGCGACGGCACGCGCGTCGTCTACCAGTGCGCGGGCGACATCTGGCTGGTCGACGACCTCGCGGCGGACTCCGTGCCGCGCCGCCTCGACGTGCGGCTCGGCGGGCCGCGCGCCGGACGGCGGATCTACCAGGTGCCGGCCGCGCAGCACCTCGACGCGCTCTCCGTGGACGCGACGGGCCGGGCGAGCGCCGTCGTCGTCCGCGGCTCCCTCTACTGGCTCACCCACCGCGACGGCCCGGCCCGCACCATCACCGACACCCCGGGCGTGCGGGTCCGCCTGCCCGAGATGCTCGGCACCGGCGGACAGGTCGCCTACGTCACCGACGCCGAGGGCGAGGACGCCGTCGAGATCGCCTACCTGCCGCGGGCCAGCGGCGCCCGCGAGCCGCGCAGACTGGCGAGCGGGCGGCTCGGCCGCGTCCAGGAACTGGTCGCCGACCGCGACGGGGAGCGCCTCGCCATCGCGTCGAACGACGGCCGGCTGCTCCTCGTCGACACCTCGGAGGACTCCGACGGCGAGGTCACCGAGCTGATCCGGTCCGTCAACGGACCCGTCCGCGACCTCGCCTTCTCCCCCGACGGCTGCTGGCTGACCTGGTCGCACCCCGGCATCGGCCGCTCCCTGCGCCAGATCAAGCTGGCCCGCATCGCCGGTCCTGGCGCCCACACCGTCGTCGACGTCACCAACGGCCGCTTCGAGGACGAGAACCCCGTCTTCACCCGCGACGGCCGCTATCTCGCCTTCCTCTCCTGGCGCGGCTTCGACCCCGTCTACGACGTGCACACCGGCGACCTCTCCTTCCCCCTCGGCTGCCGCCCCTACCTCGTGCCGCTGTCCTCGGCGACCCCGTCCCCCTTCGCGCTGCTGCCCGACGGGCGCCCGGTGGCGGGCGGCCTCGACCCCGCCGACGGCGCCGGGGGCGACGGCACCACGACGGTGGAGGTCGAGGGGCTCGCGGCCCGGGTCACGCCGTTCCCCGTCGCCGCGTCGAAGTACTCGGCGCTGCATCCCGTCAGCGGCGGCGGCCTGGTCTGGCTGCGCTGGCCGATCTCGGGCGCGCTCGGCGAGACCTTCGTCAACCCTGCCGACACCTCGGGCCGCCCCACCCTCGAATACTTCAACATCGCCAAGGCCAAGAAGTCCCAGCTCGTCGACCACCTCGACTGGTTCGCGCTCAGCGGCGACGGCTCACGCCTCGTGGTCGTCGACGACGGCGACCTGAGCGCCGTGCCCTCCACCGAGACGGGCGACGTCGACACCACCGTCTGGATCGACCTGCGCCGCATCCTGCACGAGGTCGACCCGGCCGCCGAGTGGCGCCAGGCCTACGAGGAGGCGGGCCGGATCATCCGCGCCTACTTCTGGGACCCGGGGATGTCCGGCATCGACTGGGACGGAGTACTCGCGCAGTACCGGCCCCTCGTCGAACGCGTCGCCTCCCCCGACGAGTTCGCCGACCTGCTCCGCGAGGTCCTCGGCGAACTGGGCACCTCGCACGCGTACGTCTCCGCCGCCCGCCGCAACGAGGGCCCGCCGCACTACCAGCGCGCCATGGGCCTGCTCGGCGCCAACCTCGTGCACCGCGACGGCGGCTGGATGATCAAGCGGATCCTGCCCGGCGAGTCCTCCGACTCCAAGGCGCGCTCACCGCTCGCCGGGTCCGGCATCAGGGAAGGCGCGATCCTCACCCACATCGACGGCCGCCCGGTCGACCCCGTCACCGGCCCCTTCCCCCTCCTCGCGGCGGCGGGCGGCACGACCGTCGAGCTCACCTTCGAACCCGCGGAGGGCGAGGGCCCGCCCCGCCGGGTCGCGATCGTCCCCCTCATCAACGAACGGCCCCTGCGCTACCAGGACTGGGTCGCCAAACGCCGCGAGGTGGTGCGGGAGCTGAGCGGCGGCAAGTGCGGCTACCTGCACATCCCCGACATGGGCGGCTCCGGCTGGGCCCAGTTCAACCGCGACCTGCGCATGGAGATGTCCCGGCCCGCCCTGATCGTGGACGTGCGCGGCAACGCGGGCGGCCACATCAGCGAACTCGTCGTGGAGAAGCTCACGCGCAAGATCCTCGGCTGGGACCTGACGCGGAACGCCCAGCCGGTGTCGTACGCGTCGAACGCGCCCCGCGGCCCGGTGGTCGCCCTCGCCGACGAGGCGACGTCCTCGGACGGCGACATGATCACCGCGGCGTTCAAGCTGCTCGGGCTCGGCCCGGTCGTCGGGCAGCGCACCTGGGGCGGCGTGGTCGGCATGACCGGACGGCACGCGCTCGGCGACGGCACGGTGATCACGGTGCCGATGAACGCGGGCTGGTTCGACGCGTACGGGTGGGGCGTGGAGAACCACGGCGTGCCCCCGGACCTCGACGTCCTGCGGACACCGCTGGACTGGGCGGAGGGACGGCACGCCCAACTCGACGACGCGGTGCGGCTCGCCCTTGACCTCCTGGAGCAGAACCCGGCGGTCACGCCCCCCGACTACTCGGACGTGCCGGACCGCAGCCGGCCACCCCTGCCGCCCCGGCCGTGACCGCACTCCTGACCCGGCCACATGACCGAAATGCGAAGTATGTCCGCCCGTGTAAATCTGATCGAGGCCCCATCCCCCACCCAACAACGGGAGTGAATCGCATGGGCATCAAGGACCAGTTCCAGGACAAGGCTCAGAACCTCGCCGACAAGGCCAAGGACTCCATGGGCGACAAGAGCGACGAGGCGCGCGACCGCGCTTCGCAGGCCCAGGACGAGGCGAGCGAGCGGTCCTCGCAGGCTCCGGGCCAGGCCCGTGAGGCCGCGCAGGAGCAGCAGGACAAGTTCGACCGGGACTACGACGCCTGACGTCACGCTCGTGCGAAGAGGCCCCCGGTACGCCGGGGGCCTCTTGCGGTGGCGGGGACGTCAACTCCCGGCGCGCGCCGCCTCGTCCGCCGAGCCGCCCGCCCCGACCAGCCCGGTCGACACGCTGCCGAGCCGCGGCTCGAACCGCCGCATCTCGCGCTGGCCGACCGTCCCGATGACCGCGGGCAGATAGCCGCGGACGCCCTGCATGCCCCGCAGCCACCACTGCGCGTACACATGACTGGAGCGCCGCTCGATGCCCGCCACGATCCGGTCCACGGCGGGACCCAGCGGATACGTCTTGTTGGACGGCCACGGCAGCCGCTGCCGCAACTCCCGCATCACGTCGTCCTGGTCGGCGCCCCGCACCATGTCCGTGTCGGTCCAGGACAGATAGCCGACGCCCACCTTGACGCCCTTGTAGCCGACCTCGGCCCGCAGCGCGTGCGCGTACGCCTCGACGCCCGACTTGGACGCGCAGTACGCCGTCATCATCGGCGCCGGCGTGATCGCGGCGAGCGAGGCGATCTGCAGCAGATAGCCGCGGCTCTCCATGAGGACGGGCAGGAAGGCCCGGCCCGTCACCGCGCTGCCGATGAGGTTGACCTCTATGACGCGCCGCCACGAGTCCGGGTCGGACTCCAGAAAGGGCCCGCCGCCGGCCACGCCCGCGTTGGCGACGACGATGTCGACCTTGCCGAAGTGCTCCTTGACCTCCTGCGCGACCCGCGCCATCGCCGCGTGGTCGGTGACGTCCGCGTGCCAGTGCGCGGACTCGGTGTGCAGCCGCTCCGACACCTGCTTCAGCTCGTCCGGCTCCAGGCCGACGAGCGCGACCCGCGCGCCGCGCGCCGACAGCTTGCGCGCGAGCAGCTCACCGACTCCGCGCGCCGCTCCTGTGACGACCGCGACCTGACCCTCCAGGCTGACCCTGCTCATGCGTCCCCCTTGACCGGCTCGCCCTGCTCGACCTGTACGTACGTTTCGACGAGCCCCGCGATCCGCGCGGTGACCGCCTCGGGTGCCTCGATGGGCGTCATGTGTCCGACCCCGGTCAGCTCCGTGAGTCCCAGGCACTGCGGCAGCGCGGCCGCGATCCGCCGCGCGTGCACGACGGGCGTGAGCCGGTCGACCGCACCGGCGATGACGGCCGTGGGCGCCTTCAACTCACCCAGCTCCACGTCCAGGTGCAGCTCGCCCAGGACGTGCGACCAGCCGTAGCGGACGTCACGGGGACACGCGTGCACGATCCGCGCGCAGGCCTCCACCTTGTCCGGTGACGCGCCGGGGCCCATCGTCGCGTACTTGAGCACGCGCTTGCCCAGCGGCGTGACGGGCCCGAGCGGCGCGCGCGAACCGAGCACCGACCGCGTGACGCGGGTCCGCACCCGTCCTGCCCGCAGCAGCGGCACCACCAGCGACTCGGCGACCAGGGCCGAACTCCCCGTACTGCACAGCAGGACCGCGGCCGCGTGCTCGCGGACCTTGTCCCGGCCGCCCGCCGCCATGATGGTCATGCCGCCCATGGAGTGGCCCACGAGCACGGCCTTCTCGCCCGGCGCGAGCGTCGCCGCCAGGACCGCTTCGAGGTCGTCGGCGAGCGCCCGCGTGCTGTATCCGTCGGCGGCCCCGGGCGCGTCGCTGCGCCCGTGCCCCCGCTGGTCGTACGCGATGACGCGGTGACCGGCGCGGAGTTCGCGGATCTGCGCGGCCCAGAAGGCGGTCGAGCAGGTCCAGCCGTGGGCGAGCACCACGGCGGGCGCTCCCTCGGGGCCGTGCACCTCGACGTGGACGCGGGCCCCGTCGGCGGAGACGGCGGTCAGTTCACGCGCGGGGGCGGGCGGCGCGTAGGGCCCGCTCGCCCCATGGGTCAGTCGGCTCATGTCCCGGCCTCGATCCTCTCGGTGCGGGAGTCGGACCCCGTACGGGAGTCGGGCACGGCATTCAGCGCCCTCGGCTCCCGCAGCACCTCGTACTCGGAGAGGTCGACCCGGCGCGTCGCCGCCCGGAACTCGGTGGTGGTGCCGGGCCAGACCGTCGTGTTGACGCCGTTCTCGTCGAGGTACCAGCTGTTGCAGCCGCCGGTGTTCCACACGGTGCGCTTCATCCGCTGCTGCACCCGCTCGTTCCAGGCGGTCACGGCGGCGGGCCGCGCGGCGAGGGCGGCGCGGAAGCCGAGGACGTCCAGCTGCCGCAGATAGTCGGCCATGTAGTTCAGCTGGGACTCGATCATCAGGATCATGGAGGAGTTCCCGAGCCCGGTGTTCGGGCCGATGATCGTCATCCAGTTGGGGAAGCCGGCCGCGGTCGCGCCGCGCAGCGCGTTCATGCCGCCCTTCCAGCTCTCCATGAGGGTCTGGCCCTCGTCGCCCACCACGCGCTCGGCGATCGGCATGTCCGTGACGTGGAAGCCGGTGCCGAAGATGATCGCGTCGACCTCGGCCTCCGTGCCGTCCGCGGCGACGACCGTGTTGCCGCGGATCTCGCTCAGGCCACTGGCGACGACGTCGACATTGGGCTTGGCGAGCGCCGGGTAGTACGTGTTGGAGAGCAGGATGCGCTTGCAGCCGATGCGGTACGTCGGGGTCAGCTTGGCCCGCAGCGCCGGGTCCTTGATGGCCCGGTACATGTTGCGCTTGGCGAGCCGCTCCACCATGCCGAGCTCGTTGGGCCGCTTGGTGAACGCCTGGACCTGCAGTTCCCTGATGCCCCACAGGATGCCGCGCCGCGCCTGGGTGGTGAACGGCAGCTGCTTGTGCAGCCAGCGCTCGGCGCCGGTGATGGCGCGGTCCGCGCGCGGCATCACCCACGGGGGCGTGCGCTGGAACAGCGTGAGTTTGCCGACCTTCTTCTGGATCTCCGGCACGATCTGGATGGCGGAGGCGCCGGTGCCGATCATCGCGACGCGCTTGCCGCGCAGGTCGTAGTCGTGGTCCCAGCGGGCGGAGTGGAAGACCTTGCCGGGGAAGGTGTCGATGCCCGGGATGTCGGGGGTCTTGGGGTCGGAGAGCGGCCCGGTGGCGGAGACGACGACATCGGCGGTGTAGGTGCCGTTGCTGGTCTCGATCACCCAGCGCAGCCGGTCCGCGTCCCAGCTCATCAGCTTCACCTCGGTGTCGAGGCGGATGTGCGGGCGGAGCCGGAACGTGTCGGCGACGTGCTCCAGGTACTCCTGGATGTGCTCCTGCCCGGAGAAGGTGCGCGGCCAGTCCGGGTTGGGCGCGAAGGAGAACGAGTACAGGTGCGAGGGCACGTCGCAGGCGCAGCCGGGGTAGCTGTTGTCGCGCCAGGTGCCGCCCACCGCGCCGGCCCGCTCCAGGACGACGAAGTCGGTGATGCCCTCCCGGCGCAGCCGCACGGCCGCGCCGAGTCCACCGAACCCGGATCCGATCACCGCCACCCGTACGTGCTCGTGCTCGCGCCCCTGCTCAGGGCTCCGCTCGCGCTCGGCCATGCCGCCGCCTCCCGAAGTACACGACTCTGCCAGTAACCACTGGCGCAATTCGGAGAGTAGAACACCCGCGTACTGATGGGTAGGGGTCGGGGGCCGGAAAGTTACCGGCGGTACAACATAGGCTTCCCCCGTGGCAGACGAACGTGAGAGCGGATCCGGGGACGTACGCGAATACCGCATGGCGGAGCTGGCCGAGGCGGCCGGCATCACCGTGCGCACCGTCCGCTTCTACCGCGAGCGCGGCCTCATCCCGCCACCGCGCCGCGAGGGCCGCATCGCCTGGTACGACGAGCACCACCTGGCCAGGCTCCGCACCATCGCCGCCCTCCTGGAGCGCGGCCACACCCTCAACGGCATCGCCGAGCTCGCCGACGCCTTCGAGAAGGGCCGCGACGTCGGCGAACTCATGGGCCTCGGCGGGCCGACCGAGGAACAGCCGGTCCGCCTCACCCCCGAGGAGCTGGCCGACCACTTCGCGGGCGAGGTCACCCCGGAGAACCTCGTCGCCGCCCTGGACCTCGGCTACCTCGGCACCGACGGCGACGAACTGGTCCACATCAGCCGCCGCCTGCTCGACGCCTCGTCCACCCTGGTGCGCAAGGGAGTTCCGCTCGCCGCGGTCCTGGAGGCGGGACAGCGCGTACGCGAACACGCGGACGCGCTCGCGGAGTTGTTCATCACGGTCATGCGCACCCACACGCCCGACACCGCCGAAGTCGACATCGAGCAGCTGCGCCCGCTCGCCAAGAGCGTGGTGGAGGCGGAGCTGTCGATGGCCCTGGACCGGCGTCTCAACAAGACGTGATCCTTCCGGGCTTCAGCGGGGCAGCCACCAACGCGCCTTGTAAATGCCGCCGTTGACGAGCTTGTAGCCGCTCTCGGGCCGGTGCACGCTCACCGTCGTGGTCCACCAGGTCTCGTCGAGCCCGCTCTCCGGCACGGTGGTCACGACCTGCCCGGTGCGCGGATCGTCGCCGACGGCCTTGACGGACTTCCGGGAGATGTCCTCCGCCCCGGCGAAGTCCTGCCGGAAGGCCCCGCTGCTCACCTCGTACTGAAATACGGCCGCGTTGGTCGTCACCCACAGCCGCCCGGGGCGCCCGGCGACCGGGAACAGGTCGTGCCCGCCCGGCGTCCGGCCCGGCGTCCCCACCGGCAGGCCCACCCCGTACGTCCGCGTCAGCGTGGGCCGCCCGGCCGTGCCGCCCACCGCGTACGACACCAACTCGTCGTCGCCGACGGCCCACAGCACCTCGCGCGCCCCGTCCCAGTGCAGCCCGTGCGCGCCCTTGAGCCGCGCCTCCGCGTACCGCGTGGCCCGCGGCCCCAGCGACGCCGCGTACAGCCGCACCAGCGCGCCCGTGCTGCACGCGACGGCCACATTGCCGTCGGGCAGGATCTCGGCGCTGTGCGGGTTGAACAGATCGTCCCCGGGCCCGAGCGCCGCACCCCAGTACCGCCTGCCCGAGGGGTGCTCGACGACGGCCACGAAGCCGAACGACGCAGTCGTCAGGACGTACGTGCGCCGCCGGTGCACCCGCACCTTCGCCTCGCACGGATACACCCAGCTCTCGTCCGGCCGCAGGTCCTTGTAGCGCGGGTCGCCGAGCGGCGAGAACTGCCAGCGCACGACGGACGGATCGGCGGCCGGGTCCCAGACGCGGCGCCGCGGGTCAAGCACGAGGAGGCGCCTGCTCGCCTGCTCGGTCAGCAGGACGGGCGGCGTACCGGCGGGCACCCCGCCACCGCCGCCCGCCGCGTACGCCCCGGTGGCGGGCAGCGCCGCCGCGATCCCGGCACCCGCCGCGCCCAGCACGACGGCACGTCTCGAAGGCATGGCCGAGTTGGGCATGGCCGACATGGGCGTGGCAGACATGAAGTCCCCCCGACGGCTCGGCAGTTGGTCATGTACGCGACCGCAATCTGCCATGCCGGGCGGACCCCGGACAGTCTTCTGCCGGACTTTGTGCCCGTGTCCCGCCGCCGGCCACCCCGATGGCCCTCCCCGGGGCTTCCGGCCCTACAGGTCGTAGACCACCGTCACGGGCGCGTGGTCGCTCCACCGCTCGGCGTGGGTCGCGGCCCGCTCCACGTACGCCTTCACCGCGCGCTCGGCGAGCCCGGCCGTCGCGACGTGGTAGTCGATGCGCCAGCCCGTGTCGTTGTCGAAGGCGCGCCCGCGGTAGGACCACCACGAGTAGGGGCCCTCGACGCCCGGGTGCTGGGCCCGCACGACGTCCTCGTACTCCGCGAAGACCTCGTCCATCCAGGCGCGCTCCTCGGGCAGGAACCCGGAGTTCTTCTTGTTGCCCTTCCAGTTCTTGAGGTCGGCCTCCCGGTGGGCGATGTTCCAGTCGCCGCAGACGACGACGTGCCGCCCCTCGGCGGCGGCCCGCACCTTGAGCTCCTTCAGGTAGTCGAGGAACTCCTTCATGAACCGGACCTTCTCGTCCTGCCGCTCGGTGCCGACCTCACCGGAGGGCAGATACAGGCTGGCCACCGTGACACCCGGCAGATCGGCCTCCACATAGCGGCCGCTGCCGTCGAACTCCGCCGACCCGAACCCGACCCGCACCCGGTCCGGCTCGCGGCGCGTGTACAGCGAGACACCGGCGCGCCCCTTGGCGGCCGCGGGCGCGTGCACGACGTGCCAGCCCTCGGGGGCCCGCACCTCGTCCGGCAGCTGATGCGCCTCGGCGCGCACCTCCTGGAGGCAGAGCACGTCGGCCGAGGTCCCGGCGAGCCACTCCACGAAGCCCTTCTTGGCGGCGGCGCGCAGGCCGTTCACATTCACGCTGGTCACAGTGAGCATCCCGGCACGATACCGGCACACTGGACGACACCACTCCCATCCGTTACGCATAGAAGTACGATGGAGCGCATGTCTATCCAAGCCCGTGACGCCGCCGCCCCCATACCCGCCCAGCCCCGCGCCACCAGCGCCTCGGCCTCCGTCGAGCTGCGCACCGTGACCTTCGCGCACCCCGACGCGGTCCGCCTCAACGACCGCGTCCAGCTCGAATACGCCGAGCGCTACGGCGACGACGGCGACCTCACCCCCCTCGACCCCACCATGTTCGAGCCACCACGCGGCCTCTACCTCATCGCGTACGACGCCAACGGCACCGCGCTGGCCACCGGCGGCTGGCGCGCCATGGACGAGAACGAGGAGAACTACCAGGACGGCGACGCCGAGCTGAAGCGCATGTACGTCACCCCCGAAGCCCGCGGCCTGGGCCTCGCCCGCCGCATCCTCGCGGCCCTGGAGGACGACGCGAAGGCGGCGGGCCGCACCCGCATGGTCCTGGAGACGGGCACCAAGCAGCCGGAGGCGATCACCCTCTACACCTCCAGCGGCTACACGCCCGCCCCGGAGAAGTTCGGCTACTACCGCTTCGACGACCTGAGCCGCTGCTACGCGAAGCTTCTTTAGCCCGCCCGGCGGCGGCCTACTCCCGCACGGCCGACCGGAGATCGAACTCGGCCAGCGCGCCGCCCCCGGCCGGATTGCCGAACCGCAGCCCCGCCCCCAGGACCCGCGCCTGCCCCTGCGCGATCGTCAGCCCGAGACCGAGCCCCACCCCCTTCTCCCCGCCCCCGCTCCGGAACCGCTGCGGCCCGCCGGACAGCAGGGACTCCGGAAAGCCGCTCCCGGAGTCCCGCACCCGCACCAGCCCGCCGTCGACCTCCACCACCACCGGCGCCGCCCCGTGCCGCAGCGCGTTGCTGACGAGGTTGGCGACCACCCGCTCCACCCGCCGCGGATCCGTCACCACCTCCGCGTCCCGCACGACGTCCACCGTCACGCCCGCCTCCCCCGCGGCCCCCGCGGCGGCCGACCTCCGCACCAGCGCCCCCAGTTCACACACCTCGGCGGCGACCTGCTCCCCCGCCCCGTCGAGCCGCGCCACCTCGATGACGTCGTCGACGAGCTCCCGCAGCCGCCCCGCGGACTCCCGCACCAGTTCGGACGGGCGCCCCGGCGGCAGCAGCCCGGCCGCCGTCACCATGCCGGCCACCGGCGTACGCAGCTCGTGCGCGATGTTCGCCGTCACCTCGCGCTCCGCCTGCAACCGCGCGGCGAGCGCGTCGGCCATGGTGTTCACGGCGGCCGCGAGCTGGGTGATCTCGTCCTTGCCGCGCAGCGGCAGCCGCGCCGTCAGATCCCCGTCCGCGATGCGCCGCGCCGCCCCGGCCTTCGCCCTGAGCCGCCGCCCGAGCCGCGTGGCCACGAGCAGCCCCGCCACACACGCGAGCGCCGTCCCGATCCCGCCGGAGATCCACAGCACCCGGTCCAGATCCCGTACGCTCTCCGCCTCCCTGTCGTACGGGCGCTTCAGCGCGACGACCTCCTCGCCGTACTTGCTCGCCGCCCACAGCTGCGGCACGCGCCCGCTCCGGTCCAGATAGACGCCCCACCGCCCGTTCGCCACGGCCCCGGCGAGCGGCCCCGGCAGATCGACGGGGTCGATGAGGGTGCGGTCCCCGTCGATCCCGGCGGCGTGATCCTGCACGGCGGTCCGCAGCCTGTCCCCGATCTGACTGCGCGCGCCCGCGTACTGCGCGTCGACGGTGCGGTGGTGCACGAGAAGCCCCATCACGGCGGCCACCACGGCCGCGGTGGCCGCGATGGCGAGACCGATCTTGGCGCGCAGCCCCATCCCGATCCCCATCCTCATGCCCTCAGAGCTCCGGGGACGACAGCCGGATGCCCTCGAACTGCACGTTCACCGCCGCGGCGGGCAGCTCCTCCGGCTTCTCCGGCTCGACGGCCGCCCGCCGGTAGTACGCCACGCCCTCCGGCCGCTCCAGACCGCTGAGCGTCAGCGTCGCGTCGTACGGCCTGTCCCGGCACCCCGGCCGGCACCACGGGCCGCCGAGCTTGCCGGTGGCCCGCGCGGTCGGCCCGCCCCAGTCCCGCCAGCTCAGCTCCGCGACCACGACGGACTCGGTGAGCTCAAGCACGGCCGGCTGCTGCAGCGGCCGCCCCGACACGTCGGCCACATAGACGGGCCCCGGCATCCTCGTGGGCCGCAGCGCGGGCCCCTCCACCCGCAGCCCCCGGGGCTCGGCACACCCGCCCACGAGCGCGGCGGCCAGAAAAGTGCCGCAGATCACGGCAACCCGCAAAGGCGACAGCATGCATCAAATGTATCCACAGCCGGGCGACCCACACGGCGCCCACGCGCGGGGCGCGGCCTCTCGGAGCGCAACGCAAAGATCCCGCCCAGTTCGATGAACTGGACGGGATCTCATGTGCAGTGGACCTGTGGGGATTTGAACCCCAGACCCCCTCGATGCGAACGAGGTGCGCTACCAGACTGCGCCACAGGCCCTTGCAACGAGTGAAACTCTAGCATCCCGATCGGGGTGCTTGGAAATCCGTTCCTGGCTGGTCAGCCGGTGCGGACCCCGCCGCGTTTCACTCGTTGGCCGCGCGCGGCCGGTCGCCGTCCTCGTACTGGTCGAAGAGCGGGGTGCGGCCGCGCTCGCGAGCGCGCCGCGCGGACGCCGCCCGGCGCTTGTCGCTGCGGCCGCCGCCCGCGTCGGCACCTTCGGCTCCGTCGATGTCCCCGGGGCCCGCGGCCGGTCGCTCCCGCTCCGCCGCGCGCTCGGCGGCCGGCTCCGCCGTGCTCGACCGCACGGAGCTCCAGACGTCGGGCGCGCCCAGGTCGACGCTGCCGGTGGCGCGCGGGGCGACCGGTGCGGTCACGTAGGTCGGCAGCGGTACGGGGACCGGGTCCCAGCTGTCGCCGCGGCCGGGGCCGCGCTGCCGCTCGCGCTGCTGGTCGACCCACTCCGCGTGGTCGGTCTGCTCGACGAGGGCGCGGCGGTCCGCGGCGAGCGCGGAGAGCCCGGTCTCCGTCTCGGGCGCCGGTCCCTCCTCCGCCGTCCCGTCGGCCACGTGCTCCGTGCCCGCGGGCCTGCGCCGTGGCTGCCGCTCGCGCAGCCGCTGCGCCGCGGCCTCGGCCCGGCGCCGGTCCATCGTGTAGGTGAAGCGGCGCCGCTCCTGGCCGCGCAGATAGACGATGTACGCGCTGAGCAGCACGGCGGGCCCGGCGGGCGCCCACAGGAAGGCGAGCCCGCCGACCGCGGCGACGACCGTGCCGGCCGTGAAGGCGAGGAAGAGGAGCACCGTCGTGCGGCGGCGCCGGGCGAGCACCTTGACGCGCCGGGCGCGCGCGGCGGCCTCCGCCGACGCGGCGCGCTGGGCGGGCGTGGGCGTGGGCCTGGCGGCCGGGTCCTTGTCCGGGGCCTGGGCGCGGGGTGCGGGGGCGCGTTCGGGCTCGCGCTCCCGCTCGCGTTCGGGTTCGCGCTCCGCCCGGTCGGGCCGGTCGGCCCGGTCGGATCGGGATGCCGCCGTGTCGGACGGGGGCGCGACGAAGGACCGGACGTCCACCGAGCCGGTGATCGCGTCCGGGTCGTCGAGCGGCTCCCCTTCCTCGGGCGAGCGCGCTTGCAGGTCCCTGGCGTACCGACGCTCCATCCCCGCCCGTCCGGACAGCAGCCGGATGGCGGTGCTGAAGCGTTCCGTCGGACGGGCTTCGTTCAGCTCGTCCTGCCTACGGAGCCACATCGGCACCAAGTAGGCGGCCCAGGCCCCGACGATGACTGCGTAGATGAGGCCGCTGCTGCTCACGCTCACACGGTAGAGGGGTTTGCGTGAGGCCATCTGCCAATTGCGCCGGTGTGTCGCACGATCTGGCTGATATCTCGAACTTTTTTTGTGACTGATGCGATCAACGAGGCGTCAGCAGGGGGAAATTAATGGCATGAGACAAGTCTCATACGCGTCTCGGACGGACCATCGGCGATCAATTTCGAACACATATTTCATTTACGGAGGTGGCGGCCCGCTAGGCCGTGTTCCGAGGTCGCGCCTGGTGCCAGCGGCGCAACAACCCTTCCGGTACCTCTTCGGTCGTGAGCGCGAAGACGAGGTGATCCCGCCACGCGCCGTCGATGTGCAGATACCGCGGGCGGAGTCCCTCCTCGCGGAATCCGAGTTTCTCCACGACCCGTCGACTCGGCGTGTTCTCGGGGCGAATACAGACCTCGATACGGTGCAGCCCCACCGAGCGGAAGCAGTGGTCGACGGCGAGCGCCACGGCGGTCGGCATGACGCCGCGGCCCGCGACGGACTCGTCGACCCAGTAGCCGACGTGCCCCGAGCACATCGATCCCCAGGTGATCCCCGCGACCGTCAACTGTCCGACGAGGCGGCCCCGGTACTCGATGACGAACGGCAGCATCCGGCCCGCGTTGGCCTCCGCGCGCAGGTGGCGCACCATCTGACGGTACGTCGGGCGGTGCACGATCGGGCCGCTGGGCGTGGGCGGCGGGATCGTGGCCTCCCAGGGGCGCAGCCAGTCGCGGTTGCGCCGGTTGACGTCGCGCCAGGCCCGCTGGTCACGCATCTTTATGGGACGGAGGACGATGTCACCGTCCGTCAGCTCAACGGGCCAGGAGGAGCCGTTCAGCTCACACCCCCGGGCGGGCCGGGATGGTCGCCGCCCCGCAGCTGGTCGACGGCGTGCCTCAGCAGCGGCTCCAGGACGGCAAGTCCGTCGCGTACGCCTCCGGTGGAGCCCGGCAGGTTCACGATCAGCGTCCGGCCCGCGACCCCGGCGAGCCCGCGCGACAGCACGGCGGTGGGGACCTTGTCCCTGCCGTACGCGCGGATCGCCTCGCCGATGCCCGGCACCTCGTGGTCGATGACGCGGCGGGTGGCCTCGGGGGTGCGGTCGGTGGGCGAGATGCCGGTGCCGCCGGTGGTGAGGATGACGTCGTAACCGGCCTCGGCGCCCGCACGCAGGGCCTCTTCGACGGGGTCGCCGTCGGGGACGACCTGGGGCCCGTCGGCGGCGAATCCGAGCGCGGTGAGCCCTTCGACGAGGATCGGTCCGCCCCGGTCGGCGTAGACACCCGCGGCGGCACGGTTCGACGCGGTCACGACGAGCGCGCTGTACGGCGCGAGAAGGGCGCCGCCCGCCGAGGCGTCCCGTGCTGCCTGCCGCGGCGTCCCACCCGGCTCCCGGCCCGCCTGCGGGGCCGCGTCGCGCTCCACGCGTGCGTGCCCGTCACCCGCGCTCACGCCCCGGCTCCTTCCCGGCTCCACGTCCCCGACTTGCCGCCGGTCTTCTCCTCCACCCGTACGTCCGTGATGACGGCGCCCTTGTCGACGGCCTTCACCATGTCGACCACCGTGAGGGCGGCGACGCTCACCGCGGTGAGGGCCTCCATCTCGACGCCCGTGCGGTCCGTCGTCTTCACCGTGGCGAGGATCTCGACGGCGTCGTCCGCCACGGAGAGGTCGAGCTTCACTCCGGAGACGGCCAGCGGATGGCAGAGCGGGATCAGGTCCGGCGTGCGTTTGGCGCCCATGATCCCGGCGATCCGCGCGGTGGCCAGGGCGTCGCCCTTCGGCACGCCCTCGCCGCGCAGCAGCTCGATCACGCGCGGCGAGACCAGGACGCGGCCGCTGGCGCGGGCGGTGCGCGCGGTCACGTCCTTGGCGGACACATCGACCATGCGGGCCGCGCCCGCCTCGTCGATGTGGGTCAGTCGCTGCTGGTCAGGGGCTCCGGGGGTGTCCCCCCGGGAAATCGCGGTCATGTGCTTGGCGCTCCCGGTCCGGGCTCCGCGCGGTGCGGCGCGCGGGCCTGTTGTGCGCGACACGGTACCGCGCGGGCGGCCTTCTCAGCCGAGCAGGACCACCTCGACGTCCGTGCCCGGCTCCACCGAGGTGGTGTCCTCGGGGACGACGATCAGCACGTCCGCGTGGGCGAGGGCGGCGATCAGATGCGAGCCGGACCCGCCGACGGGGGCGACTTCGCCGGCCGCCGCGTCGTACCGCCCCCGGAGGAACTGGCGGCGTCCCTCCGGCGAGTGCAGCGCCTTGTCCGACACCAGCTTCGCGCGCGTGGCGGGTCTGCGGACCTCCGGGAGGCCCATGAGGGTGCGGATCGCGGGGCGCACGAACAGCTCGAAGGAGACGTACGAGGAGACGGGGTTGCCCGGCAGCGCGAGGAGCGGGGTGTGGTCGGGGCCGATGGAGCCGAAGCCCTGCGGCTTGCCGGGCTGCATGGCGATCTTGCGGAACTCGACGCCGCTGCCCGCCCCGATGCCGTCCTCGGCGTCCGGGTCGCCGATGGAGGTCAGTGCCTCCTTCACGACGTCGTAGGCGCCCACGCTGACGCCGCCGGTGGTGACGACGAGGTCGGCGCGGATCAGCTGGTCCTCGATGGTGGAGCGCAGCGTCTCGGCGTCGTCGGCGACGGCGCCCACGCGGTAGGCGATGGCTCCGGCGTCGCGGGCGGCGGCGGTGAGGGCGAAGCTGTTGGAGTCGAAGATCTGGCCGGCGGCCAACTCCTCGCCGGGCTGGACCAGTTCGCTGCCGGTGGACATGACGACCACGCGCGGGCGGGGGCGGACCCGCACCGTGCCGCGGCCGATGGCGGCGAGCAGGGCGATCTGCGGGGGGCCGAGGACGGTGCCCGCGGACAGGGCCCGGTCGCCCGCCCGGACGTCGCTGCCCCGCTCGCGCACGTGCGCGCGTGCCTCGGCGGGGCGGTGCACGCGGACCTCTCCGGAGGCGCCCTCGGGGGCGGCGCTGTGGGCGCGCATCCCGGAGACGGGGCCCTCGCCCAGGCCGCCGTCGGTCCACTCCACGGGGACGACGGCCTCGGCGCCGGGCGGCAGCGGGGCGCCGGTCATGATGCGGGCGGCCTGGCCCGCGCGGACGGTGGGCTGCTCGCCCGCGCCCGCGGCCACGTCGCCGATGACGGTCAGGACGGCGGGGAACTCCTCGCTCGCGCCCGCGAGATCGGCGACGCGCACCGCGTAACCGTCCATGGAGCTGTTGTCGAAGGGCGGCAGCGAGACAGGCACCGTGACGTCCTCGACCAGGACGCAGCCCTGGGCGTCGAGGAGTTGGAGCTCGATCGGTTCGAGCGGGCGGACGGTCGCGAGGATGTCGTCCAGATGCTCTTCCACCGACCAGAACTCGCTCCGGCCGGTGGTCGGTGTCGTCGTGCTGCTCAAAGTGCTACATCTCCTCGGTGACGTAACTGCGAAGCCAGGCCTGGAAGTCCGGGCCCAGATCTTCACGTTCGCACGCGAGTCTGACAATGGCACGCAGATAGTCGCCGCGGTCACCGGTGTCATAGCGGCGGCCCTTGAAGACCACGCCGTGCACCGGGCCGCCGATCTTCTCGTCGGCCGCGAGCTGCTGGAGGGCGTCGGTGAGCTGGATCTCGCCGCCGCGGCCCGGCTCCGTCGTGCGCAGGATCCCGAAGATGTTGGGATCGAGCACATAGCGGCCGATGATCGCGTAGTTCGACGGGGCGTCCACGGCGTCGGGCTTCTCGACCAGGCCGGTGACCTTGACGACGTCGCCGTCCTCGGTGGCCTCGACCGCCGCGCAGCCGTAGAGGTGGATCTGCTCGGGGGACACCTCCATGAGGGCGATGACGCTGCCGCCGTGCCGCTCCTGGATCTCGACCATGCGGGCGAGGAGCGGGTCGCGCGGGTCGATGAGGTCGTCGCCGAGGAGTACGGCGAACGGCTCCTGGCCGACGTGCGGTGCGGCGCACAGGACGGCGTGACCGAGCCCCTTGGGGTCGCCCTGGCGCACATAGTGCATCGTCGCGAGGTCGCTGGACTCCTGGACCTTGGCGAGGCGTGCCTCGTCGCCCTTCTTCAGGAGGGCGGATTCCAGTTCGTAGTTCCGGTCGAAGTGGTCCTCCAGGGGGCGCTTGTTGCGGCCCGTGATCATGAGGACGTCGTCGAGACCCGCGGACGCGGCCTCCTCGACCACGTACTGGATCGCCGGCTTGTCGACGACCGGCAGCATCTCCTTGGGAGTCGCCTTGGTGGCCGGCAGGAAGCGAGTGCCGAGGCCCGCCGCGGGGATGACCGCCTTGGTGATCCTGGCGTGGGGGGGGTGAGACTCAGTCATGGCGCCCACCCTATCCGGTGCCTATGTGCGGAATCTGTGGGTCCAGATAATTTCTCGGCATATGCGCCGACCAGGAAGGATTTGTGAAATCCCTATGAGCCGAACCGGCGGAACCGAAGCGGGCGGCGACCGGCCGACCAGCGGCCAGCCAACCAAGCGAACCTTGCGGCGAGACTTCCTCGCGGTGAGAAGCGGGTTGACTGAGGATGACGTGCGGAAGGCGGCCGCGGTTCTCGCCGACCGCGCGCTGGAGCTGCCGGAGCTGGCCGGCGCGCGGACCGTCGCGGCGTACGTCTCCGTGGGGAGCGAACCGGGCACCCGCGCACTGCTCGACGCCCTGCACGCGCGCGGGACCCGCGTCCTGCTCCCGGCGCTGCTCCCGGACAACGACCTGGACTGGGGCGGGTACGACGGGGCCGGCTCGCTCGTCCGCGTGCAACACCTGGGGAAGATCGAGCTCTTGGAGCCCTCGGGGGCGCGGCTCGGACCCGATGCCGTCCTGGAGGCGGACGCCGTGCTGCTGCCGGGGCTCGCCGTGGACGCGCGCGGGATGCGGCTCGGGCGGGGCGGCGGATCGTACGACCGGGTCCTCGCCCGCCTGGAGCGCGCGGCCGCCGACCCCGCGCTCGTGGTGCTCCTGTACGACTCCGAAGTGGTCGACCGCCTCCCCGAAGAGGCGCATGACCGGCCGGTGCACGCGGTCGTGACGCCGTCGGGGGCGCGCCGCTTCCGCTGAGGCCCGGGGCCCGGGTACTGCGGCCTTCGGAACGACCGAAAGGGCCCTCCACGCGTGCGTGGAGGGCCCTTTCAGGGCGTGCCGTGCGGGGCTGTCAGGGGCGCAGCACCAGCTTGTCGCTCGTGCTGCCCTCGACCGCCTTGTCCGTGTAGGCCCACGGCAGGAGTTCGCCCTTGGCCCACTTGTCGGTCTGGTCGGTGTAGTGGGCGTTGTACGCGTGGCCCGAAGCGCCGGTGAGGTTGATCCACTTGGACTTGTCGAGGTCCTTGAGGTTCACCACCATCCGCATCGACGGCACCCAGAGCACTCCGTAGCCGCCCGCCGCGTTCCAGCCGGTCGCGTTGACCGCGGCCTCGCCGCCGCCGAGCTTCCACGGGCCGCGGTTGAGCACGTACTGCAGCCAGCCGGGGCCTTCGGTGCCGAGCGTCTGGTTCTTCAGCGTGAGCCGGTGCAGGCGGCCCCAGCTCCAGGTGTCGATGTCCTTGCCGAGCTTGGCCGTCAGGTCCCAGCGCGCGTCCTCCAGGGCCCGCGCGAACAGCTGGTCGCGGGTCTTGGTGGCCTTGTCGGTGCGGGTCCCCGGCGACTTCCACCAGGCGTTGGTCTCGTCGTCGATGATCCTGCGGATCACTTCGTAGTAGCGGTCGCCGCCGTCCGGCTGGGCCGTGTCCGCGTCGCGCTCACCGCACTCGCGCACCTTCTTGCCCTCGTCGGCGGGGCCGGTGTTGCCGGCCGGCTCGACGCTCAGGCACTGTCCCTTGACGCGCAGCTCCTTGGGGAGCTTGTTGCCGAAGGCCAGCTTGAGGATGTTGCGCCAGACCGAGTTGAAGTACGCAGCGGCCGCCGAGTCGGCGTCCTGGGTGTAGTCCCAGCCTTCGAGGAGCTTCTGCGCCTCGCGGACGTACTTGTCCTTGATGTCGATCTTCAGCAGCTTGGGCACGAGCAGCTTGGCGATCTCGCTGCTGTTGTCCATCTGCATGAGGCGCATGTCCTCGGTGGAGATCTTTCCGCCGTTCTTGATCTTCGACTGGATGAGGTCGTCGATCCGCTGGCTGCGCGCTCCGTAGCCCCAGTCCGAGGTGAGCTTGTACGGGTACTTGTCGCTGACCACGGCCTGGTTGGCGGTGACGATGTAGCCGCGCTTGGGGTTGTACTCGTAGGGCAGCGCGTCCTGCGGGATGTAACCGTTCCAGCGGTAGTCGCGGTCCCAGCCGGGCGCCGGGAGCGAGCCGTCGCCCTTGCCGCGGGTGGGGATCTTGCCGGGCGCCTGGTAGCCGATGTTGCCCTCGGTGTCGGCGTAGATCAGGTTCTGGGACGGCACTTCAAAGGAAGCGGCCGCCTTGCGGAACTCCGTGAAGTTCTTCGCCTTGTTGAGGTCGAAGACGGCGTCCATGGACTTGCCGGGGGTCAGCGCGGTCCAGCGCAGCGCCACTCCGTAGCCGTCGCCCCGGTCGGGGGCCGCGGTGTCGACGTGGGCCTTCTTGCCGACCTTGACCAGTTCGTCGTTGCGGTCGGAGATCAGCGGGCCGTTGTTGGTCTCGCGGACGGTGATCTTCTTCTCCTTGCCGCCGGCGACCTTGATGGTCTCCTCGCGGGAGGTGAAGGGCAGCACCTTGCCGTCGTACTGGTAGCCGTCCCCGGTGAACTTCTCCAGGTACAGGTCCGTGACGTCGGCGCCGAGGTTCGTCATGCCCCAGGCGATGTCCTTGTTGTGGCCGATGACCACGCCCGGCATGCCGGAGAAGGTGTAGCCGGAGACGTCGTACCCGCACTTCTCGGAGACCGACCGGCAGTGCAGGCCCATCTGGTACCAGACGGAGGGCAGCTGCGGTGCCAGGTGCGGGTCGTTGGCGAGGAGCGGCTTGCCGGTGATGGTGTGGTCGCCGGATACGACCCAGGAGTTCGAGCCGATGCCGTTGCCGTTCGGGCCGAGGATGGCCGGGACCTCGTCCAGGGCTCCGGAGAGGCCGTTGAGCTGCGACTGCAGCCCGTCGGGGGCCTGGGTGCCGCCTGCGAGGCCGGTTCCTGCCGTACCGCCGGCCCCGCCCGTGCCCGTGCCCGTGCCGGTACCAGTGCCTGCGCCTGTACCGGTGCCGGTACCAGCGCCTGCGCCTGTGCCGGTCCCAGTGCCGGTACCCGTACCGGTGCCGCCGGTGCCGGTCTGCGTGTCGGTGGCCGTGGCGTCGGGGTCGTACTCCTCGGTGACGCTGTTGTAGGCGCCCTCGCGGACGATCGGCTTGTTCCGCTTGAACGGGTACTTCGGGTACAGGTCCTTGATCTGCGACGGGCCGAGGCGGCTCGTCATCAGGGAGCGGTCGATCTCTTCCTGCATGTTGCCGCGCAGGTCCCAGGCCATGGCCTTGAGCCAGGCCACGGAGTCGACCGGGGTCCACTCCTGCGGCTTGTAGTCGTTCTTGAAGCCGAGCGCCGCGTACTCGACGGAGATGTCCTTGCCGTCCTTGCCGGCGAGGTAGGCGTTGACTCCCTTGGCGTACGCCTGGAGGTACTTCTTCGTCTCCGGCGAGAGCTTGGAGTCGTACTCCTTCTTCGCCACCCGGTGCCAGCCGAGCGTGCGCAGGAATTCATCGGTCTTGACCTGGCTCTTGCCGAACATCTCGGAGAGCCGCCCGGAGGTCATATGACGACGGACGTCCATCTCGTAGAAGCGGTCCTGCGCCTGGACGAACCCCTGGGCCATGAAGAGGTCGGCGTCGGAGTCGGCGTAGATCTGCGGGATTCCGTTCCCGTCACGCTTCACCTCGACGTTGCCCGAGAGGCCGTCGAGCTTGATCGATCCCTTGGTCTGCGGGAAGGAGGCGCGCACGGTGCTGATGCTCCAGTACGCGCCGAAGCCGATGCCTCCGACGATGGCCAGGACCAGGACGATCACGACGAGTCGGGCTCGGCGCCCCTTCTTCTTGCCGGACTTATGACCGGAAGAGGCGGTGGTGTTGGAGGGCATCGCTGTCCTTGCTGTCCTTACGCGAGCGGCAGGGCGGGCTGTGCTGTCGACTGGGCGGCTCTGGGAGCGCAGGAGCAACCATAGGCGCAGGGCGTTCCGGCTCCGGACGCGGAGTCAGGAACCTGGGCCTCAAAAGATCGAATAGCCATTCGACGGCGTCAAGAAAGCGTTAACGATTAGGTAAGGTAACGAAGTACTCCTACGTAGTGCGCGGCGCCCCGGCGGTGCACTCGGCTTCGCGGCGGAAGGAACGGCCCCTGACTGTCCACCACCTCAACCAGCTCCTGCTCGTCTGCTCGCTCGTCCTGCTCGTCGCCGTCGCGGCGGTCCGCATCTCATCGCGCAGCGGGCTCCCCAGCCTGCTGCTCTACCTGGGCATCGGCGTCGCCATGGGCCAGGACGGCGTCGGCGACGTCCACTTCAACAATGCCGAACTGACGCAGGTCATCGGCTATGCCGCCCTGGTCGTGATCCTCGCCGAGGGCGGCCTCGGGACGAAGTGGAAAGAGATCAGACCGGCCCTGCCTGCGGCGGCCGTCCTCTCCACCGTCGGCGTCGCGGTGAGCGTCGGCATCACGGCCGCGGGAGCCCACTACCTCGTCGGCCTGGAGTGGCGGCAGGCGCTGATCATCGGCGCGGTGGTCTCGTCCACGGACGCGGCCGCGGTCTTCTCGGTGCTGCGGAAGGTGCCGCTCCCCTCCCGTGTGACGGGAATCCTGGAAGCGGAGTCGGGTTTCAACGACGCCCCTGTGGTGATCCTCGTCGTGGCGTTCTCCACGGCGGGGCCGGTGGACGACTGGTACGTACTGATCGGCGAGATCGCCCTGGAGCTGGCGATCGGAGCCGCGATCGGCATCGCGGTCGGCTGGCTCGGCGCCTACGGCCTGCGGCACGTGGCGCTGCCGGCCTCCGGCCTCTACCCCATCGCCGTCATGGCGATCGCCGTCACCGCGTACGCCGCGGGTGCCATGGCGCACGGCAGCGGCTTCCTGGCCGTCTACCTCGCCTCGATGGTGCTCGGCAACGCCAGGCTGCCGCACTGGCCCGCCACCCGCGGCTTCGCCGAGGGGCTCGGCTGGCTCGCCCAGATCGGCATGTTCGTCCTGCTGGGCCTCCTCGTCACACCGCACGACCTGCTGGACGACACCTGGCCCGCGATCCTCATCGGCCTCGTCCTGACCGTGGTGGCGCGCCCCCTGGAGGTCGTACTCAGCCTGCTGCCGTTCCGCACGCCGTGGCAGGAGAAGGCGCTGCTGTCCTGGGCGGGCCTGCGCGGCGCCGTGCCCATCATCCTGGCCACCATCCCGATGGTGAGCGGCGTCGAGGACAGCCAGCGGATCTTCAACATCGTCTTCGTCCTGGTCGTCGTCTACACCCTCGTCCAGGGCCCCACGCTGCCCTGGCTGGCCAGGAAGCTGCGGCTCGGCGACGGCTCGGAGGCCGCCGACCTCGGCATCGAGTCCGCGCCCCTGGAGCGCCTCCAGGGACACCTGCTGTCGGTGGACATCCCCCAGGGCTCACGCATGCACGGCGTCGAGGTGGGTGAACTGCGGCTGCCCCAGGGCTCGGCGGTGACGCTGGTCGTCCGCGACGGAGAATCGTTCGTGCCGCTGCCGACGACGGTGCTGCGGCGCGGCGACGAGCTCCTGGTGGTGGCGACGGACCCGGTGCGGGACGCGGCCGAGCGGCGGCTGCGCGCGGTCGGTCACGGCGGAAAGCTGGCCGGTTGGCTGGGAAACGACGGAGAAAAGCACCAATCATAGGTGGCGGGGGTCTCATCGGCTGCGAATACAGGGGCTGATGGGACGTTCCCCTGTACGATAAAGGCACCAGATCGAACCAACTCTGCCTGAAGCAGAGCTGGCGCGACCGTATGGCGGCCGCGGCACCCCCGCAGTGGGGCCCGGCATCTACCGCAGTTCCGCGCAAGAGGACAGCTCTCGGCGCCCCCGCACGGGCGCTACCAGGCGGCAGAAAGGCACGGGCCGTGGCATCCACGGTCACCGAATCCCGCCCGGGTTACGGACAGCTCCTGCGCACCCCTCGCGCCTGGACGTTCCTGCTCCCCGGCTTCGCGGCGCGACAGCCGTTCGCGATGCTGACCATCTCCATCGTCCTGCTGGTGCAGCACACCACCGGCTCGTACGGTGCCGCGGGCGCCGTCTCGGCCGTCACCGGCGTCTCCATGGCGCTCTTCGCCCCCTTCACCGGCAAGCTCGCCGACCGGTTCGGCCAGCGCGCCGTCCTGCTGCCCGGCGTGCTCGTCCACTCCGCGTCCGTCGTCACGCTGACGGTGCTCGCGCTCGCCGACGCCCCCTTGTGGGCGCTCTTCGTGGCCGCCGTGCCCGCGGGCGCGTCGACGCCGCAGATCGGCCCCATGGTGCGGGCCCGCTGGGGCGTCAAGCTCCAGGGCTCCCCCCTGGCCACCACCGCGGCCGCCTTCGAGTCGGTCACCGACGAGCTGACCTTCGTCCTCGGCCCGCTGCTCGCCACCGCCCTGTGCACCGGAATCTCGCCCTCCGCGGGACTCCTCACCGAGGCCGGGCTCACCCTGGTGGGCGGTCTGCTCTTCGCCGCACAGAAGGGCACCCAGCCGAAGCCGTCCGCACACGACGACGCCCACGCGCGCGTGGAGCACGTCTCGGCGCTCCGCATCCCCGGAGTGCGGGTCCTGATCGTCACGTTCCTCGGGATCGGCGCCGTCTTCGGCGGCATGCAGGTCTCGCTGGCCGCCTTCACCGAGTCGATCGGCGAGCCCGGCCTGAACGGCGTCCTGTACGGCACGTTCGCGGCGGGCAACATGCTCTCCGGTGTCGCCTGCGGCGCCATCGCCTGGAAGATCTCGCCGCAGCGCCGGCTCCTCGTCGGCTACGCGGCACTCACCCTGATGGCCTCCGGCCTGTGGGCCGCGCACTCCGTGCCGCTGCTCGCCGGTCTCGGCCTGCTGGTCGGCGTCTGCATCGCGCCCGCGCTGATCACCGGCTACACCCTGGTCGACAAGCTGGTCGCGCCGACCGGCCGCACGGAGGCCTTCACCTGGCTGACCGGCGCGGTCGCGCTCGGGCAGGCGGCGGCCGTCACGGTCGCCGGACAGCTGGAGGACCGCTTCTGGGACGGGGCCGGATTCCTGGTCCCGCTGGGCGGCACGGCACTGGCCCTCGTGGTCCTCGTGACGCTGCGTTCGCGGCTCGCTCCCAAGGCCCCGGGCCGCACCGTGGCACGTGGCGTCGGTCACCGCGTGCCGGTGTCAGTGGACTGATCCCGCGGAATACGTCACTATGGATCGTCGTTAGCACTCATCGAGTGAGAGTGCCAGGAGGAAGCAAGTGCCGACGTACCAGTACCAGTGCACCGAGTGCGGCGAGGGCCTTGAGGCGGTGCAGAAGTTCACCGATGACGCCCTGACCGTATGCCCCAACTGCGACGGACGCCTCAAGAAGGTGTTCTCGGCGGTCGGCATCGTCTTCAAGGGCTCCGGCTTCTACCGCAACGACAGCCGCGGCTCGTCGTCGAGCAGCACCCCGGCGAACGCGTCGTCGAAGTCGTCGGCCTCGTCCGACTCCTCGGCCTCGAAGGCTGCGTCTTCGTCGTCCTCGTCGTCCTCCTCGTCCTCGGACTCCAAGTCGTCCGGCTCCTCCTCGACGTCCACGTCGAGCTCGGCCGCGTAGGACTTCCCGCGGGTTCTTCCGTGTGACCCCGCCGTCCTGGGACGGCGGGGTCGTCGGCATGTGCCCACCCGGCTACTGTGCGGGCCATGGTGAACACGGCGAAGGCGAGTGCCGCGCGGGCCGAGATCGGCGTGATCGGCGGCTCCGGCTTCTACTCCTTTCTCGACGACGTGACCGAGACGCGGGTCGACACCCCCTACGGAGCCCCGAGCGACTCCCTCTTCCTCGGTGAGATCGCCGGGCGGCGGGTCGCCTTCCTGCCCCGGCACGGCCGCGGCCACCACCTGCCGCCGCACCGCATCAACTACCGCGCCAACCTATGGGCACTGCGCTCCGTCGGCGTACGCCAGGTGCTCGGACCGTGCGCGGTCGGCGGGCTGCGCCCCGAGTACGGGCCGGGCACCCTGCTGGTGCCCGATCAGTTCGTGGACCGCACCCTGACGCGCGCGCAGACGTACTTCGACGGCGTACCGCTGCCCGACGGCACCGTGCCGAACGTCGTGCACGTCTCGCTCGCCGACCCGTACTGCGCCGCGGGCCGTGGGGCCGCGCTGAAGGCCGCCCGCGGCCGCGACTGGGAGCCGGTGGACGGCGGGACGCTCGTGGTGGTCGAGGGGCCGCGCTTCTCGACCCGGGCGGAATCACGCTGGTACGCCGAGCAGGGCTGGTCGGTGGTGGGCATGACCGGCCACCCCGAGGCGGCGCTCGCCCGGGAACTGGAGCTCTGCTATACGTCGCTGACGCTGGTCACGGACCTGGACGCGGGCGCGGAGACCGGCGAGGGCGTCTCGCACGACGAGGTCCTTCGGGTGTTCGCGGCCAATGTCGACCGGCTGCGGGGCGTGCTGTTCGACGCGGTGGCGGTGCTGCCGCGGGGCGATCGGGGGCGGGAGTGCGGGTGCGCGGGGGCGTTGGGCGGGATGGATCCGGGGATCCGGTTGCCCTGACCCGAAACGCCGACGACCTGCCGGAATTCCCCCTTCGGGTGAGGGAGTTGTCCACAACCGGCGAGTAGTCCACGGGGCTCGGCGGGAATCGGCGCGGGCCTGCATCGTGGGAGCGGAAGCCCAGCTCCTCGCACCGCAGGCGGTGGTTGTCGTGACGCACGTACCCCCTCAGACCCGACCGGCAGACGGACGCCCGGTCCCCCACTTCCCGCCCGTGCGGGTGCGCGGCGGCCATCCGCGGCTGCGCCGGCTGCTGCGGCACAGACGTCGGGCGATGGCCGTGGGCCTCGCGATGACCGCCGCCGCCCTCGCGGCCACGGCCCCGGGCGACGCGGCCAGGCCGCAGGAGACCGCGTCCGCCGCAGAGCCGGCGGGAGCGGTGGAAGCGGCGGGGGCGACCGTGGCGGCGCCCGTGCGGATCGCGGACGCGGACGCGGCGCGGCTGTTGCGTCCCGGCGACCGGGTGGATGTGGTCGCCGCCGAGGGATCGCCCGGTGGCGGCGGGAAACCGCGTGTGGTGGCCGCGGGAGCGCGGGTGACCGAGGTGCCGGATCCGGGAAGTCCGGAGGAAGGCGCTGCCGAGGGCGGCGCGTTGGTGGTGTTCTCCGTTCCGAGGGACACCGCGGCCCGGCTGGCCGGGGCCGGGGCGAGCACGCGTCTCGCGGTGACCCTGCGATGAAGCGGAACGTTCACGATCGCACTGACAGCCTGTCAAGTAGCTCGTTCGTGCGGGACGATTGGACAGGCCCGCCATGGCCTCACGTAGGTTGCGAAGTTGTTTGTTCAGCAACCCGCACATGCAACGAAAGGCCTCGTGGTGAGCGAGAAGAAGGAACCGGGCGTCTGGGAGGGCTTCAAGGCTTTCCTGATGCGCGGCAATGTCGTCGACCTGGCGGTCGCGGTGGTCATCGGCGCCGCGTTCACGAACATCGTGAACTCGGTGGTCAAGGGTGTCATCAACCCGCTCGTCGGCGCCTTCGGGACGAAGGACCTCGATCACTACAGCTCGTGCCTGAAAGCGCCGTGCGAGATGAACGGCGCGGGCGAGGTCACCAAGGGAATCCCGATCATGTGGGGTTCGGTGCTCAGCGCGGTCCTCAGCTTTGTGATCACCGCGGCCGTCGTGTACTTCCTGATGGTGCTGCCCATGGCCAAGTACCTCGCGCGGGTCGCGGCCCGGCGGGCCGCGAAGGAGGGCACCAAGGAGGTCATGGAGATCACCGAGCTGGAGGTGCTCAAGGAGATCCGCGACGCCCTCGTGGCACAGCGCGGCTCGGGGCACCGCGAGGAGTAGCGCGGGCTCAGAGGTGGTGGGCTCAGAGGCGGCGGGCTCAGAGGTGGTGGGGCGGCTTCTCGTCGAGGAACCGCGCCAGGTCGGCGGCGCTGTCGCCGCCGGTCTCGGCCCGCTCGCCCCACCCTCGGTCCGTGTCGTCCGAAGACTGCTGCGACAGCGGATCGTCGAAGACCAGCTTGTTCTTCGCCTTGGGCGCCTTGGGCTTCGGCTTATCCGGATCTCGCGGTTCGGGGGCGGGGGCGGTACTCATGCTTCCAGAGTACGTCGGCCGGGCCAGGCCACTTGGTTCTGCCGGCCTTGCGGCCCTGAGCTGCGAAGATCCGTATCGCTTCGTCACCGCGGACTCCCTGCACGTGTCAGCTCGGCGCCTCCGCACCCTTGCGGGCGTAGAACCACCAGGCCACCGCGGTACAGCTGACGTAGAAGGCCACGAAGCCCCACATCGCGCCGGTGACCGAGAAGTTGGCGAACATCGCCGGGATGAAGAAGAAGCCGTACGCGGCGATGGCGGAGGTGAAGCCGGTGACGGCGCCCGCCTCCCTCTCCGACTGCTGCAGCGCCTTCGTGTACTCGGGCGTGCCTTCGGTCAGGCCCTTCAGGTGCTGACTGCGGAAGATCACCGGAATCTGGCGGAACGTCGAGCCGTTGCCGATGCCCGAGAAGAGGAACGCGAGCAGGAAGCAGCCGAAGAAGCCCCAGAAGTTGCCGTTGCCGCCGCCGGAGGGCAGGAAGCCGATGACGCCGACGATCGACAGCGCCATGCCGACGAACGAGATGATGGTGACCCTCGCGCCGCCCATCTTGTCGGCGATCCAGCCGCCGGCCCACCGGGCGAGCGCTCCCACGGCCGGTCCCATCCAGGCGTAGGTGGCGGCGGAGTAGGCGGCGTCGATCGGGGTGAACGTGGTGTTGATGAGCATCGGCAGGGCGGCGGCGAAGCCGATGAAGGAGCCGAACGTACCGACGTAGAGCCAGGTCATCAGCCAGGTGTGCTTCCGCCGGAAGATGATCTTCTGCTGGCTGAAGGGGGTGGAGGCGACCTTGAGGTCGTTCTGGCCGAACCACGCGACGACGGCCAGGACCACCAGGACCGGCACCCACAGGAACGCGGCGTTCTGCAGCCAGACCGGCGTGCCGTCGGCCTTGTGCTGGGCGGAGCCGACCGCGACGACCGAGCTGGTGATGACGATCGGGGTGAGCAGCTGGACGGCGGAGACACCGAGGTTGCCGAGGCCGCCGTTGATGCCGGTCGCGTTCCCCTTGTCCTTCTTGGGGAAGAAGAAGCCGATGTTGGCGAGGGACGAGGCGAAGTTGGCGCCGCCGATGCCGCAGAGCGCCGCGATGGCGATCATCACGCCGTACGAAGTGTCGGGATTCTGGACCGCGATGCCCAGCCAGATCAGCGGGACGACCAGGACGACCGTGGAGAGCGCGGTGAAGCGGCGCTGGCCGATCATCGGGCCGAGGAAGGTGTAGAGGATCCGGGCCGTGCCGCCCGTCAGGCCGGGGACCGCCGTCAGCCAGAACAGCTGAGAGGTGGAGAAGCCGAAGCCGACGTCCTTGAGGTTGGTCGCGGTGACCGACCACACCTGCCAGACGACGAAGGCGACGAGCAGGGCGGGGACCGCGATCCACAGGTTGCGGACGGCGACCTTCCTGCCTGTGGACTGCCAGAAGAGTTCGTTCTCCGGCTCCCAGTCGGTGATGGCCCTGCCGGGCCGGTACTGCACGGGGTCGTACGACCTGGCGGGGTCATGCGGTGCGGCGGCGGGGTCGTACGACGTGCCCGTGGGCTCGGTCCGCGTGGCGTGGGCGACAGGCGGTCTCATGTTGGTTCCCGGTTCGCTCAGGGTCCCGACCTTGCTACGGGGCCTGACATCTCCACGGTCCGTCGCGCGCCCCCGCGTGGGCAGAGGCGTAGGGCACCGGTCGGCCGGGCGAAAGGCCGGGGCCAAGGACAGGGAACGTGGCAGGGCTTCGGACCTCGCGCGCTGCGGCGCCCGGGTGGCGCCGCCGTGCCGCTCGGCGCCGCGGCCCGGTCCGGCGTACCCGCTCTGCTGTTGTGGAGGAATGACCTCCACTTCTTCCTCTCCCCCGCCGCGCGGCGGGCCGCCCGCCACCTCCCCGAAGCCGCTGCGGCCGCTCCTCTCCCGCGGACGCGACGAGGAGCACCGCGCCGCGACACCGCTGGAGCTCTTCTTCGACCTGTGCTTCGTCGTGGCGGTGGCGCAGGCCGGTGCGGAGCTGGTGCACGCCGTCGCCGAGGGACACGCGGGCGAGGGCGTCCTCAACTACGCGATGGTCTTCTTCGCCATGTTCTGGGCGTGGGTCAACTTCTCGTGGTTCGCCTCGGCGTACGACAACGACGACGTGCTGTACCGCGTGGTCACGCTGGTCCAGATCGCCGGTGTGCTCGTCTTCGCCGCCGGGGTCTCCAAGGCCTTCGAGGAGCACGACTTCCTCCTGGTCTGGCTGGGCTACCTGATCATGCGGATGGCGCTCACCTCGCAGTGGCTGCGCGTGGCCAGGGCGGCGACGGGCGCCGAGCGCGGCACGGCCCTGCGGTACGCGTGCGGTGTGCTGCTCTGCCAGGTCGGCTGGTCGGGGCTGCTGTTCCTGCCGGAGGGCGCCCGGCCCTGGCTGTTCCTCGTGATGGCGGTCGCGGAGCTGTGCGTGCCGGTGATCGCGGAGCGCGCGTACACGACGGCCTGGCACCCGCACCACATCTCCGAGCGGTACGGCCTGTTCACCATCATCGTGCTCGGCGAGACCATCGCGGCGGCGACCGTCGCCGTGAAGTCGGGGATCGAGGAGAACGACGCGCTCGACGAGCTGCTGCCCATCGCCGCGGGTGGCCTCCTCATCGTCTTCGCCGCGTGGTGGATCTACTTCGTGGTGCCCATTCACGGGCGGCTGGCCGGCAACCGGCAGGCGTTCCTGTGGGGTTACGGCCACTACGTGATCCTCGGCTCGGCCGCGGCGATCGGTGCCGGGATCGAGGTGGCGGTCGAGCAGGCCGTCGGCGAGGCGCACATCTCGACGCTTGCGGCGTCCGCCGCGGTGACCGTGCCGACGGCGCTCTATCTGTTCACCGTGTGGGCGCTGCACTCGCGTTACTACAAGGTGGGGACGGCGCAGCAACTGGTGCTGCCGGTCAGTACGTTGGCGGTGCTCGCGAGCACGTTCGCGGGCCGCTGGGCGGTGCTGGTGGCCGGGCTCGTGACGGCGGCGACGGTCGCGACGGGGGTGACACTCACGGCACGCACGGCCCGGCGGGGGTGACGCTCACCACGCGGTCGGGGCGGCGCCCATGAGAGGCGGTGCGTGGTACGCATCGGGGCATGACTACTGACTCCCTGACCGATGTCGCGGGGCTCCGCGTCGGCCATGCCACGCGGGTGGGCGACGGGTGGCTGACCGGCACCACCGTGGTCCTCGCTCCCGAGGGCGGGGCGGTCGCCGCCGTGGACGTGCGCGGTGGCGGGCCCGGCACCCGGGAGACGGACGCTCTCGATCCGCGCAATGTGGTGCAGCGCGTCGAGGCCGTCGTCCTCACCGGCGGCAGCGCGTACGGCCTGGACTCCGCGTCCGGGGTGGTGGCGTGGCTTGAGGAGCGGGGCCGGGGCGTGCGGGTGGGCCCGGATCCCGCCCACGTCGTCCCCGTCGTACCGGCCGCCTGCGTCTTCGACCTGGGCCGGGGCGGCGACTTCAAGGCCCGCCCGGACGCGGCGACCGGCCGGGCCGCCGTCGAGGACGCCGCGCGCACCGAGCCGTTCACCCCGGTCGTGGAGGGGAACGTGGGGGCGGGCACCGGCGCGGTGGTCGGGAGTTTCAAGGGCGGTGTCGGCAGCGCGAGCGTCCGCCTCGACTCGGGGATCACGGTCGCCGCGCTGGTCGTGGCGAACGCCGCGGGGTCGGGGGTCGATCCGGGGACGGGGGTGCTGTACGGGCGGTACTTCGAGGGGCGGCCAGTGCGTTACCCCGCGCCCGAGGTGCACGAGGAGGCGCTGCGACGTCTCGCCGAGGCCGCCGCGGAGAACGGGCCGCCGCCGCTGAACACCACGCTCGCCGTGGTCGCCACCGACGCCGAACTCACCAAGGCACAGGCGCAGAAGCTGGCCGGCACCTCGCACGACGGAATGGCGCGCGCGGTGCGGCCCGTCCATCTCCTCAACGACGGTGACACGGTCTTCGCCCTCGCCACCGGGGAACGCGCCCTGGCCGCCGAGAAGCCGCTCGCCCTCAACGAAATCCTCGCCGCGGGCGCGGACATGGTGACCGCGTCGATCACACGGGCGATGCTCACGGCCCGTTCCGTAAAGACGCCGGGCGGCACCTTCCCCGCGTACCTCGACGTCTACGAACCCTCGGGGAACTAGTCCAAAGACTCCCAAATAGCCCCATAGAACCGCCTGTTGGGGTCACCGAGTGTGCTCACTCTCACACCGCCCGGGGGGAACCTATCCGCGCACAGGAACGCTCTTAACCCGTACTGGAACAGAACACCGAACTGGATCAGAACACGTACTTGGAGCAGCCCGTGACAAGGTCGGTCATAGTCAACCCCCGGCGCCGTGCCCTGCTGGCCGCCACCGCGCTCGCCGCTGTGGGCGCGCTGACCCTGACGGCCTGCGGCGGCGACGCCGACGCCAAGGACGACAAGAAGGGCGGCGCCTCCGCCGCCAAGGGTGCGGACATCACCATCTCCTCGAAGGACGGCGCCACCGACGCCTCGATCAACGCCACCGGCGTCAAGGTCAAGGGCGGCAAGCTGACGAGCGTGAAGATGACGTCGGTGACGTCCGGCGCCGCGGTCGAGGGCACCATCTCGGGCGACGGCACCACCTGGAAGCCCAAGGGGCAGCTGGAGCGCGGCACGAAGTACAAGGTGACCGCCAACGCCAAGGACCCCAAGGGCAACGCGGCGACGGAGAACGCGACGTTCACCACCGTCTCCACGGCCAACAGCTTCATCGGCAGCTACACGCCCGACGGCGGCACCACGGTCGGCGTCGGCATGCCGGTCTCCTTCAACTTCGACAAGCCGATCACGGAGAAGAAGGACGTCCAGTCCAACATCACGGTGACGTCGAGCAGCGGCCAGAAGGTCGTCGGCCACTGGTTCGGCAACCAGCGCCTGGACTTCCGGCCCCAGGAGTACTGGAAGGCCGGCTCCAAGGTCACCATGAAGATCAACCTGGACGGCGTGAAGGGCGGGAACGGCATCACCGGCGTGCAGCACAAGACGGTCACCTTCACCGTCGGCCGCGCGCAGGTCTCCACCGTCGACGTCAAGGCCAAGAAGATGACGGTCGAGCGGGACGGCAAGGTCATCAAGACCATCCCGATCTCCGCGGGCAGCCCGTCGAACCCGACGTACAACGGCAAGATGGTGATCTCCGAAAAGTTCACCCAGACCCGGATGAACGGCGACACGGTCGGCTTCGGCGGGGAGTACGACATCAAGGACGTGCCGCACGCCATGCGGCTGTCCACGTCGGGCACCTTCATCCACGGCAACTACTGGGGCTCGCCGTCCATCTTCGGCAGCGCCAACACCAGCCACGGCTGCGTCGGCCTCCAGGACGCGCGCGGCGCGGGCGACCCGAACACCATGGGCGCCTGGTTCTACAACAACTCCCTGATCGGCGACGTCGTGTCGGTCACGGGCTCCCCCGACAAGACGATCGCCCCGGACAACGGCCTGAACGGCTGGAACATGTCCTGGAGCGAGTGGACGGCCGGCAGCGCGAGCTGACGCACCCATAGCACCATCCAGCACCATCAACTGGGCGGGCCGCGCGGGAACTTCCCGGGCGGCCCGCCCGTTTTCCTGGTCCCGGGCATCTTGCTCGCGCGTTTTCCCGTTCCCGGGCATGATGTCGGACCCAGGGGCTACGGTATGCACTCACCAGGTGACATGTAGCAACGCCGGGAGCAAGCCTTGAGCGTTCCGTACGACACTGCGTACGAGCCACCCGAGTCGCCCGAGCCACACTCTCCGGAGGAGCACCTCGCGCGACTCCTCGGCCGTACCCTGAACTCCTTCGACCTGCCGGACGAGGTCCTGGCCCGCCTGGGCTCCGCCCTCGCCCACGACAGCTCCCTGCACTCCGCGCACCACAGTTCGGGGCTGCACCGCGAGACGTACAGACATACGTGGCTGCTCGCCGACGCCTCCGTGCTGACCCTCTGGGAGCTCGTCCACAACACCGCGCCGGGCAGCGCCCCGACCCACGAGGTCTACGCCGACGAGGAGGAGGCGGGCGTCGCCACCTCACGGCTGCCGCTGCCGCCCGACCCGCCGGCGTGCGGCCGGCCCGTCGCGCTCCAGTTCCCGGCCGACTGCGAGCCCCGGCACGCGTACGTCCCGGACGACTCCGCGGACCACGCGCGCCGGCTCCTGCGCCGCGCGGAGAACCCGGACGGCGACCGGCCCGACGAGAGCGTCGCGCGGCTGCTGCGCGCGGCGTTCGCGCACCAGATCACCCAGGCCTTCGGCCGCCCCTGCCTGACCGGTGAGATCCGCACGAGCTTCTCGCTCTACGAGCACGCGTTCCTGCTCTTCGACGGCGGCGAGATCAGCCTGTGGGAGGTCGAGCACACGCTCACGCCCGACGGCCGGCACATGTGCGAGGTGTACGACAGCGAGGAGGCGGCCCGCGCCGCGATGGAGCGCAGGGCCCGCGACTGGGCGGCACGGAGCCGGAACAGCCCGGCCCCCTAGGGCCTGGAGCGTTGGAGCCTGGGGGCCTTCTAGAGCGCGGCTTTGGGAGGCTTCAGGAGCGCGGCTTTGGGGGGCTTCAGGAGCGTCCGTCGCCGAACTGCCGTACGAGGCCGGCGAAGGCGTCCCGCTCGTCCGGCGTGAGCTCCACGGTCTCCGCGCGCGGCGGGCCCTGCTGGGCCGGCAGCGCGCGGAGCGAAGGACCGCGGTGCGGTGCCTCCACGTCGAAGCGGCCCTTGCGCATCATCCGCACCAGGCCGACGGCCCAGACGACGGTCGCCACGGCGAGCACGGCCACGCCTATCTGCTGAACGATCGAGACATCCTGGAGCATGCGGCCCAGTAGACAACAGGGCCCGGGGCTTTCGACAGGGGGTAATGGGACTTAGGTCCCGAAGTGACGCAAGTCGCACACTCCGGTTCAGACCGCCGCCGGGGACTCCTTGACGTCGGCCACACCCGCTCCCGCCTTCTCCTCCGTCATCGGCGTCTCGCCGGGCGTCGTCTTCCTGGCCCCCTTGAGCAGCACGACCACGACCGTCGAGACGCAGACACCGGCGGCGATCGCCACCAGGTAGAGCAGGGGGCTGCCGATCAGCGGCACCACGAACACACCGCCGTGCGGCGCGCGCAGAGTGCAGCCGAAGGCCATCGACAGGGCTCCGGTGACGGCGCCGCCCGCCATGGACGCGGGGATGACGCGCAACGGGTCGGCCGCAGCGAACGGAATCGCGCCCTCCGTGATGAAGGAGGCGCCGAGGAACCAGGCCGCCTTGCCGTTCTCCCGCTCCGTCTTGGTGAAGAGCCGCCCCCGGACCGTCGTGGCGAGCGCCATGGCGAGCGGCGGGACCATGCCGGCCGCCATCACCGCGGCCATGACCTTGAGGCTCCCGTCGGTCGGGTGGGCGAGACCGCCGACCGCGAAGGCGTAGGCCACCTTGTTCAGCGGGCCGCCGAGGTCGAAGCACATCATCAGGCCGAGGATGACGCCGAGGATGACCGCGTTGGCTCCGGAGAGGCCCTCCAGCCAGTCGGTCAACGCGCTCTGCAGCGAGGCGATGGGCTTGCCGACGACGAGGAACATCAGGAAGCCGACCACCGCCGAGGAGATCAGCGGGATCACCACGACCGGCATGATGCCGCGCAGCACGGCCGGGATCCGCACCCGCTGGATGCCCATGACGACGGCGCCCGCGATCAGGCCGGCGGCGAGCCCGCCGAGGAAACCGGCGTTGATGGTGACGGCGACCGAACCGCCGACGAAGCCGGGGACCAGGCCCGGCCGGTCGGCCATTCCGTACGCGATGTAGCCCGCGAGGACCGGGACCAGGAAGGCGAAGGCGAGGCCGCCGATCTGGAAGAGCAGCGCGGCCCAGCTCGTGTGGTCCGTCCAGACGAAGTGCTCGGCGACGGACGGCGCCTTGTCGATCTTCCAGCCGCCGATGGCGAAGCCGAGCGCGATCAGGAGGCCGCCCGCGGCGACGAAGGGAACCATGTAACTGACGCCGGACATCAGCCACTTGCGGAGCTTGGTGGCATAGCCGTCGCCGCTGTCGCCCGCGCTGTCGACGGGGGCGGTCCCGGTGGCGGGGGCGGACGTCTCGCCGCGTGCGGCCTTCTCCCGTACCTCCGCGATGAGTTCGGCGGGCCGGTTGATGCCGGCCTTCACCCCCACGTCGACGGTCGGCTTTCCGGCGAAGCGGTCCTTGTCCCGTACGGGGACGTCGTGCGCGAAGACGACGCCGTCCGCGGCGGCGATGACCGCGGGGTCGAGACGGGTGAAGCCGGCCGACCCCTGCGTCTCGACGACGATCTCCACGCCCGCGCCGCGGGCCGCGTTTTCGAGGGACTCCGCGGCCATGTACGTGTGGGCGATACCTGTGGGACAGGAGGTGACGGCGACAATGCGGAAGGGGTGCTTGGGGGTGGGGTTGGGGTTGGGGTTGTCGGGGGTGGGGCTGGGGTCGGTGGTGGAGCTGGGGTCGGGGGTGGGAGCCTCGGGCGCGGCAGGGTCCTCGGGCGCGGCGGGAGTCTTGGGCGTGGTGGGAGTCTCGGGCGTGGCGGGAGCGGTTTCGGGTTTGTCGCCGCTGATCAGGGCCGCCGCCTCCGTGGCTGACCCCGCCGATCGCAGCGCGGTCGTGAACTCCGCGTCCATCAGCTGACGCGCCAGGGACGACAGGATCGTCAGGTGGGCGTCGTCCGCGCCCGCCGGGGCCGCGATCAGGAAGATCAGGTCGGCGGGGCCGTCCGGCGCGCCGAAGTCGATGCCGCGTGCCGAGCGGCCGAAGGCGAGGGTCGGCTCGGTGACGTGCTCGCTGCGGCAGTGCGGGATGCCGATGCCGCCGTCCAGGCCGGTCGGCATCTGCGCCTCACGGGCCGCGACGTCGGCCAGGAACCCGTCGAGGTCGGTCACCCGCCCGAGAGCCACCATGCGTTCGGCGAGGGAGCGGGCCGCGGCTTCCTTGGTTTCGGCGGACAGGTCGAGTTCGAGGTCGACCAGGTCCGCGGTGATCATCTGATGCATCGCGGGCTCCTTCGCACGCGTATCGCCCGGACCGCCCGTGTCGCTCGGTGGGCGGGGGGTGCTGGGGGGACGGGGACGGGGGCAGCTGTGGGGACGGGGGCTACAGGTGTGGCGGCGGGCTGGGGAAGGCCCGCGACCGGGAGGGGCATGCGGCGGGCCTCGCCTGAGGGGGACGGGGCTGCCGGGGAGTTGGGGGCGCCTGTGGTCATGGGGACGACCAGGGAGGCGGCGGCAGGTGTGGGGCGGGGGCCGCTGAGGGGACGGGGGTGGGCGAGGGGGCGGGGGCCGCTGAGGGGACGTGGGCCGTTGAGGGGGCGGGGGTGGCTATTGGGGGGGGCCACGAGTGGGGTTGGGGGCGGGGAAGGGGGCGGCGTGGGGGGTCATGGGGCGGGTTGTGTCAGGGGGCGGGTCAAGGGGGGCTCGGCCGTCACGGTGACCGCGTCCGGGACCAGGTCCGAGGGGGTCGGCATCGCGCTGCCCGGCAGCTGGACCGCGGCCGCGCCGTGCGCCACGGCGGAGGCGAGCGCGCGGGGCCCGGCGCCGCCGGCGATCAGGAAGCCGGCGAGGGAGGAGTCGCCGGCGCCGACGTTGCTGCGCACGGCGTCGACGGGGGCGCTCGCGAAGTACGTGCCTGTCGCGTCGACCAGGAGCTGGCCGTCGGCGCCGAGGCTGGCCAGGACGGCGCGGGCGCCCGCCCCCCGCAGCTCCTCCGCCGCCTTGACCGCGTCGCCGACCGTCGTCAGGGGGCGGGCCACGGCCTCGGCGAGCTCCTCGACGTTGGGCTTGACGATGTCGGGGCGCTCGGCGAGCGCGGCGAGCAGTGCGGGGCCCGAGGTGTCCAGGGCGATGCGGGCGCCCGCCGTGTGCGCGCGGGCCACCAACTCCGCGTACCAGGAAGGCTCCAGGCCACGCGGCAGGCTGCCGCAGCAGGCGATCCAGTCGGCGCCGGCCGACCGCTCGCCGATGGTGGCGAGCAGCAACTCGCGCTCAGCAACCGACAGTTCGGGGCCCGGCGCGTTGATCTTCGTGAGGGTGCCGTCCGGCTCCGCCACCGCGATGTTGGAACGCGTCTGCCCGGTCACCGGCACCGGGGCCGCCTCGATCCCCTGCTCGCGGAGGAGCTGGGCGACGAGTGCGCCGGGCGCTCCGCCGAGCGGCAGCACGGCGACCGTCCGCACGCCCGCCGCCGCGACGGCCCGCGAGACGTTGACGCCCTTGCCGCCCGGGTCCATGCGCTCGCCGGTGGCGCGGACGACCTCGCCCCGGTCGAGGGCCGGCACCTCGTAGGTGCGGTCGAGGGACGGGTTGGGGGTGACGGTGAGGATCATGCGCGTACCGACTGCTTCCGTGCTCGTGCGCGTGCCGGCTGCTTCCGTGCTCATGCGCGTACCGGCTGCTTCCGTGCTCATGCGCGTACTACTTCGGTGCCGCCGCGCTCGATGGCGGCCGCGTCGTCATCGGCAAGACCGGCATCGGTGATCAGCACGTCCACGTCGGCGAGGTCGCCGAAGCGGGCGAAGTGCTCCTGGCCGTGCTTGGCCGAGTCGGCGAGCAGCACGACGCGGCGTGCCGCGGCGACGGCCGCCCGCTTCACGGCGGCCTCGGCGAGGTCGGGGGTGGTGAGGCCGCTCTCCGCGGAGAATCCGTTGGCGGCGAGGAAGACGACGTCGGCGCGGATCTCGCCGTACGCCCGCAGGGCCCACGCGTCGACCGCCGCGCGCGTACGCTGCCGGACCCGGCCGCCGATGAGGTGGAGCTGGATGCCGGGGTGGTCGGCGAGGCGGGCGGCCGTCGGCAGGCTGTGTGTGACGACGGTGAGCGTCGACTCCAGCGGGAGCGACGCCGCGAGCCGCGCGACGGTCGACCCCGCGTCGAGGATGACGCTGCCCTCGGCGGGCAGCTCGGCGAGGGCGGCCCGGGCGATGCGGTCCTTCTCGTCGGCGGCGGTGCCCTCGCGCTCGGCGAGGTCCGGCTCGAAGTCGAGCCGGCCGGCGGGGATGGCGCCACCGTGCACGCGGCGGACGAGTCCTGCCCGGTCGAGCGCCTTCAGGTCGCGCCGGATGGTCTCGGCGGTGACCTGGAACTCCTCGGCCAGCGACAGTACGTCGACCCGCCCGCCGTCCCGCGCGAGCCGCAGGATCTCCTGCTGCCGCTCCGGTGCGTACATGTCCGTATGCCTCCGCCGAATGTCCGAGCTTGTGGTTTCACTCGCAGAGTACGGCCAGGTTTCCGGAAAGTAAACAGGTTCGGGCGCGACTCGGACACAAACGGGCGGAGCTCCCGCTACGTCATGACGGGGACCGGCCGACAGCCGGCTCGGGCCCTACGGCCAGGGAAAGGCGTCCAGCGCCGCGAGGCAACGCGCCGCGAGCGCCGCCGGTCCGTCGGAGGCGTCCGCCGACGCGTCGCCCGCGGCCCAGGCCTCGACGGCCACCCGCACCGCCGCACTCGCGACGGCCGCCGCGAGGCGCAGATCCAGATCCGGTCCTGCCGGGCCGCCGGCGCGCTCCCCCAGCACCGCCAACAGCGTCTGCTCCGACGCATGGCACGCGTCCGCCCACACCGAGCGCAGCGCCGGGCTCTCCGCCGACATGCGCAGCAGCGCGCGCACCCAGTCCAGGGACTCCACCGCGCCGGTGCCACCCGCGCCGAGCGCGTCCGTGACCGCGTACCGCAGCGCGTCCGGCACGGACAGCTCCGCCGGCGCCCGGCGCACCGCCTCCGCCCACTGCTGCGCCCCCGCCGTGAAGAGCGGCGCGACCGACTCCTCCTTGGTCGCGAAGTAGCGGTAGAAGGTGCGCGGCGCGACGCCCGCCGCCCGGGCGATGTCCTCGGCGCGGGTGGCGCGCAGCCCGTCCGCGACGAAGAGCGCCGCCGCGGTGCGGGCGATGTCGAGGCGGGTCTCGGTCTTACGACGCTCCGTCAGCGACGGCTGAGACGGCTCCGACGGCTGAGACGGCTGCGAACCACTGTGCATGACAGGCAGGTTATGCCAGCCCTCGCTGACCCCACCCAGGGCAACCGGAGTCACGAACTGCCCCTATGGCAGAATCTGCCACCACGAAAGCTACGGAACCGGCCGACAGGCCCCCGTAGAACCGCAAAGGCAAAAGGTGGCGAACAGAGCGGTGCGTCGTCGGAAGTTCCTTCTCCACACAGCCGGCCTCACCGGCACCACCACGCTCGGCACCACCGCGCTCGGCGCCACCGCCCTGGGCACCCTCGGCCTGACCGCCTGTTCCGCCGAGACCGATTCCCCGCTCAAGATCCTCGTGGCCAGCTACGACAAGAGCGTGGGCTCCTCGATCGGCGACCAGTGGGGCGGCCTCATCGGCGCCTTCAAGAAGGCCCACCCGGACATCGAGGTCCACCTCGAACGCGTCCCGTTCACCAAGCTCGACCAGACCCTGGCCCGGCGGGTGAAGGACGGGGACGCCCCCGACATCGCGCAGTCCAACTTCTTCGCGCCCTACGCCGAGGACGGCAAGCTGTACGGCGCCGACGACCTCTTCGACGTCCGTACCGAGGGCGACTTCATCCGCTCCTACGCGGAGGCGGGCATGGTCGACCGCGTCCAGTACGGCCTGCCCTTCCTGGCCAGCACCCCGCGCCTCTTCTACAACAAGGCCCTCTTCAGGCAGGCCCGCGTCAAGGCCCCCCGCTCCTGGGCCGAACTGCGGGAGGCGGCCGAGGCGTTGAAGGCGATCGGCGTACCCACCCCGTACGGGCTGCAGCTCGGTCCCGAGGCCGCCGAGGACGAGGCGCTGGCCTGGCTCCTCGCGGACGGTGGCGGTTACGCCGGTCTCACCGGCTACGACTTCGCCACCCCGAGCAACATCGACACCCTCACCTGGCTGCGCGACAACCTCGTGGTGCGCGGCCTGGCGGGCGCCGACCCCAGGTCGCTGACGAGGACGGAGGCGTACGCCCAGTTCCTGCGCGGCAAGATCGGCATGATGATCGCCCATCCGGTCCTGATGGGCGCGGCGGACCAGGCCAAGTTCCCTTACGCGCATGCCCCGTTCCCGAAGAAGCTCGGCGGCGTGGCACCGCCCGTGGGGCTCAACGACTGGCTGATGGCGTTCAAGCAGAACGGGCGGCGCGAGCAGTGCGGCACGTTCCTCAGCTATCTGTACGGCCGGAAGTCCGCGTTGGCGTACGGCGGAAGCCAGTCCGCCCTGCCGGTGACGAGCTCCGCGTCGGACGCCCTGCGCAAGGACCCGAAGCACCGGCCGCTCTGGGACTTCATCGACCAGATGCCGCAGGCGCAGTTCCAGCCGACGAACCTCGGCTCGTGGCCGGAGGTCCGGAGCGCGGTGCGCCGCCGTATCGGCGAGGCGGTCGCCAAAGGCGGCAGCCCCAAGGCCGTACTGGAGTCCTTGGACGAGGCGGCCACCCAGGCGGAGCTCTAGCGCTCCGCTGGGTGGGCGGTTGGGCGGCTGCGGGTGCGTCGTGGCTGGTCGCGCCCACGCGGCGGAGCCGCACATGTCACGGCCCCGCGCCCCTGAAGCCATCCGGCGCGGGGAAACCGTGACGACCATCCACCACTACGTCAGCGCCGGTTCCTTCGCCGGAGCGTCCGCGGTCGCCGCGCCCTCGTCCCCGCCGCCCTCGACATGCTGCTTCGGCTTCGCCGGCAGGGCGAACATCACCAGGAAGATGACGGCGAGCACGCCCGTCACCCACCACAGCGCGTTCTGGAAACCGTCCGCGAACTCCGCGGGGATCCGCTCCCTCGGGACCCGCTCGTCGATCACCCCGAAGAAGACGACCGAGACCAGGCCGAGGCCGAGCGCGGTGCCCATCTGCTGCACGGTGTTGATGAGGCCGGAGGCCGAACCCGCGTGCTCCCGCGGGACCTCCGAGAGGACCGCGTCCGTCAGCGGGGCCACGATCAGGCCCATGCCGATGCCCATCACGACCAGCGGGAGCGCCATCTGCCAGGGCGCGATGTCCGCGCCGTACCGCCCGGCCTCCCAGATGTAGATGAGCACGCCCGCCGCCATCGCGAGCGCGCCGGCCTGCAGCACCTTGCGGCCGAAGCGGGGCACGAGCTTCTGCACGGAGATGCCGGCCGCCACCGAGACGGCGATCGAGAACGGCACCCCGGTCAGTCCGGCGCGCAGCGCGGTCCAGCCGAGGCCGACCTGCATGTAGAGCGTCCAGACCAGGAAGAAGATGCCCATCGTGACGCCGAAGACGGTCTGCACCGCGATACCCGCGGCGAAGCTCTTCACCTTGAACAGCGACAGCTCGACGAGCGGCGAACCGTCCTTCGCGGCCTTCCTCTTCTCGTACGCGACGAGGGCGCCGAAGACGACGAGGGAGCCCGCCATCATGACGTGGCCCCACACCGGCCAGCCCAGCTCGCGCCCGCGGGTGAGCGGGTAGAGCAGCATCAGCAGGCCGACGGTGACCAGGACGACGCCGACGAGGTCCAGCTTGAGGGCGCGCGGCGCCTTCGACTCGGTGATGAACTTCCGTCCGAGGACGAGCGCCACGATGCCGACCGGCAGGTTGATGAGGAAGATCGGGCGCCATTCGAGGCCGAGGATGTTCCACTCGGTGAGCAGCGCGCCGAGCAGCGGCCCGGAGACCGCGCCGAGGCCGACGATCATGCCGAAGAGGCCGAAGACCTTGCCGCGCTCGTGGGCCGGGAAGGTGGCGTGCACGATCGACAGCACCTGCGGCACCATCAGCGCGGCCATGCCGCCCTGGAGGATGCGTGACGCGACCAGCATCTCCGGGTTCACCGCGAAGCCGCAGAGCGCGGAGGCGACGGTGAAGCCGGTGATTCCTATCAGGAAGAGCCGCTTGCGGCCGTGGATGTCGCCGAGCCGGCCGCCGGTGATGAGCCCGGCGGCGAACGCGAGGGCGTAGCCCGCGGTGATCCACTGGATCTGGCTGTACGTGGCGCCCTCGTCCCGCTGGATGGCCGGGATGGCGATGTTGACGATCGTGACGTCGACGAGGTCCATGAACGCGGCGGTCATCACGATGGCCAGGGCGAACCAACGCCGACGGTCACCGGCGGCCGCCGGAGTTCCGGGGGCGGAAGTGGTGCTGGGTGAAGTCATGCCGCAAGGCTAGAACCCATATAGGCCAGGACGTGACCTAATTATTCGGCATGCTGTACGGCATGACCACGACCACGCACGGCACCAAGCAGGTGGCGGCATGACCATGGCAACGGACGGTACGACGGCCGGTGCCGACACCCCGGCGCGTCTCTTCCAGCTCCTCTCCCTCCTCCAGACGCCCCGCGAGTGGCCCGGCGCCGAGCTGTCCGAGCGGCTCGGGGTCAGCAGACGGACGGTGCGGCGGGACATCGACCGGCTGCGGGACCTCGGCTATCCGGTGCGGGCCAGCCAGGGTGCGGCCGGGGGCTACCGGCTCGTCGCGGGCAAGGCCATGCCGCCGCTTGTCCTGGACGACGAGGAGGCGGTGGCCATCGCGGTCGGCCTGCGGGCCGGGGCGGGGCACGCGGTGGAGGGCATCGAGGAGGCGTCGGTGCGGGCGCTCGCCAAGCTGGAGCAGGTGCTGCCGGGGCGCCTGCGCCACCGCGTCTCCGCGCTGCAGACCGCGACGACGGCGCTGACCAGCGGGGACGGGGCGAGTATCGCGCCGGAGACGCTGACGGTGATGGCGTCGGCGGCGGCCGGCCACGAGCGTCTGCGGTTCGCCTACCGGGCGGGCGACGGTACGGAGTCGCGCCGGCTCACCGAGCCGTACCGCCTGGTGTCGACGGGGCGGCGCTGGTACCTCGTGGCGTACGACATCGACCGCGAGGACTGGCGGACCTTCCGGGTGGACCGGGTGGCCGACCCGTTCGCGACGGGTGCGCGCTTCGTGCCGCGGGAGCTGCCGAAGGGGGACGCCGCGGAATACATCCGCCAGTCGATGTGGCGCGGGCGCCGGACGTACGACGTGGATGTGACGTTCGGCGCGCCCGCGGAGTCCGTCACCGCGCGGCTGCCCGCGCACCTGGGGCCGGTGGAGCCCGTGGACGACCGCACCTGCCGCCTGCGCTGCGGAGCCTCGGACTCCGTCGAGTGGCTGGCGGTCCGCCTGGCGCTCCTGGACTGCGACTTCACGGTCCACGGCCCCGGCGAGCTGGTGGACTGCATCAGAGCCATGAACGACCGCCTGACCCGCTCGCTCCCGGAATAAGGCACCCGCCTGAGGCCGGCCGCCTAGGCCACCGCGTCGAACCCCGTGTCCCGCGCCAGCTTCTTCAGCTCAAGCAGCGCGTGCTTCTCGATCTGGCGGATCCGCTCACGGGTCAGACCGTGCTCCTTGCCGACCTCCGTGAGCGTGCGCTCGCGGCCGTCGTCTATGCCGTACCGCATCTTGATGATGGAGGCCGTGCGCTGGTCGAGGCGGCCGATCAGGTCGTCGAGCTCCTCACTGCGGAGCAGCGAGAGGACGGACTGCTCGGGCGAGACCGCCGAGGTGTCCTCCAGGAGGTCGCCGAACTGGGTGTCGCCCTCGTCGTCCACGCCCATGTTCAGCGAGACGGGGTCGCGTGCCCAGTCCAGGACGTCGATGACGCGCTCGGGCGTCGAGGAGAGCTCCGCGGCGATCTCCGCGGGCTCGGGATCCCGGCCGTTCTCACGGTTGAACTCGCGCTGGACGCGGCGGATCCGGCCCAGCTCCTCCACCAGGTGGACGGGGAGGCGGATGGTGCGGGACTGGTCGGCTATCGAGCGGGTGATGGCCTGGCGGATCCACCACGTGGCGTACGTGGAGAACTTGAATCCCTTGGCGTAGTCGAACTTCTCGACGGCGCGCACCAGGCCCGCGTTCCCCTCCTGGATCAGGTCGAGGAGGGGGAGGCCGCTGCGCGGATAGCGGCGGGCGACCGCGACGACCAGGCGGAGGTTCGATCGGATGAAGACGTCCTTGGCGCGCTCGCCGTCGGCCACGAGGGCTTCGAGCTCCTCGCGGTCCGCGGTGACCTTGCTGTCCTCGACCTCGCCGTCCAGGATCTTCTGGGCATACACCCCCGCCTCGATGACCTGGGAGAGCTCCACTTCCTTGGCGGCGTCGAGCAGCGGCGTACGCGCGATCTCGTCGAGGTACATGCCGACCAGGTCGCGGTCGGCGATCTCCCCGCCTACGGCGCGAACACTGCGTGCCGCGTCGGTCCCACCGGAGGCGGCGGACTTGCGACGGGCGACGGCACGGGTTGCCATGCGTGCTCCCTTGCGATGGTGGTCCTGGTCGGCCCTTTCTGGGGCCTCTGTGGTGGATGGCACACCCTCGGGTGCCCTGCATCCGATGGAAACAACGACTGGAATCCGGACAGAATTCCCAAGCCGCGCATCTTTTTTCCTGACGGTGCAGTACCCTGTCGCGCCACGGAGGGAGGCCGGATGCCGACGGAACGTACAGAAGTCCAGGTGAGGCCCGCCGTGGAGGCTGATCTCGAAGCCCTGACGGACCTCTACAACCACTACGTGCGTGAGACGGCCGTCACCTTCGACACCGTCGCCTTCCTGCCGGAAGAGCGCCGCCCTTGGCTGCTCTCCCACCCTGAAGACGGCCCGCACCGCCTCTTGGTTGCCCAGGAGCGCGATTCCGGTCGAGTGCTCGGATACGTGACCAGTAGTCCTTTCCGCTCGAAGCCCGCTTACTCCACTTCCGTGGAAGTCAGCGTGTACTGCGCACCGGGCACCGCGGGCCGCGGCATCGGCACACTCCTCTACAAGGCGCTTCTGGAGGCCCTGGAGGGCGAGGACGTGCACCGGGCCTACGCCGGGATCGCCCAGCCGAACGAGGCCTCGGTGCGCCTGCACGAACGCTTCGGGTTCCGGCACGTGGGGACGTACGAGGAAGTGGGCAGGAAGTTCGGGCGGTACTGGGACGTCGCCTGGTACGAGCTGCCCCTGGGCCCAAGGACCTAGACCCCGAGCCCGTTACGCACCGGCAGGTCGGCGGCCTACCGTCCCACCCCATGGATGACACCACGGCCGACACCACAGGAATCCTCGACGAAGCCCTGCAGCGGTTGCACGCCACCGGTCCCGAGCGTCTCGGACGGCTCACCAACCACGCCCCGATGGCCGTCGAGGCGCTCGCCGCGCACGGGCAGTCCCGGGCCGTTCACCGGTGGCTGGATCTTTACGCCCCCAAGCTGGAGGAGTTTCCCGCCCCGTTCGAACGGGTCACCGACGCGAACTGGCGCGCCGCCCTGGGTGACCCGCGCCGCGCCGCCGACTGGATCGCGTACTTCGGCCGGGAGATCGAGGCCAGGACCTGGCGCGACGTGCTCGCCGAGTGGTGGCCGCGGCTGCTGCCCGGTCTGTACGGCGGTGCGGCACACCCGGTGATCCGGGTGGGCCACGCCGTGCGCACGTTGGAGGCGAGCGGCGCGGAGGCGGGGAGCGGGCGGGCGGACGGCGTGACCGCACCCCGTCTCGCCGAGCTCGCGCACGGCCTCGGCTACTGGGCCGCCCGCCACCACCCGGTCACCGGTGTCGCCGCACTGCCGGGCGCCGACAGCGCCGCCGGGGCGCTCGACGCGGTGCCGCCCCTCGCGAACCGGGCCGACGGGGGCTTCCCTGCTCGGCTCGGCCGGGTCGAGGGGCTGCCGGTGTGGGCGGCCTCGGTGGACGACCCGGAGGAGGCCAGGCGCCGGCTGACGGAGCTGGTGCGGGCGGCCACCCACCGGTACGCCACCCACGGCCACGGCGACGAGACGATGCTGGTGCACGCGGCGACCGCGCCCAACGCCGTGCTGCGTGCCCTGCCCGCGCTCCCCCGCGCCCTGTGGGTGCCGAGCCTGCACGCCGCGTGGACGGCGTCGGCGGCGATCACCGCCATGTACGCGCCGGACGAGCCCGTGGCGTACGTCCCGCCGGGCACGTTCACCGCCGAGGAGGTCTTCGAGCGGGCCCTCGCGCACGGCGACGAGCACGTGATCAAGTTGACGGACACGGCGCTGGACGTCGGTGACGAGCAGGCCTTGGCGGCGGCCCTGCGGGCCGTGGAGCTCAGCGTGCCGCTGGCGTAGGGGGCGTGTTTCTCGCCTGCGGGCGCGTCGTCACCCGAACTGCACCGACCTCTTCGCCAAGCCCATCCAGAACCCGTCGATCACACTGCGCTGTCCGTCGAGGTCGCCCGCCGCTTCGGCCGCGCCGAGTGTGACGAAGAGCGGTGCGAAGTGCTCGGTGCGCGGGTGGGCGAGCTGCCCGGCCGGGGACTTGTGACCGAAGTCGAGCAGCGCGTCCACGTCGCCCGCCTCCAGCGCCTCGTACCCCCAGGCGTCGAACTCGGCCGACCAGCCGGGCACGCCGCCGTGCCGCAGCGCGGCCAGATTGTGCGTGAAGAAGCCGCTGCCGACGATCAGCACGCCCTCGTCGCGCAGCGGCGCCAGCTTGCGGCCGATGTCCATGAGGCGGCGCGGGTCGAGGGTCGGCAGGGAGATCTGGAGCACGGGGATGTCGGCGTCCGGGTACATCTCCACGAGCGGGACGTACGCGCCGTGGTCGAGCCCGCGGTCCGGCACGTCCTGCACGGGCGTGCCGGGGGCGTGCAGCAACTTGCGTACGGAGGCGGCGAGTCCGGGGGCGCCCGGCGCGGCGTACGTCACCTGGTAGTAGTGCTCGGGGAAGCCCCAGAAGTCGTACACGAGGGGCAGGGTCTCGGTGGCGGACAGGGCCAGTGGCGCCTCCTCCCAGTGGGCGGAGACCATCAGGATCGCCGTGGGGCGCGGCAGCTCCGCGGACCAGGCGGCCAGCTCGCCGGGCCAGACGGGGTCGTCGGCGAGCGGCGGGGCGCCATGGCTGAGGTACAGGGCGGGCATGCGGGTCATCGCGCACCTCCGGGCGGGCGGAACGGTGGGAGGGATTCCGAAAGTACTTGAAAGCTCAAGCTCTACGCTCCCACCGTACGCACCGTTTGTTCAAACTTCAAGGAAGGGCCTCGTACAGTGGGGTACATGGATATGGCAGCGACCCCTCCCCCGGCCGGTGAGCCGCACTGGCTGGACGGCGACGAGCAGCGCGTCTGGCGGGTCTATCTCCAGGCGACCACTCTTCTCGACGACTTCCTCGACCGTCAGCTCCAGCGCGACGCGGGCATGCCGCACATGTACTACGGCCTCCTGGTCCAGCTGTCCGACGCCCCCCGGCGGCGGCTGCGGATGACCGAACTGGCCAAGACCATGAAGATCACCCGGTCCCGCCTCTCGCACGCTATCGCCCGCCTGGAGAAGAGCGGCTGGGTGCGGCGCGAGGACTGCCCCTCCGACAAGCGCGGGCAGCTGGCGATCCTCACCGACGAGGGCTTCGAGGTGCTGCGCAGGACCGCCCCCGGCCATGTGACCGCCGTCCGCCAGGCCCTCTTCGACCGGCTCACCCCGGAACAGCAGAAGTCCCTCGGCGAGATCATGACGATCGTCGCCGAGGGACTTCAGCCCAAGGAGGCCGGTGCGGACCTCCCCTGGCTCCGCTAGGTGCTCACTGAGCGGGTCAGTGGGCCATCACCGGGATCTTCACCTCGTCCTCGGCACCGTCCACCGAGTCGCCCGAGGCCGAAGCGCCGCCCTGGTGGCCGGTGTTGATGAACGTCGCCGCGATCAGCGCGGAGACGGCCAGGATGCCGACCGCCCACCAGATGGCGCTGGTGTAGCCCTCGACCATGGCCTGCGCCTGGACGAGCTTCGGGTTGGCGGCGCCGGCCGCGTGGTCCGTGAGGTACGCGGAGGTCGCGGAGGCGGCGATGGTGTTCAGGAGCGCCGTGCCGATGGCGCCGCCGACCTGCTGCGAGGTGTTGACCATCGCGGAGGCGACACCGGCGTCACGGGCCTCGACGCCGTGCGTGGCGAGCGACATGGCGGGCATGAACGCCGTACCCATGCCGAGGCCGAGCATCAGCTGCGCCGGCATGATCAGCCCGGTGTACGAGGAGCCGACCTCCAGCTGCGTCAGGAGCAGCATGCCGACGGCGGCGAGCAGGAAGCCCGGGCCCATCAGCAGCCGCGGCGGGACGCGCGTCATCAGACGGGCGCCGATCTGCGTGGAGCCAACGATCATGCCCGCGATCATCGGCAGGAAGGCGAAGCCGGTCTTGACCGGCGAGTAGCCCTCGACGATCTGCAGGTAGTACGTGAGGAACAGGAACAGGCCGAACATCGCGATGACGGCGAGGCCGAGCGAGAGGTAGACGCCACCGCGGTTGCGCTCGGTCAGGACGCGCAGCGGGAGCAGCGGCGACTTGACCTTGCCCTCGGTGAGGACGAACGCGGCGAGCAGCACGACCGACGCCACGAACATGCCGATGGTCACGGAGTCCGACCAGCCGTCCGACTCGGCGCGCGTGAAGCCGTAGACGAGCGCGACCAGACCCAGGGTGGAGAGGACCACGCCGGGGATGTCGAGCGGCGAGCGGTTGCGGCCGCCGGCCGGCTCACGGATGACGAAGTACGCGCCGAGTGCGGCGATCACCGCGAACGGGATGTTGACGAAGAAGGTCCAGCGCCAGTTCAGGTACTCGGTGAGGAAGCCGCCGAGGATGAGGCCGACGGCGCCGCCGCCACCGGCGATCGCGCCGTAGATGCCGAAGGCCTTGGCGCGCTCCTTGGCGTCGGTGAACATCACCGCGAGCAGCGACAGGGCGGCGGGCGCGAGCAGCGCGCCGAACACACCCTGGAGGGCGCGGGCGCCCAGCATCATGGCCTCGCCGGTCGCGGCACCGCCGAGCGCGGAGGCCGCGGCGAAGCCGATCAGGCCGGTCACGAAGGTGCGCTTGCGGCCCCACAGGTCGGAGATGCGGCCGCCGAAGAGCAGCAGGCCGCCGAAGGCGAGCGCGTAGGCCGTGATGACCCACTGGCGGTTGCCGTCGGATATGCCGAGGTCTTCCTGGGCGGAGGGCAGCGCGATGTTCACGATGGTCGCGTCGAGCACGACCATCAGCTGCGCGAGCGCGATGAAGACGAGCGCCTTCCAGCGGTTGGCGTCTGGCCCTGAATCGGGCTTGAGAGCTGTTTCGGACATAGGGGTAGCCACCTAGCGGTACGGAGTGAACTGAAAACAGAAAAACGGATTCAAAAACGGGGCGGGTTCGGCGGAGGTCAGTTCCGACGCAGGTCAGTCCCGACGCAGGTCAGTTCCGACGGAGGTCCTGCAAGGTCGCCGCCTCCCCCGGGAGCTCGGACCGGGCGGGCGTCATCAGGCCGTCCAGGAACAGCTGCAGATGACGGTGGATGAAGCTGTCCATGCTCACGCAGGCCGTGCCGGGCAGCGGCCGGGTGAGCTGGGAGAGGGCGACCATCAGGTCACCGACGGCGATGTCGGTGCGCAGCTGCCCCGCCGCGCGGGCCCGCTCCATGAGGCCTTCGATGGACCGCTCCAGCCGTTCGCGGGAGTCGAGCAGAGCGGGGTGGAAGGGGTCGAAGTCCGGCGCGAGCATCGGGCACATGGCGCCGATGCGCTCGTCGACCGCGGCGTGCACGAAGGTGCGCAGCGCCCCGAAGGCGGCGCCCTCGTCGGCGTCCGCCGTGGCGATGCCCTGCTCGGCGAGGTCCGCGACGCGGTCCGTCACCGTGCGGACGACCTCGCGCACCAGCTCGGCGCGGTCGGCGAAGTTGCGGTAGACCGTGGCGTTGCCGACGCCGGCCCGGCGCGCGACCTCGTCGAGGGGTACGTCCGATCCGTACTCCACGAACATCTCGCGTGCGGCGGCGACGATCCGCTCCCGGTTGCGCAGGGCGTCGGCCCGCGGGCGGGTGACTCGGCGCTGCGGGGCGGTGGCGGTGTCCACGGCTGCTCCTCGGTTGGTTTTCGCACGGCTCGACTGCTGATCCAGGGCCCGCTTCCGGCCCAGGGGCCCGCGATGTGGGGAGTAAGTCCCCGGTTCGTGCGGACACACGTCTAAACGGGGAGAGAGTCCCCGGATATTTCCGCCCCGCCACAGGAAACCATGTGACCTGAGTCACACCACTTTCGCCGGGAAACCCTCGATCGGTCGCACCCAACGAGCGCCCGCGCACCCCCCGACACAGGCTGACCGGACAGGGTGCAGCCAGACCGGCGGCTGCCGCGGAGTGGAGGGCCCACGCATGCAGCAGCCGACCTGGCGCCGGATACGCCCCGCCCGCCGCGGCGTCGCCCTGGCCTCCGTCGCCGCACTGGCCCTCGCGGTCACCACGTCGGCGAGCACCGGGCGCCTGATGGCGGACGCGCCGAGCGCGGCGGGCCCGGTGTCCCTCTCCCGGAGCACCGCTCTCGGCCCGTGCATGATCAGCGGCACGCTGGGCGTGCAGATGTCGGAGGGCGTGCCCACACCGCCCGGCTACTCGCGCTCCACCGGCACCGTCCGCGCCCTGAACCTCATGGTCGACTTCTCCGACGCGCCGGGTCAGGGCAGTGCGATGGACCGCCTCGCGGAGTTCTTCCCGCAGACCTCCCAGTGGTTCCGCACCAGTTCGTACGGGCGCCTCGACTACCGCCCGGAATCCCCCGTACCCGACTGGCTGCGGATGCCGAAGACATTCAAGGAGTACGGGATAGAGCGCGGCGCCCCCTTCGACCCCGGCTACCGGCGGCTCGTCGAGGACATCGTGGCGGCCGCCGACCCGGACGTGGACTTCCGGACGTACGACCTCGTGAACATCCTGATCACCCCGAACGCGGGACCCTCTGCCCTCGACACCGTCCTGTCGGTGACCTTCGCGGGCAACCACGAGGCGCCGGTCGCGGACGGCGTCCCGGTCTCCAACGCGTCCTTCGTCTACAGCCGCCAGGACGACGGCTCGGGCAGCTACCACGAGACGGGCTACCGCGTCCTGCCGCACGAGAACGGCCACGTCTTCGGCCTGCCCGACCTGTACACGCAGGACGGCGGCGGCGCGGTCGGCCACTGGGACATCATGAGCGAGGACTGGGGGGCCAACAACGACCTGCTGGCCTGGCACAAGTGGAAGCTGGGCTGGCTCGACGACGACCAGATCGGCTGCGCCGCGGGCTCCGGCACGACCGAGCACGTCCTGTCGCCGCTGGCCCGCTCCGGCGGCAGGAAGCTGGCCTTCGCCCCGCTGACCGAGAAGACGGGGTACGCGGTCGAGGCCCGCACCCGCGGCGGCAACGACGAGGCGGTCTGCAAGCCGGGCGTCCTCGTCTACCGCGTGGACGCGGAGGTCGACACCGGCCACGGCCCGGTCACGGTCTCCGACGCCGCACCCGACAGCGGCGGCTGCACCCGCCGCCCCAACGTCCACGCGGAGCTCTCCGACGCGACCTACGGCATCGGCGAGACGTTCACGGACCGAAAGACGGGGGTGCGGGTCACGGTGGCGGGAGTGACCGACGACGGCGACTACCGGGTGCGCGTCACGCGTCCGTAGCGGCGTCACGGCTACGCCCCGGGCACGGTCTGCCGCACCTGCCGCAGGAACGCGGCGTTGCTCGGAGTCTTCTTGACCCGGTCGAGCAGCACTTCGAGGACGCTGTACTGGTCCCTCCCCTGCAGAGCACGCCGCAAGCCGCGCACAGCGCTCAACTCCTCGGCCGGCATGAGCAGTTCCTCGCGCCGGGTGCCGGACGGGATGACGTCCACGGCCGGGAAGACGCGCTGGTCGGCGATGCCGCGGTCGAGCCGCAGCTCCATGTTGCCGGTGCCCTTCAGCTCTTCGAAGTAGTAGTCGTCGGCGCGCGATCCGGTCTCCACCAGCGCGGTCGCGAGCATGGTCAGGGAGCCGCCCTCCTCGGCGAGGCGCGCGGCCCCGAAGAGCCGCTTCGGCCCTTGCACGGCGGCGGCGTCGACACCGCCGCTGAGGGTCCGGCCGCTGCCGGTGGCCGCGTTGTTGTACGCCCGGCACAGCCGCGTCAGCGAGTCGAAGAGCATGACGACGTCACGCCCCTCCTCGACCATGCGCTTGGCGCGCTCGACGGCGAGTTCGGCGAGGGCGATGTGCTCCTTGGCGGGCCGGTCGAAGGTCGAGGCAAGCACCTCGCCGCGGACCGAGCGCCGCATGTCGGTGACCTCCTCGGGCCGCTCGTCGAGGAGGACGACCATGAGATGGCACTCGGGGTGGTTCTGGGCGACCGCGGCGGCGATCTGCTGGAGCAGCACGGTCTTGCCGGTCTTCGGCGGGGCGACGATCAGGCCGCGCTGCCCCTTGCCGACGGGCGCGACGAGGTCGACGAGACGCCCGGCAATCGGCCCGCCCTCGGTCTCCAGCCGCAGCCGTTCGCGAGGATGCAGCGGCGTCAGCTCCCCGAACCGCGGCCGGCCGCGCAGCTCGGCGACGGCACGTCCGTTGACCAGCTCGGCCCCGGCGAGCACACCGGGCCGACCGCACACGCCTTCGACGAAGTCACCGGAACGCAGACCGAGTTGACGAATGACGGCGGCGGGAACCTGCACATCACCCTCCCCGGGCAGACAGGCGACACCCCGCAGGAAGCCACGCCCGTCACGCTGGACATCGAGAACTCCTCGACAGCCATGGTCAGTTGAGTCGACCCGAGCACGGGTAGAGGTTTCAGTTGCAGTAACAGTCATGAGGGGGGTGTCCTTTCAAGGACGTGCGCGAACTTCGTGGACATACGCGGGAGAGGGGCCCGGCGGGGCGGCGATGACACGCCCCCGCACAGCGGGCGAAGAGAGAACTGCCGCAAGGCGGGCAGTGCGCTGAAGGCCGGAAGCCGGCCTGACAGATCCCGGCGGACCGGGAGAAGGGGTGACAGCACGGGCGCCCCGAAGAGGGGGCGTACACACGTACTGCTTGCAAGGTAACACACGCACCGGCACACGGCACCGGCCCGTCAAGATCCCTTCCTCGCGTGAGTTAGGTTAGGCTTCCCTAACTGAACTTCGGGGAGGTAGCTCACGCATGCCTGAGCACATACGGAAAGAGCCGGAAGCCGAAGGCGAGTTCGCCGGGCGCACGGCTCTGGTGACCGGCGCGGGCCAGGGCATCGGCGCCGCCGTGGCCACCGCGCTCGCCGCCCGCGGCGCGCACGTCGTCGCCACCGACCGCGACGCGCACGGCATCGACGAACTGGCCGCCGCGTGGCGCGGGGCGATGACGCCGCGCGTCATGGACGTCACCGACGCCACCGCGGTGACGTCGGTGATCGCCGACACCATCCGCGACCGCGGCGGCCTGGACGTCCTCGTGAACGTGGCGGGCATCCTGCGCAGCTGCCCCGCCACCGAACTCACCGACGCCGACTGGGCCGACACGTTCGCCGTGAACGCCACGGGCGTCTTCCACACCTCCCGCGCCGCCGCCTCCCACATGACGGCGCGCGGCTCCGGCAGCATCATCACCGTCGGCTCCAACGCCGCCGGCATCCCCCGGACCGGCATGGCCGCGTACGCCGCGTCCAAAGCGGCCGCCGCGATGTTCACCAAGTGCCTCGGCCTGGAGATCGCGCGCAGCGGCGTCCGCTGCAACGTCGTGGCCCCCGGCACCACGGACACCGCCATGCAGCGCGCCCTCTGGCCCGACGCCTCCACCGAGGCGCCCTCCGCCGTCCTCGACGGCAACCTGGAGACGTACCGCACGGGCATCCCCCTCGGCCGTATCGCCACCCCCCAGGACATCGCGGACGCGGTCGTCTTCCTCGCCTCGGACCGCGCCCGCCACATCACCCTCCAGGAGCTGTACGTGGACGGCGGCGCGACGCTGCGCTGACCGAGGCCGCCACACCCGCGGACCGAGGCGCACCACACCCGCGGACCGAGGCGCACTACCCCCGCCGGCCCGCAGCCGCGAGCGCGCCGGAGGGGACGTGGGGGTATGTGCGAACGGAGCACCGAGCACACTCTGGCGCCTTTGGACTTGAGGCGCGACGCAGGGATAGCGAGTACGCACATACCCCCGCGGCCCCGCCCCAC
>NZ_JBFAHP010000044.1:0-71781 GCF_040654255.1 Streptomyces sp. NPDC050732
GCCCCCGCCCACCCGCCCCTACCCCCGCAGGACGTCGCGGGGTGAACGGGTGGGTGGGTGGGAGGTATCCGCCGCGGAGCGGCGGGGTAGTGGTTCCTGCCCGCGCGGGACGGCGCAGGTCACCCCCGCCCACCCGCCCCTGCCCCTGCGGGGCGGAGCGGGGTAAACAGTGGGGTCGACCCCGCGGAGCGGTGCGGTGGGGTGCCGGACGGAGGCGGGGATGGGAGGAAGGGTGCCGGGGGGTGCCCCGGTTGAGGCGCCCCGCCCGTTAGATGCGGTTCAGGACCTTGCCCAGGAGTTCGCCCATGCGGGTGGCGCTGTCGCGGCCCGCCTGGAGGACCTCCTCGTGGTTGAGGGGCTCGCCCGTCATGCCCGCGGCGAGGTTCGTGACCAGGGAGATGCCGAGGACCTCCGCGCCCGCCTCGCGCGCGGCGATGGCCTCAAGCACCGTGGACATGCCGACCAGGTCCGCACCGATCGTGCGGGCCATGCGGATCTCCGCCGGGGTCTCGTAGTGCGGGCCGGGGAACTGGGCGTAGACGCCCTCTTCGAGGGAGGGGTCGATCTCCTTGCACAGGGCGCGGAGACGCGGCGAGTACAGGTCCGTGAGGTCGACGAAGTTCGCGCCGATGATCGGGGACGTCGCCGTCAGGTTGAGGTGGTCGCTGATCAGCACCGGCTGGCCGGGGCGCATGCCCTCGCGGAGGCCGCCGCAGCCGTTGGTCAGCACGATGGTCTTGCAGCCGGCGGCCACGGCGGTGCGGACGCCGTGCGAGACGGCGGCGACGCCACGGCCCTCGTAGTAGTGGGTGCGGCCCAGGAAGACCAGGACGCGCTTGTCGCCGATCTTGAAGGAGCGGATGCGGCCGCCGTGTCCCTCGACCGCCGGCGGCGGGAAGCCGGGCAGCTCGGTGACGGCGAAGTCGGCCTCGGGCTCGCCCAGCGCGTCGACGGCCGGCGCCCAGCCGGAGCCCATCACGAGGGCGACGTCGTGGGTCTCGGCGCCCGTCAGCTCACGCAGGCGCGCGGCGGCGGCGTCGGCGGAGGCGTAGGGGTCGCCCTGGATGTCGTCCGGAATAACTGAAGCGTTCACGCGGACGAGAGTAGCCGTTTATGGCCTACGCGCGTAGATGACGATGCTCACGGGATTCTGATCGTTGTCTTGTCGTTTCCGACGAGGTTTCCGACAAGGGCGACGAGCGGTGCCGTCAGCAGGGGCGTTTGCGGAGTTCCATCACGTAGTCGTGGGGGGCTCCGGCCGATTCGGCGGCGTCCGCCAGTTCGCCCAGGTAGCGCGCCGAGGGGAGCCCGCCCTCGTAACCGTTGAGTACGTACACCCAGGCCGGTTCCTCGCCCTCCAGCGTGTGGACGCGGACCCGCATGCGCCGGTAGATGTCGAGCCCGACGCCTTCCCAGCGGTCCATGGAGTCCTCGTCCATGGGGGCGATGTCGTAGAGCGTGACGAAGACCTGGGAGCGGGGGGCCTCCACGAGGGTGGCGAGCGCGCCTTCCCAGCCCATGTGCTCCCCGCCGAAGGTGAGCCGCCAGCCGTTCAGCCAGCCGGTCGCGCGCAGCGGTGAGTGCGGGGCGCGGCGTGACATGAGCCGCGGATCCAGATTGCCGGCGTACGCGGCGTAGAGCGACATGACGTCGAGGGTACGGCAGCAATCAAGTACGCCCCTCCTGAAGTGGAAGGACCGCCCGGACGGGGGGTCCTTCCACTGACGGAGGGCCCCGGCGCGTGACCACCTTGAAGCGTGCGGGACAATGGAGTACGTGACTCGGATCGTGATCATTGGTGGCGGACCCGGCGGATACGAGGCGGCGCTCGTGGCCGCCCAGCTCGGCGCGGAGGTGACCGTCGTCGACTGCGACGGTCTGGGCGGGGCGTCGGTGCTCACCGACTGCGTGCCGTCCAAGACTCTGATCGCCACGGCCGAGGTGATGACCACCTTCGACTCCTCGTACGAGGAGCTCGGGATCATCGTCGCGGACGACACCCCGCACATCGACAGCCCCGCGCGCGTGGTGGGCGTCGACCTGGGGAAGGTCAACCGCCGTGTGAAGCGGCTCGCTCTCGCGCAGTCCCACGACATCACCGCGTCCGTCACGCGTGCGGGCGCGCGCGTGCTGCGCGGTCGCGGGCGGCTCGAAGGGCAGCAGGACACCGACGGGTCGCGGAAGGTCGTGGTGCGGGCCGCCGACGGCAGCGAGGAGACCCTCGTCGCCGACGCCGTGCTGATCGCGACCGGCGGTCACCCGCGCGAGGTGCCCGACGCGCAGCCCGACGGCGAGCGGATCCTGAACTGGACGCAGGTGTACGACCTCGACGAGCTGCCCGAGGAGCTCATCGTGGTCGGCTCGGGTGTCACCGGTGCCGAGTTCGCCGGTGCCTATCAGGCGCTCGGGTCGAATGTGACCCTCGTGTCGAGCCGTGATCGCGTGCTGCCCGGTGAGGACCCGGACGCCGCCGCCGTCCTTGAGGACGTCTTCCGGCGCCGCGGGATGAACGTGATGTCCCGTTCGCGTGCCGCTTCCGCCAAGCGGGTCGGGGACCGGGTCGAGGTCACGCTCGCCGACGGGCGCGTCATCTCCGGCACGCACTGCCTGATGGCCGTCGGCGCCATCCCGAACAGCAGCGGCATGGGTCTGGAGGAGGCCGGAGTCAAGCTGAAGGACTCCGGGCACATCTGGACCGACAAGGTGTCGCGCACGTCCGCGCCGGGTGTGTACGCGGCCGGTGACGTGACCGGGATCTTCGCGCTGGCCTCCGTCGCCGCCATGCAGGGGCGCATCGCGATGTACCACTTCCTGGGCGACGCGGTGCAGCCGCTGAACCTGAAGGCCGTGTCGGCGAACGTCTTCACTGACCCCGAGATCGCGACCGTCGGCTACAGCCAGGCCGACGTCGACGGCGGCAAGATCGACGCCCGCGTCGTCAAACTGCCGCTGCTGCGGAATCCGCGCGCGAAGATGCAGGGCATCCGCGACGGATTCGTCAAGATCTTCTGCCGGCCGGGAACGGGCATCGTGGTCGGCGGTGTGGTCGTCGCACCGCGCGCTTCGGAACTGATCCATCCCATCTCGATCGCGGTCGACAACAATCTGACGGTCGAGCAGATCGCGAATGCGTTCACCGTGTACCCGTCGCTTTCGGGGTCGATCGCCGAGGTGGCGCGTCAGCTCCACACCCGGAAGACGGCCGGCGAGGGCTGATCGGAGCGGCGACCTGAAACAACTCCTCGCAGGTCACGCACTGTTGTCGCCCATTCGCACGGTATAGACACTCCGCGTAAGCACCTATACCACTTCCGACCCTGCGGTGCGCACAACTTCTGTAATTCGGCGCAAACTGCTGAAAGCAGACGGTCGTTGGGGTTACTGTCAGTTTCGTGTTCGCTGCAGAACGTCGCCAATTGATCCTCGAAATGGTGCGGGCCAACGGGGCGGTATCGCTCCGTGAGCTCGCCCGCGTCGTCCAGACCTCCGAAGTGACCGTACGGCGGGACGTGCGCGCGCTGGAGGCAGAAGGACTCCTCGATCGCCGACATGGCGGTGCGGTATTGCCGGGCGGATTCACGCGGGAGTCCGGCTTTCCGCAGAAATCACATCTCGCGACCGCCGAGAAGACGGCTATCGCCGATCTCGCGGCGGGACTCGTCGAAGAAGGCGAAGCCATCGTCGTCGGGGCGGGTACGACCACGCAGGAGCTGGCCCGCCGGCTCGCGCGGGTGCCCGGCCTGACCGTCGTCACCAATTCCCTTCTGGTGGCACAGGCGTTGGCCCACGCCAACAGGGTGGAAGTCGTCATGACCGGCGGCACCCTGCGCGGTTCGAACTACGCCCTCGTGGGCAGCGGTGCCGAGCAGTCCCTCCAGGGGCTGCGGGTGTCCCGCGCGTTCCTCTCGGGCAGCGGTCTGACCGCCGAGCGCGGCCTCTCCACGTCCAACATGCTCTCCGCGAGCGTGGACCGTGCGCTGGTCCAGGCGGCGGCCGAGGTCGTGGTCCTCGCCGACCACACCAAGCTCGGCACCGACACGATGTTCCAGACGGTGCCGACGGACGTCATCACCCGCCTGGTCACGGACGAGCCGCCGGGGCACGACGACCGGGCCGCCACGGAGCTGCAGGCGCTGGCCGACCAGGGCGTGCAGATCGCGGTGGCCGGCGGTGCCGCAGGCCCTGAAGCCGGGCCCGGTGTCGATTCCGTCCCGGCGGGGCGCCAGCCGCGCCGGGACGTGCCCCTGCCGGGTCAGCGGCGCACTCACGGGGCTGGCCCCGGCCAGCCGCTGCGCAGCGCGATCCTCGGGGAGCAGCCGCCCGGGGAGCGGGCGGCGCGGGTCGCGGACCTGCGCCGCCGCTGACACCGGGCGGGGCCGGGAGCGGACGGGGGCGCGGTGTTACGCCGCGGCCTGCCCGTCGGCCTTCAGGCCCCGCAGGGTCAGCGTGAGCAGGCGGTCGGCCAGCTCCGGATCGTCCGGAGTCTCCTCGGCCGCCAGCGAGATCGCGTTGGTCAGCTGGAGCAGGTCGGAGATGGAGACGTCGGGGCGCACCGCCCCTGCCTCCTGCGCGCGGACGAGCAGCGCCGCGCCCGCCTCGCGCATCGGCTTGCTGCACCGGGCGAGCGCCGAAGTGTCGTCGTGCGACGCCGACATGAGGGCGCTCGACAGGCCGCGGTACTCACCCGCATGAGTGATGATGGCGCGCAGCCACGCCACGAGCGCCGAACAGGGCTGCGGGTCGTCGAGCAGCGCGTGCGAGCGCGCGAGCAGGTCGCTCACGGCGTCCTCCCAGACCGCGCTCACCAGCGCGTGCCGGTTGGGGAAGTGCCGGTAGAGCGTGCCGATGCCGACCCCCGCGCGGCGGGCCACGTCCTCCAGGGAGGCGCCCGTGCCGTGCTCGGCGAAGGCGGCGCGGCCCTCGGCGAGCAGCTTGTCGTAGTTGCGGCGGGCGTCGGCCCGCATGGTGCGCGCCGACTGTGCCGCCTGCCGCGGCGCTCTCGCCTGCTGGCTCATGCCGGTCGTCATCCCCGCACCCTTCGTGAACGTACGCGTCCCTCAAGGATGCCACTGCCCGCGGAGCGCGACCGGCGCAGGACAGGCTCTCAGGACTCCCGGCGGGCGAAGAAGGCGTCCAGCTCCGCCCTGGCCCTGCGTTCGCGCCGGTGGGGCGGCAGGGCGCCGCCGCGCAGGTTCCGTGCCAGCCAGAGCACCAGCGGATACGTGACACAGGTGCCGACGGCGAGTCCGGTCAGCACCCCTGCGGTCAGCTCACCCATGATCATCAACTCACCTTCGTACGGGGCTTCGCGGGGCTCGGGCGGAAGCCGTCGCGGGCCGCGGCGATCATCGTGGCGCCGTTGTCCGGCGTCACCGCGCCGTAGCCCAGCAGCCGCCAGCGCCGGTCGACGGCGTCGCTCTCGTAGTACGGCACCGGGCCCGCCGCCGAAGGCACGAGGAGCGGCCCGGGTTCCCGCGCGCAGCCGTGGCAGGCGGCGACCTCTCCGGCGGGGACGGCCACGCGCGCGTGGCCGCGCTCGTGCAGCGGGTTGAAGTAGCAGGGCGGGTCGGGCCGCAGCGGCTGTTCCGTCACCAGGGCCTCCAGGGCACGCATCCCGATACGGCTGAACTCGACGCCCGCCACGAGCTCCCCTAGCGCGTGCGCGGCGTCGTACGCCGGGTCGGGGCTCAGCGGTCCGTCACAGGCCGGGAGGATCACCGAGTTGCTCGCCTGGATGGCCGCGGTGACGGCGAACAGGGCCAGTTCGGCCCGGAGTTCCGGCGGCAGCGAGCAGGTGTGGTCCAGCGTGTCGCCGAGCGCGGACGCGTCGCTGAGCAGCGCCGCGCGGCGCTCGGCGTGCGGGCGCAGGGCCTCGGGGTCGCCGCCCGGGTCCGGCAGCGGGGCGCGCCAGTCGGGCGCGGGCAGCGGCAGGGCGAAGGTGTAGGGGCGGCGGCGCCCCAGCGGCAGGCGGGTGAAGCGGCGCAGGAGCGCCACGGAGAGGCCCGCGGCAAGGCCCAGGACGAGTCCCGCCTCGTAGCGCTGCCCGGTGTCGGCGGTGGCCGCGAGCCAGCCGGTGGCTGAGATGGCGCCCGCCGCGGCCAGCAGGCACAGTACGTCCCCCGTACGTGTCACTGAAGTCCCCCCGTGGTCTTCGGCTCTACGGGAGGAAGGACGCCTGGGCGCCGCGCTGCGGTTGCGGGTTCTCCGTACCGTGGCTCGGCCGGTCACCGGCTTCGCCGAGTTCGTCCTCAATCGCCGGAGGGGCCGGAAAGCCGGCCCCTCCGGCGAGCGAAGAGCGGGGTCAGTCCTTGATCTCGCAGATCACCGCGCCGGAGGTCAGGCTCGCGCCGACCTCCGCGGTGAGGCCCTTGATCGTGCCCGAGCGGTGCGCGTTCAGGGGCTGTTCCATCTTCATGGCCTCCAGGACGACGACCAGGTCGCCCTCCTTGACCTCCTGGCCCTCCTCGACCGCGACCTTCACGATCGTGCCCTGCATGGGCGAGGCGAGGGTGTCGCCGGAGGCGGCGGGGCCGGACTTCTTGGCCGCGCGGCGCTTGGGGCGGGCGCCGCCCGCCGCCGCGGTGCGCGCGATGGTCATGCCGAGGGAGGAGGGCAGCGAGACCTCAAGACGCTTGCCGCCGACCTCGACGACGACCGTCTCGCGGCCCGGCTCCTCGTCCGTCTCGGTGTCCGCGGCCGCGGTGAACGGCTTGATCTCGTTGACGAACTCGGTCTCGATCCACCGGGTGTGGACCGTGAACGGGTCGCTGGAGCCGGTCAGTTCGGGTGCGAACGCCGGGTCCTTGACGACGGCACGGTGGAAGGGGATGGCGGTGGCCATGCCCTGGACGTCGAACTCCTCCAGCGCGCGGGCGGCACGCTGCAGCGCCTGCTCGCGGGTGGCACCCGTGACGATCAGCTTGGCCAGGAGCGAGTCCCAGGCCGGGCCGATGACCGAGCCGGACTCGACGCCCGCGTCCAGGCGGACGCCGGGGCCCGACGGCGGCGCGAACGTGGTGACGGTGCCCGGCGCGGGCAGGAAGTTGCGGCCCGGGTCCTCGCCGTTGATGCGGAACTCGAAGGAATGACCGCGCAGTTCGGGGTCGCCGTAGCCGAGCTCCTCGCCGTCGGCGATGCGGAACATCTCGCGGACCAGGTCGATGCCGGCGACCTCTTCGGTGACCGGGTGCTCCACCTGCAGACGGGTGTTGACCTCCAGGAAGGAGATCGTGCCGTCGACGCCGACGAGGAACTCGACGGTGCCCGCGCCGACGTAGCCGGCCTCCTTGAGGATCGCCTTGGAGGCGGCGTACAGCTGCTCGTTCTGCTCGGGGGTGAGGAACGGCGCGGGCGCCTCCTCGACGAGCTTCTGGTGGCGGCGCTGCAGCGAGCAGTCACGGGTCGAGACGACGACCACGTTGCCGTGCTTGTCGGCGAGGCACTGGGTCTCCACGTGCCGCGGCTTGTCGAGGTAGCGCTCGACGAAGCACTCACCGCGGCCGAAGGCCGCCACGGCCTCGCGCACCGCGGAGTCGTACAGCTCGGGCACCTCTTCGAGGGTGCGGGCCACCTTCAGACCGCGGCCGCCACCGCCGAACGCCGCCTTGATCGCGATCGGCAGGCCGTTCTCCCGGGCGAAGGCGACGACCTCGTCGGCGCCGGAGACCGGGTCGGGCGTGCCCGCGACCAGCGGGGCACCGGCGCGCTGCGCGATGTGCCGCGCGGCGACCTTGTCGCCCAGGTCGCGGATGGCCTGCGGCGGCGGGCCGATCCAGTTCAGGCCCGCGTCGATGACGGCCTGCGCGAAGTCGGCGTTCTCCGAAAGGAAGCCGTAACCGGGGTGGATGGCGTCCGCCCCCGCGTCCTTGGCCGCGGCCAGCACCTTGGAGATGTCCAGGTAGCTGGTGGCCGGAGTGTCACCGCCCAGCGCGAACGCCTCATCGGCTGCCCGTACATGCAGCGCGTCCCGGTCAGGGTCTGCGTAGACGGCTACGCTCGCGATCCCCGCATCCCGGCATGCCCGGGCAACGCGGACAGCGATTTCGCCACGGTTGGCGATGAGCACCTTGCGCACGATGGCTCCCTCCTTGAAACAAGCCGAGTTTAGGGACTGCCGACACGGGCTTACGACCCGTCCCCAATGGTGAGCTTGCCCACACGGAGTGTGACTCGAGACCGGCTAGGTTCGTGAAATCCCTTGTCGTACCGCGGTACGCAGGGTCCCTCCACGGCAGCGTAGCCCTCCGGTGTGGCCAAGGTCTCTGTGAGTCAGCGCTGCGGAGGCGGGGCTTTCTTTGTGGAGTCCCTACGAATGGCCCAATGATTCTTTGCCCCCGGCACAGCTCTTGTCCCGGGGTTTACCCGTTAGTAGCGTTCGCGATGGCTCGGACGTACTGGCGGTAACAGCAAGCGGAAGAGGGTGGGCGCCGTGGCGCGCAGACCGGTGGCCTGGGTGGGCGCGATCGTTCTCCTCGCGGAGGCGGTCGGCATCGCGCTCCTCAACTGGATCCTCGGCAGCGTCGTCGACAACCAGGACATGTCCCTGGCCGGCCTCGATCCGCGGGCGATGACCGTCTCGACCTGGATCGCCGGCGCCCTCATCGGCGGCTACCTCGCCCTGTGCGCGTTCGTCATGGCCCGCGCCGCCGCCCGCGACAGCGCCCCCGGCAACTTCGGACGCATCCTCCTGATCAGCTGCGCCGTCGTGCACGCGCTGCTCGGGGCCTTCTGCGTCGGCCTGGTCGGCTGGGCCGCGTTCGCCTTCATGATGGTCGTGCTCGGCCTGATCGTCCTCACGCTCGTGGCGTACGAGAAGAAGGCGCAGCAGGCCCTCGCGCCTACCGCTGCCACAACTCCGTGATGCCCACGCCCAGTTCGGCGAGGAGGCGGCGCAGCAGCGGCAGCGACAGGCCGATGACGTTGCCGTGGTCGCCCTCGATGCCGTCGACGAACGGCGCCGAGCGCCCGTCCAGCGTGAACGCGCCCGCCACGTGCAGCGGTTCGCCGCTCGCGACGTACGCGGCGATCTCGTCGTCGGAGGGCTCGCCGAAACGGACCACGGTCGACGCCGTCGCCGACGTGTACCGCCCGGAGGCGGTGTCGTAGACGCAGTGGCCCGTCTGCAGGACGCCCGCGCGGCCGCGCATGTCCTTCCAGCGGGCGGTGGCCTCCTCGGCGTCGGCCGGCTTGCCGAGCGCCCGGCCGTCCAGCTCCAGGACCGAGTCGCAGCCGACGACCAGTGCGCCCTTGGCCTCGGGCCGCGCGGCGACCACGGACGCCTTGGCCTCGGCCAGCGCGAGGGCGAGCTCGGCGGGGGTCGGCGCGGAGACCTTGTCCTCGTCGACACCGCTGACGATGACCTCGGGGGCGAGGCCCGCCTGCCGGAGCAGGCCGAGCCGGGCGGGGGACTGGGAGGCGAGGACGAGACGGCGGGGCTGATCACTCATGCGGTCAGCGTAGCGAGCGCCCGCGTGGCAGGGCGTGCGGCCCTCAGTGGATGCCGAGGACGAACATCGCGATCACCATTGCGAGGGCGAGGACCAGTCCCGTGCGGCGCATCCTTGCCTGAAGGTCCCGCATGTCCTTCGGAGGGTTGTCCTCCGGATCCGACCACAGCATGCAGTCGATGGTGCGACCGGACGGGCCGGGACGCCTGAGTACGCGTACTCAGTTCCCGGCCCGACCCACTTACCCGGGCCAGTACGTGCGGCCCCACGCCGTCGGGGACGGGGCCGGCAGCCGGTGCCTGGCCACCCGCGCGGGGTCGGCCCACGAGTCGGGCAGCGTGGGCGCGCCGGACGGCTGGCCGGCGACGGCCGCGGCACGCACCTGGACCACCGCCAGGGCGGCGGCGAGTTCCTCGGGGGTCGGGTTGCCCCGTACGACCTTGATCATGAGCCCTCCTGGGGGTCTGGAAGAGGGGTCTAGAGGGGGATGTTGCCGTGCTTCTTCGGAGGGAGGGATTCCCGCTTCGTACGCAGCTGACGCAGGCCGCGCACGAGGTGGGAGCGGGTTTCGGACGGCATGATCACCGCGTCCACGTAGCCGCGCTCGGCCGCCGTGTACGGGTTGAGCAGGGCGTCCTCGTACTCCTGGATGAGCTGCGCGCGGGCCGCCTCCTGGGCTGCCTCGTCGCCGGCGGCGGCGATGGTGCGGCGGTGCAGGACGTTCACCGCGCCCTGCGCGCCCATCACCGCGATCTGCGCGGTCGGCCAGGCGAGGTTCAGGTCGGCGCCCAGGTGCTTGGAGCCCATCACGTCGTACGCACCGCCGAACGCCTTGCGCGTGATGACCGTGATCAGCGGGACGGTGGCCTCCGCGTACGCGTAGATCAGCTTCGCGCCGCGCCGGATGATGCCCGTGTGCTCCTGCTCGACGCCCGGCAGGAAGCCCGGCACGTCCACGAAGGTGATGACCGGGATGTTGAACGCGTCGCAGGTGCGGACGAAGCGGGCGCCCTTCTCGGAGGCGTCGATGTTCAGGCAGCCGGCGAACTGCGTCGGCTGGTTGGCGACGATGCCCACCGGGTGGCCCTCGACGCGGCCGAAGCCGGTGAGGATGTTCGGCGCGAACAGCGGCTGCGTCTCCAGGAACTCGCCGTCGTCCAGGACGTGTTCGATGACGCCGTGCATGTCGTACGGCTGGTTGGCGCTGTCCGGGATCAGCGTGTCCAGCGCCAGGTCCTCGTCCGTGGGCGCCAGGTCCGCCTCCTCGGGGAAGGCGGGCGGCTCACTGAGGTTGTTCGACGGCAGGTACGACAGCAGGGACTTGACGTACTCGATGGCGTCCTTCTCGTCGCCCGCCATGTGGTGCGCCACGCCCGACGTGGAGTTGTGCGTGCGGGCGCCGCCCAGCTCCTCGAAGCCGACGTCCTCACCGGTGACGGTCTTGATGACGTCGGGCCCCGTGATGAACATGTGCGAGGTCTGGTCGACCATGACCGTGAAGTCGGTGATGGCGGGCGAATAGACGGCGCCGCCCGCGCACGGCCCGACGACCAGGCTGATCTGCGGAATGACACCGGACGCGTGCGTGTTGCGGCGGAAGATCTCGCCGTACATCCCGAGGGCCATGACGCCCTCCTGGATGCGGGCGCCGCCCGAGTCGTTGATGCCGATCACCGGGCAGCCGGTCTTCAGCGCGAAGTCCATCACCTTGACGATCTTCTGGCCGAAGACCTCGCCGAGCGCGCCGCCGAAGACGGTGAAGTCCTGCGAGAACACGGCGACCGGGCGGCCGTCGACGGTGCCGTAACCGGTCACCACGCCGTCGCCGTACGGCCGGTTCTTCTCCAGGCCGAAGTTGGTGGACCGGTGCTGCGCGAACTCGTCGAACTCGACGAAGGAGCCCTCGTCGAGCAGCAGTTCAATGCGTTCGCGCGCCGTCAGCTTCCCCTTGGCGTGCTGCTTCTCGACCGCTCGGGCCGAGCCCGCGTGCTTGGCCTCCTCGATGCGGCGCTGCAGGTCGGCAAGTTTTCCCGCGGTCGTATGGATGTCGATGGCGCCGTCTTCGGCGGTGCGGTCTGACGCGGGCACGTTGGGCTCTTCCGGCTCGGACATCGGGATGCGGCTCCCTGCCTGCTCAAAGGTGCTTGTCTACGGCTGTGCGGCTGGCTACTGACCCGTAGCGTATCGGCGCGCATACCGTTCGGCAGTGCGGCGTTTACCACACCTAAGGTGGCTTGCATGACGCCGTCAGATGCTGAAGACAACCGCTGGTCCGACCTCGACAGGCCGCCCCTCAACGCCGGGTCCCTGCGGCGGGCACTGCTGCGGGACGGCGGCCTGTGGTCCTCCCTCGACGTGGTGCCCGCCACCGGCTCCACCAACACCGACCTCGCGGCGCGGGCCGACGAGCTCCCCGAGGGCGCGGTGCTCGTTGCCGAGGAACAGAGCGCGGCGCGCGGCCGCCTCGACCGCCGGTGGTCCGCGCCCGCCCGCTCCGGGCTCTTCTTCTCCGTCCTCCTCAAGCCCGCCTCCGTACCGGTGGAGCGCTGGGGCTGGCTGCCGCTGCTCACCGGCGTCGCCGTCGCCACGGGTGTCTCGCGGGCGGCGGGCGTGGACACCGCACTCAAGTGGCCCAACGACCTGCTGGTGACCGTCGGTGAACAGGAACGCAAGGCGGGCGGCATCCTCGCGGAACGCGCGGGGTCGCCGTCCGGCGGCGGCGTCGTCATCGGCGTCGGCCTCAACGTCACGCTGCGCGAGGACGAGCTGCCCGTCCCGACGGCGGGCTCGCTCGCCCTGGCCGGCGCGCGGACCACGGACCGCGATCCGCTGCTGCGGGCCGTGCTGCGCTCCCTGGAACGCTGGTACGGCGACTGGCACGCGGCCGCCGGCGACCCGGCCGCGTCCGGCCTCCAGGAAACCTACGCCGCCGGCTGCGCGACCCTCGGCCGCCGAGTCCGCGCGGAACTCCCCGGCGACCGCTCCCTCGTCGGCGAGGCAGTAGCAGTCGACGGCGACGGCCGCCTGGTCCTGGCCACGGAGAACGGCGTACAGCAACCAATCGGCGCAGGCGACATCATCCACCTGCGCCCGGCCCCCTGATCCGCCCCCGAAGGCCGACCGGGCCCCGCAGGGGCGGCGGACGGCTCGGGCCCCGCAGGGGCGCGGGAACTGCGCGATCAGCCACGATGCGCCTGCGGGCGGCGGACGGCCTGGCGCGCCACACGCTGCGGTGCGGCGAGTCGCCGGGGGCCGGTTGGTCAGGGGCGCGGGGAACTGCGCGACCGGCCACGGCGTGCCTGCGGGCGTGCGACGGCCTGGCGCGCCACACGCTGCGGTGCGGCGAGTCGCCGGGGGGGGGGCCGGTTGGTCAGGGGCGCGGGGAACTGCGCGATCAGCCACGGCGTGCCTGCGGGCGGTGGACGGCGGGGCGTGGCACACCTGCCGTGGCGGGTTTTCGCGGGGACGAGCCCCAGACCCCACGCCGTCAAGCGACACCTCGGGGGAGTCGGGAGTGAGCTGCGGCACACCTGCCGTAAAGTTGACGCCGGTCGATACCTGACCGCGGCAGATCGGAAGGGCAGCAGGCGTGACCGTCGACGACACGGGCTCCGGCGAGGGTGCACACCCCGGTGCGGTGCCGGACGCGGACGGTGCGAGAGACGTCTCGGGGGTGCCCGAGGTGGACGAGAAGAGCGAAGGCGACGCGGAGAGGGACCCGCTCGCCCTCCGCCTCGAACAGCTCATCCTCGGTGCCGACCGCCGCTACACCCCCTTCCAGGCGGCCCGCAGCGCGGGCGTCTCGATGGAGCTGGCGTCCCGCTTCTGGCGGGCCATGGGCTTTCCCGACATCGGCCAGGCCAAGGCGCTGACCGAGGCGGACGTGCTGGCCCTGCGCCGCCTCGCCGGCCTCGTCGAGGCGGGCCTGCTGAGCGAGGCCATGGCCGTGCAGGTGGCCCGGTCGACGGGGCAGACCACGGCCAGGCTCGCCGAGTGGCAGATCGACTCCTTCCTGGAGGGGCTCACGGAGCCGCCCGAGCCCGGCATGACCCGCACCGAGGTCACGTATCCGCTCATCGAGCTGCTCCTGCCCGAGCTGGAGGAGTTCCTCGTCTACGTGTGGCGGCGCCAGCTCGCCGCCGCCACCGGTCGCGTGGTGCAGGCCGCGGACGACGACGAGATGGTCGACCGGCGGCTCGCCGTCGGCTTCGCCGACCTCGTCGGCTTCACCCGGCTGACGCGGCGCATGGAGGAGGAGGAGCTCGGCGAGCTCGTCGAGGCCTTCGAGACGACGGCGGCGGACCTCGTCGCCGCGCACGGCGGACGGCTCATCAAGACCCTCGGCGACGAGGTCCTGTACGCCGCCGACGACGCGGGCGTCGCCGCGGAGATCGCGCTGCGGCTCATCGAGACCATGGCCAACGACGAGACGATGCCGGAGCTGCGCGTCGGCATCGCCTTCGGGACCGTGACGACCCGCATGGGCGACGTCTTCGGCACCACCGTGAACCTCGCGAGCAGGCTCACGTCGATAGCGCCCCGGGACGCCGTCCTCGTGGACGGCGCGTTCGCGGAGGAGCTGACGCGGACGGGCGACGCGCCGGCCTCCGAGACGGAGGCCGCGGAGGCGGCGGCGGTGGCCGAGAAGGAGGGCGAGGAGCCGCCCTCCTACCGTTTCGCGCTCCAGCCGATGTGGCAGCGGCCCGTGCGCGGCCTCGGCGTCGTCGAACCGTGGCTGCTGGCCCGCCGCGGCTCCTAGCACGTGCATGCCACCCCTTTCGGGAGCCGTCCCCGGCTGACATGATCCCCGGGTAACGGTCGTTAACCGGAGGTGGAGGAGGCGTCATGGGTGACGAGCAGCGGTACGGGGAGTACGTGGCGGTCAGGCGGCACGGCCACGTCGTCGAGCTCGTCCTGGACCGCCCCAAGGCGATGAACGCCGTCTCCTCGGAGATGGCCCGCTCCATCGCGGCCGCCTGCGCCGCGCTCTCCGACGACCAGGAGGCCCGCGTCGTCGTCCTGACGTCCACGCACGAGCGGGCCTTCTGCGTGGGCGCCGACCTGAAGGAGCGGAATTCCTTCAGCGACGCCGAGCTGCGCCGCCAGCGCCCCACGACCCGGGCCTCCTACACCGGCGTACTGGAGCTGCCCATGCCCACCGTCGCGGCCGTGCACGGCTTCGCGCTCGGCGGCGGATTCGAGCTCGCGCTCTCCTGCGACATGATCGTCGCCGACCCGACCGCGGTCGTCGGGCTCCCCGAGGTCTCCGTCGGCGTCATCCCGGGCGGCGGCGGCACCCAGCTCCTGCCGCGCCGCGTCGGCGCCGCCCGCGCCGCCGAGCTGATCTTCTCCGCGCGCCGCGTGGAGGCCGCCGAGGCGCGGGAGTTGGGCCTGATCGACCTGCTGGTGGCGGAGGGCGAGGCCCGGACGGAAGCGCTGGCGCTCGGCGCCCGCATCGCCGCGAACTCGCCCGTCGGCCTGCGCGCGGCCAAGCGCGCCCTGCGCCTCGGGTACGGCCTCGACCTGCGGGCGGGCCTGGAGGTCGAGGACGCGGCGTGGCGCACGGTGGCCTTCTCCGGCGACCGGGCGGAGGGCGTCGCGGCGTTCAACGAGAAGCGGAAGCCGGAGTGGCCCGGGGAGTAGGGGCGCGCCCCTCGGGGCCTGCCAGGGCCTGCCAGGGCGTGTCGGGGTCTGTCGGGGGCTCACGTTCCGTGATGTCCCGAAGTTCCAAACCGGAGCAAACCTCCTAGCCTGGGGAAATGGGAGAGGATGTCCGGCTTCGGGCCGTGGTGGAGCTGGCGCAGGGAATGGCCGCCGCGCACACTCCGCGCGAGTCCTGGCGGGCGGCCGCCACCGGCGCCTGCTGCGCGCTGAACGGGAGCTTCGCGGCGCTGTCCGTCTGGGAGCGGGACATGGGCCGGCTGCGGGTCCTGGTGAACGCCGGGCGGCGCGTCCAGGGCGAGGAGGAGTTCCCGGAGAACGAGGCGTATCCCGTGAACCGGTTCCCCGAGATCACCGAGTTCCTGCACGAGCACTGGGCGGGCGGCGGCGAACCGCACGCCTGGGTCGAGACGGCGGAGGGCCCCGCGGACTCCCGCGCGCCCGGCTACTGCCACCAGCGCGTGGCCGCACTGCGCCGCAGGGGCCGCGGCTGCTGCGTCGTCGCGCCGGTCGTGCTGCACGGGCGCGCGTGGGGCGAGCTGTATGTGGCCCGTCCGCCGGGCGTCCCCGTCTTCGGCCGGGCCGACGCCGACTTCGCGACGGTCCTCGCCGCGGTGGTGGCCGCAGGGATCGCGCAGACGGAGCGCCTGGAGGAGGCGCGCCGCCTCGCCTACACCGACGCGCTGACCGGCCTCGCCAACCGCCGCGCGGTCGACCTCAAGCTCGACCGGGCGGTGGAGCGGCACCTCGCCGACGGGGCCGTGGTGAGCCTGGTCGTCTGCGACCTGAACGGACTCAAGCGGGTCAACGACACCCAGGGCCACGCGGTCGGCGACCGCCTCCTGGAGCGCTTCGGCTCGGTCCTCTCGCTCTGCGGCGCGATGCTGCCCGGCGCGCTGGCGGCGCGCCTCGGCGGCGACGAGTTCTGCCTCCTCTCGGTCGGCCCCACGGCCGACGAGGTGGTGCGGGCCGCCGACGAACTCTGCGTACGGGCGGCCGAGTTGGAGCTGGGTGACGGGGTCGCCTGCGGTGTCGCGTCGACCGGCGACCCGATCGGCCCCGTGCGCTCGGCCCGCCGCCTCTTCCGCCTCGCCGACGCGGCGCAGTACCGCGCGAAGGCCGCACGCGCGCCGAAGCCGGTGGTGGCAGGACGCGAGGGCGCGGACGACCCGGTGGTCCGCCTCGCCGACTCGCCGCCGGGGGTCCCCTGGGCGGGGGAGCGCCGGAGGTTCCGGGGCCGACGCCCCCCTGGCGGCCAGGACGGGCCCTAGGGCGCGGCTGACCTCGCGGTAAGTGGCTCCTGCGGAATCCACCCGTGACACTCGGCGATTCAGTCCGTACGCTGCTGAATATGGATATGCACAGCGTGGGCACCGTGGCCCTTGGGACGTCCGGGACGACCGCGGCGGACGTCATCGCCGTCGCGCGCGGAAACGCACGGATCGAACTGACCGCCGAGGCGCTGGCGGCACTCGCCGCGTCCCGCGAGATCGTCGACGCGCTCGCCGCCAAGCCCGAGCCGGTGTATGGCGTCTCGACCGGGTTCGGCGCCCTGGCCAGCCGCCACATCGGCCCCGACCTCCGCGCCCAGCTCCAGCGCAACATCGTCCGCTCGCACGCGGCAGGCATGGGCCCGCGCGTGGAGCGCGAGGTCGTCCGCGCGCTGATGTTCCTGCGCCTCAAGACGGTCTGCTCGGGCCACACGGGCGTGCGCCCCGAGGTCGCGCAGACGATGGCCGACGTACTGAACGCGGGCATCACGCCCGTCGTCCACGAGTACGGCTCGCTCGGCTGCTCCGGCGACCTCGCGCCGCTCAGCCACTGCGCGCTCACGCTGATGGGCGAGGGCGACGCGGAGGGCCCCGAAGGTGAGCTGAAGCCCGCGGGCGAGCTCCTCGCCGCGCACGGGATCGCGCCGGTCGAGCTCCGCGAGAAGGAGGGCCTCGCCCTCCTCAACGGCACCGACGGCATGCTCGGCATGCTGATCATGGCCCTCGCCGACCTGGACACCCTCTACAAGTCGGCCGACATCACGGCGGCCCTCACCCTCGAAGCCCTGCTCGGCACGGAGAAGGTCCTCGCCCCCGAGCTGCACGCCATCCGCCCGCACCCGGGCCAGGCCGCCTCCGCCGCCAACATGCTGGCGGTCCTCGCCGGTTCGGGCCTCACCGGGCACCACCAGGACGACGCGCCGCGCGTGCAGGACGCGTACTCGGTGCGCTGCGCCCCGCAGGTCGCGGGCGCGGGCCGGGACACGATGGCGCACGCGCGGCTCGTCGCCGAGCGCGAGCTGGCGGCCGCCGTCGACAACCCCGTCGTCCTGCCCGACGGCCGGGTCGAGTCGAACGGCAACTTCCACGGCGCCCCGGTCGCGTACGTCCTGGACTTCCTCGCGATCGCCGCCGCCGACCTCGGCTCCATCGCCGAGCGCCGCACGGACCGCCTCCTCGACAAGAACCGCTCGCACGGCCTGCCGCCGTTCCTCGCGGACGACGCGGGCGTCGACTCCGGCCTGATGATCGCCCAGTACACGCAGGCGGCGCTGGTCAGCGAGATGAAGCGCCTCGCCGTCCCGGCATCGGCCGACTCCATCCCGTCCTCCGCGATGCAGGAGGACCACGTGTCGATGGGCTGGTCGGCGGCCCGCAAGCTCCGTACGGCCGTCGACAACCTGGCCCGCATCGTCGCGATCGAGCTGTACGCCGCCACGCGCGCCGTCGAGCTCCGCGAAGGCCTCACTCCCGCACCGGCGACGCAGGCGGTCATCGAGGCCGTCCGCAAGGCGGGCGTGGAGGGCCCGGGCCCGGACCGCTTCCTCGCGCCGGACCTCGCGGCGGCGGACGCGTTCGTCCGCACGGGCGCGCTCGTGGCGGCGGTGGAGCCGGTCACGGGTGCGCTGGCGTAAGTGAGGCGGGGGCGCGGTCACTTGAGGGGGACGGCGCCCTCTTCCACGATCACCTCGCGGATACGGGACACGAGGGTGTCCCAGGGGCGGGCGTCGACCACGGGGAGGGAGTGCAGGGCGGCCTCGCGGCTCAGCCGGTGCGAGTACGCCGCGCTGATCTCGGCGCGCTCCCTCTGGACCCCGTGCTCCGGCTCCCGCGAGGCGTAGTTGAGGGCGATCCGCTCCGGGTCGCCCTCGTGCACGAACACGGCCCGCACGCGCCGGCCCCTGGCGCTCCCCTCGCGGATGGCCCGCGCGGCGGCGGCCGGGGTGAGGTAGTCGCCCTCGACCACGGCGGGCACGTCGACCGTGAGGCGGTTGCGCACGACGCCGAGGACGGCGGGCTCCAGGGCGCGGGCGGTGGCGATCTGCAGTTCGAGTACGCGGTCGGCGGAGAGGTCCGCGGCGTCCCCGGCCCCGTCGAAGTGGTGCAGCCCCGGGTGCTGCTCGGCGGTGGTGATCGCCTGCACGGCTTCGACGACGTCGTCGAACTCGACGACGAAGGCGCTGTGCACTCCGGCGAGCCGGGCCGCCAGCCGGCTCTTGCCGACACCGGAGGCGCCGCCGATGAGCAGGATGTCCCAGGGTGCGTCGTGCGTCACGGGGTGACGGTATCTCCGGGGCGCGGCCGTGTCAGGGGCGGGCCCCGATCATCGACAGCAGCTGCTCGTGGGTCCCGGCGTCCGCCGCCGCCACAAGTCCGCGGCCCCCGGCCCCGAGCGGGGCGCCGTCGACCCCGGTGACCACGCAGCCCGCCGCCCGGCACAGGGCGATACCCGCGGCGAAGTGCACGCTCTGCGAGAGGTCGCCGCCGTCGGTGACGTACGCGGCGCGCCTGCCGGCCGCGACCCAGGCCAGGGCCAGCGTCGTGGACACGACCCGCGGCCGGAACCCGGCGACGAAGCCGGGGCGGGCCAGCAGGTCCACGGCACGGAAGCCGGGGGCGCTCGGGAACGGCGGATCCAGGTTGACGTCCACCAGGCGGGTCGCGGACGTGGGGGACAGGGGGGTGTCGACCGGGGTGTCGACCTCCTCGTGCCGGACCCAGGCCGTGCTCCCGTCGGTGCGGAAGACCTCGCCGCTGAACGGGTCGGCCACCGCGGCAGCCCCGTCGCGCAGCGCGACGTTGACGGCCACGAGCATGCTGCCGACGGCGTAGTTCAACGTCCCGCACAGGGGGTCCACCAGCCACTGGCGGGCGGCGTCCACGGCCCCCTGCTGCCCGCCTTCCTCGCCGAGCAGCGAGTCTTCCGGCCGGGCGGCGCGGATGACGTCGAGGATCGCCTTCTCCGCCGCCACGTCGGCAGCGGTGGCGAAGTCCCCGGCCCCCTTGTCGAACCGGTCGAGCCGCCGGCCGTACAGGGCCCGCACCACGTCCGCCCCGGCACGTGCCGCGGCTGTCGCGACCTCGACATCATCGGAATACGTGGATGAGTTGCTCACGCCGCGCAGAGTAGCCGCGGTCGTGGCACGGGCCCTGAGCTAGGCCGCGTTGCCCCCGCGCGGAGACCTCTCCCTGCGGACAGAGAAGACCACGAAACCCGCCCCCAGGCTCAGGAACGCCGAGCCGCCCACCAGGTACGGAGTCTTGTCCAGGCCGCCCGTCCCGGTCAGGGGGGCCGAGGCCGTGGCGGTGGTCTCGTGGTGGGCGGACGTGGCGGTCGCGGACGACGTGGCGGGGCGGTCGTCCCGGGGGGCGTCGGGTGTCGCGGGGGAGGTCGCGTTCGCGGAGGGAACGAAGCACAGGGCGCCGAGGAGGGCTCCCGCGGCGGCGGTGGTCAGCAACGATCGGCGTGCGGACACGGAATCGGATCCCCCTTGTGGCGCTGGCGAATTGGCCGTGTGGGGCGATGCTAATGAAAGGTGCGGGTCGCGGGAAAGTCGCGAGGTGCGGGGGCCGTACGCTCCGTCGTATGACTGGAGACGAGACATCACGGTTTGTACGGCTACGGGTGGAAATGGTGGTCGAGGTCGGCGATGCCGAGAAGCTGACCGGCGCCGCCCTCGGCCGCATCGCCGAGGACGCACACATGCCGGCCGAGGAGCGGGCACACGCCGAGACCGCTGTCCGGGAGGACGTCGCCGAGGCGCTGGCCTACCTCGTGGACCCCTTCGACATGGTCGGCCAGGTGCCGGGGACCGAGCTCAGCCGGGCCTCCTGGAGCAGTGAGCCGGTCGACTTCGACCCCGATTCGCCGGACTGGGACCCGGACGAGGATGATGACGAAGAGGACGACGAGTTGTAGGGCGCGAGCGGCAGGGCACGAGCGGTGGGCCGGATCCTGATTGAAGGATCCGGAATCGGGAACCCCGGGCAGCAACCGCCGCCCGGGGTTCCGTCGTCTCAGCCTGCGCGGTGATCGGCGGGAGGAATCCGGTACCGGCAGTCCAGTACCGGAGACGTGGTGTTCCCCACATTCCCCGCAGATGTGGAACGGGACGAACCGGGCAGGACGTTATGCGGGGTTACGGGGGACTCCCGGGACGCTCGGGGTTGACTTCGGGGATTCGGCAACTATGGAGATGCGTGTGATGACGGACAGTAGGCCTCGCAGGCTCGGGCGCGGACGCAGGAGCGTCGCGGCCGTGTCCGCTCTGATGGGCGGCGTGCTCGTGCTCTCGGCGTGCGGCGGCGACGACGGCGACAAGGCCTCGGGCGGCAAGGAGTCGCAGAACCAGGTCGACGAGGCGGCGGCCGAGAAGACCTCCGCCGCCCGGATCGAGATCGCGCCGAAGAACGGCTCCGACAACGCAAGCATCAACAGCGACGCCAAGGTCACGGTCACCGAGGGCACGCTGACGAACGTGACGATGAAGCCCGCCGACGGCGGCGCCGCCGTCCAGGGCCGGATATCCGCGGACAAGAAGAGCTGGCAGCCCAGCGGCCAGCTCGAACGCGCCACGAAGTACAAGATCTCGGCGACCGCCCAGGACTCCGAGGGCCGCAAGGCGCACGAGAACTCGGCGTTCACGACCGTCTCGAAGGCCAACAGCTTCATCGGCAACTTCACGCCCGAGGACGGCTCCACGGTCGGCGTCGGCATGCCCGTGTCGATCAACTTCGACAAGGCGATCACCAACAAGAAGGAAGTCCAGTCCGCGGTCAAGGTGTCGTCCGACAGCGGCGAGGAGATCGTCGGCCACTGGTTCGGGGCGAACCGCCTGGACTTCCGCCCCGAGAACTACTGGAAGGGCAACTCCACCGTCACCCTGAAGCTGAACCTCGACGGCGTCGAGGGTGCCGACGGTGTCTATGGAGTGCAGCAGAAGACCGTCCAGTTCAAGATCGGGCGCAATCAGGTCTCCATCGTCGACGCCAAGACCAAGACGATGAAGGTCACGCGGGACGGCAAGGTCGTGAAGTCCATCCCGATCTCCGCGGGCTCGCCCGAGAACAAGACGTACAACGGCAAGATGGTGATCTCCGAGAAGTTCAAGGAGACCCGCATGGACGGTGCGACCGTCGGCTTCAAGGACGGCGACGGCAAGGGCGAGTACGACATCAAGGACGTGCCGCACGCCATGCGTCTGTCGAGCTCCGGCACCTTCATCCACGGCAACTACTGGGGCTCGCCCTCCATCTTCGGCGGCGCGAACACCAGCCACGGCTGCATCGGCCTCCAGGACGCCAAGGGCGCCAACGACAAGAGCACGCCGGGCTCCTGGTTCTACGAGAACTCCATCACCGGTGACGTCGTCGACGTCCGCAACACCGGCGACAAGACCATCGCCCCGGACAACGGCCTCAACGGCTGGAACATGGACTGGGCGCAGTGGAAGGCCGGCTCCGCCGTCTGACCCCTGCTCGACCCCTCGTTCGAGCCCTGAGCGGCCCGCACCCCGTACCGGGTGCGGGCCGCTCTCATGTCCGGCTCGGTTTGGTCCGGCTCGGCTCAGGCCGGGACGAAGACCGCGCTCACGGTGTACGGACGGTCCATCGTCAGCGTCACGTTCTCCTCGGTGATCTCGTGGCGCCGGCCGTCGACGACCCAGGCGGCGACGCGGTATCCGGCGGCGGGGCTCGCGGTGAGGCCGACGGTGGTCCCGGGGGCGTAGGGGCCGTGGACGGCGGGGCGGACCGTGCCGTTCGGAGTCGCTTCGAGCCTGAGCGGATACCGGGTGCGGGCGACTCTCGACGTGCGGTATCCCGCGACGACCGGGGCGGTCCTGCGGGCCAGCGACGCGTTGTCGTTGTGCTCGTCGCCCAGGGGCTGGCCTTCGACGGTGTTCTCCGGGTTCGAGTACTGGTTGACGGGGCCGCAGGGGGCGCCGCAGCTCTGCGCGTAGGCCATCAGGGAGTGGTGGTCGCGGCGCGGGGTGATCCAGCCGGTGCCGTTCGGGGAGTTGAGCAGCCGGCGGTAGGCGCCGGGGGCGTTGTGCTCGGCGAGGGTGGTGCGGTCGTGGAACAGGCCGAGGTTGTGGCCCAGTTCGTGCCCGAGGTTGTACCACTTGACCAGGGACTGGACGTCGACGGCGGAGAAGGCGAGCGCGCTGTCCAGGCGGCCACGGGTGGGCAGGCTGGCCTGGCCCGACGAGCCGACGGGCACGTCGTTGACGACGGTGACCAGGTCGGCGCCCACCCGCTCCCTGAGGCGGTGCGCGGCCGCGCCCAGGTCGGCGTCCCCGGGGGCGGACAGCTTGTCGAGCATGAGGTCGGGCGTCTGGTCGCCGCGGTAGCCGGTGTCGTACCTGCCGACGATGTCGATCCTGGCCGCCACGCCACTGTCGGCGAGGGCCTGGTTCATGAAGGACTCGGCCATCCCGAGGCGGGCCGCCATCGCCTGCTCGCCGCCCACGCGCCGCACCGCGGCCGGTGTGTGCCCGGCCACGACGTCGATGACGGCGGGGGCCGCGGGGTCGGCCGGGGCGCGGTCCTTGAGGGAGTCGCGCAGTTCGCGAGCGGTCCCCTCGTGGCGCGGGGCGCCGTCGGGGGTGGGGGCGCGGCGGGCCCGCGGGTCCTCCTCCGTGATGCGCAGCCGCGGGCGCTCTCCCGGCGTTCCCGATGCTCCCGGCTCTCCTGGCCGGGTCGTGACGTGGTACGTGCGGGCTCCCAGGTCGACCAGGGCGTCGACGGCGGGACCGGTGCTCCGGGCGGTCCAGGCGCCGGGGTGCGTCTCCGGTTGCGCCCCATCGGCGTGCCCGCACACCTGGCTCGCCGCGATCACCGCCCGCTGGGCCGGTTCCCCCTTGACGTGGCCGGTCCACGTGACGGTGTCCCCGTCCACTTCGCGGCCTTCCTGGACGACGGTGACCCGCATGCCGGGAAAGAGGCCGAGATCGTGCTCGGCGGGACGGCCGAAGCCGCCGGACGCGCACAGCCACCGGTAGGCGGCGAGGTCGAGGCCGACGGTGCGTTCCCGCAGTACGTCCGTCCCGTCGGCGGCGGGGCGCTGGCCCGACGGGCGCGGCTCGGCCGACGCGGCCGTGGTCAGGCACAGGGCGGCGGAGAGGCAGGCCAGCCGGATCGCGCCGCGCGGGCGCAAACGTCGCGTCGAGATCGTCGGACTCATGGCATTTGTCGTTCCACTGCGGGGGTGCACGGCAACCGCGGCCCTGAGCACATCACCCGAACGCGGTGGCATGCATTCCGCAATTGGCTTGATCCGGCCAATTGCCGTTAAGGCACACCAATTTCGGACAGCATCAACTCCGCACTCCAGCCTCTCTATTGAGCAGGTGTTCGCCCCTCGGCATACTTCGACCTCCAGGGGCTGCAGCCCCTTTACCTCCAGGGGGAGACTTGCACAGACAAGTGAAAAGAGCGTGCGGAGCCAGTATCGCCGCGGCGGTCGCCGTGGCCCTCGCGGCGGGCATGACCAGCCCCGCGGCCGCGGCGCCGGAATCCGCAGGACAGACGGTCGGGGCGGCGGGCACCCTCGGCGAGGCCGCGGGCAAGGACCGTGTCACGCTGATCACCGGTGACCGGGCCGTCCTCGACGCGAAGGGCCGCGTCGTCGGGCTCGAACGCGCCAAGGGGCGCGAGCACATACCCGTACAGGTGCGGCGCAGCGGCGGGCACACGCTGCTGATACCCGCCGACGCCCGGCGCCTGATAGCCGACGGCACGGTCGACCAGCGCCTGTTCGACGTCACGGAGCTGAACAAGAAGCGCAACCGCGCGGCGCAGAAGAAGGCCCTCAAGGTCATCGTCGGCTACAAGGGAGCCGCCACCGCCGCCAAGGCCGAGGTCCGCGACGCCGGTGACACCACCGTCCGCAGGACCCTGAAGGCGCTGAACGCCGACGCCGTCAGCACACCCAAGCAGGACGCGGGCGACCTGTGGGCCGCGCTCACCAGCGGCAAGGAGGGCGCCCGCACCGCGGCGTCCGGCATCGAGCACGTCTGGCTGGACGGCGTCCGCAAGGCGACCCTCGACAAGAGCGTCAAGCAGATCGGCGCCGACAAGGCCTGGGCCGCCGGTTACGACGGCAAGGGCGTCAAGATCGCCGTTCTCGACACGGGTGTCGACGCCACGCACCCGGACCTCAAGGACCAGGTCGTCGCCGAGAAGAACTTCACGGAGTCGGCCGACGCCAAGGACCGCTACGGCCACGGCACGCACGTCGCGTCCACCGCGGCCGGCACGGGCGCCAAGTCCGGCGGGAAGCTCAAGGGCGTCGCCCCCGGCGCGAAGCTCCTCAACGGCAAGGTCCTCGGCGACGACGGCTACGGCGAGGACTCCGGCATCATCGCCGCCATGGACTGGGCGGCCGCAGAGGGCGCCGACGTCGTCAACCTCAGCCTCGGCGGCGGCGACACCCCCGGTGTCGACCCGCTCGAAGCGCAGGTCGACAAGCTCTCCGCGGAGAAGGGCATCCTCTTCGCGATCTCGGCGGGCAACGCCGGTTCGCCGGGCTCGGTCGGTTCGCCGGGCAGCGCGGACGCGGCGCTGACCGTGGGCGCGGTCGACGACAACGACAAGCTGGCGGACTTCTCCAGCCAGGGCCCGCGGGTCGGCGACGGTGCGATCAAGCCCGACGTGACCGCGCCCGGCGTGGACATCACCGCGGCCGCCGCGCCCGGCTCCGTCATCGAGAAGGAGGTCGGCCAGAGCCCGGAGGGCTATCTGACGATCTCCGGTACGTCGATGGCCGCCCCGCACGTCGCGGGCGCCGCCGCCCTGCTCAAGCAGCAGCACCCGGACTGGAAGCAGCCCGAGCTGAAGGGCGCGCTGACCGGCTCCACCAAGGGCGGCAAGTACACGCCGTTCCAGCAGGGTTCGGGCCGTATCGCCGTCGACAAGGCGCTCAAGCAGACCGTGATCGCCGACCCGGTGTCGGTGAACCTCGGCACGCAGCAGTGGCCGCACACCGACGACAAGCCGGTCACCAAGAAGGTGACGTACAAGAACCTCGGCAAGGACGACGTCACCCTGGACCTCACGGTGACCGCCACCGACCCCAAGGGCCGTCCGGCCCCGGCCGGGTTCTTCACCCTCGGCGCGAAGAAGGTCACCGTCCCCGCGGGCGGCACCGCGTCCGTCGACCTGACCGCCGACTCCAAGCTCGGCGGCACCGTGGACGGCGCCTACTCCGCGTACGTCGTGGCGAACGGCGGCGGCCAGTCCGTCCGCACCGCCGCCGCGGTCGACCGCGAGGGGGAGTCGTACAACCTCACGCTGAAGTTCATCGACCGTGACGGCAAGCCCGCCAAGACCTACGACGGTGACCTGGAGGGCCTGAGCGGGCTCGCCGCCGGCAAGTCGTTCAATCCGTACGACGAGTCCGGCACCGCCAAGGTCCGGGTGCCCAAGGGCGGTTACGTCCTGAACTCGGGCATCTACGTCGACCCGGAGGACTTCGCCAAGGGCGCGGACTGGATCGCGCAGCCGAAGCTGAGCGTCACCAAAGACACGACGATCACGCTGGACGCGCGGACGACGAAGCCCGTCGACATCACGGTGCCCGATACCGGGGCAAAGATGGAGTTCGCCGCCCCGGACTTCAGCATCGAAACCCCGAACGCGGGCTACGGATTCGGCTGGTTCCTCGACACGTACGCCAACTTCCGCACCAAGCACCTCGGTCCGCAGATCGCCGACGGATCGCTGTTCCAGCAGTGGAGCGGGCACTGGACCAAGGGTGACGACACCGAGTACGACGTCGTCACCGGTGGCAAGGTCAAGCAGGTCGCGACCGGGTACACCAAGCACCTCAAGGCGGCCGAACTCGCCAAGGTGAAGGTGAACGTCGGCGCGCCGTCCTCGGCGAAGAAGGGCGTGCTGAGCGCCATGGGCACCATCCCGGGCAGCTCCAGCAGCTCCTCGGCGGGTGTGCTGCGTCCGTTGCCCACCACCCGGACGCTGTACCTGTCCAGCGTGGACAAGGCTCAGTGGACCCTTGACATGGAGCAGCACGGGGTCCTTCCGGACGGCAGGCCCACCGTTGACGCCGGCTACTCGCTCGGTGCCCCGCAGACCTTCAAGGGCGGCCAGAACTACGAGAAGACCTTCAACACGGCTGTGTTCGGCCCGCGGATCGGTGGCGAATTCGGCGTCTTCCGCGAGGGCAACGAGATCACGGGCTACCTGCCGCTCTTCGCCGACGGCAAGACGCACGTGGGCTCCTCGGTGTACTCGTCGGCGAAGACGACGCTGTACCGCAACGGCACCAAGGTGGGCGAGAACGAGGACCCGTTGGCCGGCGGGGCGCCGCCGTTCAAGGTGCCGTCGGCCGACGCTGAGTACAAGCTCTCGACGTCGGTGAAGCGCAGCGTCAAGGTGGCCGCGGCCTCCACGCGCATCGACGCGAGCTTCACGTTCCGCTCCAAGAAGGTGGAGAGCGCGAAGCTCCCCGTCTCCACGGCGCGGTTCAGCCCGGTGGTCGACCTGAGGAGCAGGGCGGAGGCCGACAAGAAGCAGTACGTGCCGGTCAAGGTCCTGGGCGCGGCGGCCGGCGCCAACCTCAAGTCCCTGACCACGTACGTCTCGTACGACTACGGGCAGACCTGGGAGAAGGTCAAGGTCACCAACGGGAAGATCCACGTGAAGAACCCGGCGAAGGACAAGGGAATCTCGTTCCACGCCAAGATCGAGGACAAGAAGGGCAACAAGTCGACGCTGTCGATCTACAACGCGTACTACGGCAAGTGAACGCGTACCGTCACGCCGCGAGTTGCCCCTCGCACCGCGGATGCTCCGTGAAGCTGTAGCCCTTTCGCTCAGCACACGCTCGGGCCGCACCCGCGGCCGCCCGGGCCGGTCCGAGGTATCCGGATCGGCCCGGGACGGCGGCCCGGGGCATGGCCGCCCGGTGTGGACGGCCTCGGAGCCGGCACGGAGGCCGGCAGTACGACTCCGATGGTCTGTGCAATGACACGGATTACAGGCCGGACTTTTGTCTCAGGTCGCAGCGCCAGGCCCTGTGACCTGTATTTTTTGAGTTGAATCTGAGATTCCCATGAGGGCGGTATCGGACAGTCCGCTTCAGCGTGCCGATTCCATTGGTATGGATCAGTCCCAATTGCCCGAAGATCACGTGCTGGATAATCCCACCTGCCCGGTTTGTTCGTGGTGGCTGCTTTCGGTCGCACAGTTGGCTGATCTACCGGGAAAGGTGAACGCGGGGTTACTGTCCCGCTACCTCCGAAACAGAACCGGAGATGCGGGCACCGCCTGATGCATGGTTTCTCAGGCCATCAATGCATCGTCAGCGGTACCCGCACCGACTTACCCGAAGGACCACGATAGTGAATCGTCGGTGCCGAACGAAGTCGACGGCTACGCCGCGACGCCACACCACTCTCCACGCCGCATGCATAACAGCCTTACTCGCCGGGGCCCTCACCGTGCCGGGTACCCTGACGGCTTCCCCCGCTCAGGCCGCCGAAGCCTGTCAGAGCGGAATCGCGACCTACGTGCACGATCTGACCACCGGTTCCACACCGGTACTGCGCAAGTACGTGGACTGGGACCCGCTGACCGGTAATGCCTCCGGATCTCTGCTCGACTCCGGAGTGACGGCGGAGCTCGACGCGCACAGCCGGTTCTTCACCGGCGGCAAGGGCGTCATCTATGTGATCACGTCGGCCGGTGAGCTCAAGACGTACAAGGACAACGCCGCCACCGGCGGAAGCCTCCTCACTCCGGTGCATGACTACGGCGGCAATTGGAACGGCTACGGCGAGGTGTGGTCAGGCGGCGGCAACAGGATCTTTGCCCTGCAGTCGGACGGTGCCCTGGATGTCTACTCTGTCGACAATCCGGCCTCGGGAACCGGAGTAATCAAAAAGATTCGAACCATTTCCGCCACCGACCCCGCAGTCGCCGCTATCGGCCAGGCGGACGACGTATGGTCGGCAGGGGCGACGGTCTACACACTGAATCGCGGCATCGCCGACAAGCATGGCACCGTCAAGGCGTGGCCCTACGCCGAAACAGCGACGGGATCCCCCTTCTCCGCCGGGTCCACCACTGTCGTCAACGGCATCGGAACGAAGACGACGCGTGGCTGGAGTCCCGGGCCGGGAACGGTCTACACGGCGGGTGACACGCCCGACTACACCGGGGTCGCCAGCAGTTACACCGGGGCGGGGACCATGACGCTGGCCAACGCCGAGGTGGGTGCCGGCTTCTACGGTGACGTTCACGCCGATGTCGCTTCGTGTCTGGCCAGCCCCTCGGAGGATGTGAAGCCTGTCCTGGGGGCTGATGCCCCGGACGCCGAGACGCCTCCCGAGGCGGTCAACGACGAGTCTCCCGACCCGGCGCCGCAGGACCCCACAGAATTTTCCGGAAAATTCATTCTGGGGGACGGCAGGCCTGCCGCGGGCTTGCCGGTGAAGCTTGAAGCTGTCGACGTGCTCAACGACGCCCTGGGTGAGGAGCAGAGTCCCGCCCTTGGTGAGACTGTCACCGCCGCCGACGGAACCTGGAAGATCCACCTCCCGGAAAACTTGCCGGAATCGGTGAAGACGGCAGCGGCTGCCAATGGTGGCGCCGTCAATGCGAAGGCCACCGTATTCGGGAAGACTGAATCCGATGTCCCTTTGATAGGGACACGCCACGTGACGGCAGCGCCGGCCGGCGCACCGGCAACCATTCGCGCCCTCGTCACCGATGCCGCAGAAGACATGGAGGCCCCGGAAAAGCTGTTCCCTCTCACCGACGACATGAAGGAGGAGCAGCCGGAGCCCACCGAAGCGCAGTACTCCCAGAGCTGGGCTTCGAAGAGCGAGAACATGTCGGTGGACACGCTTGGCGACAAACCACTGCCCGAGTATCAGAGCGACACGGGCGGGCTGCCTACGGGTGATCCCTATGTCGTGAACGGGACAGACATCAAGACGATGGCTGTAGGGCCCATGGATGGCGGCTGTGACAGGGTCGGCAGCAAGATCTACGCCAAGAAGATCTATTACACAGTGGTCGCGGAAGGGCATGCCTACTGGGACACCAAGGCCACTGTCGACTACGACTCGAAGCTGTCCTCGAATGTGGAGACAGCGATGAAGGTCGGAGGGAAGTGGCAGATCGACGGATCGGTCACGCTCGGCTCTGCGATGTCGGCGACGACGGGCTACACCAACCGAGGGCCTTACTTCGCCAAGCAGTGGAAGGTCCCGCTGGAGTACAAGAAGAGGAAGACCACCTACAAGTGCAACTACGGCCGCGACACGTACCACACCTACACGATGATGGCGGGCCGCTACAAGGTCCCCTCGGGTGGGGCCGTCGGTAAATACGGAAAGAATGTTTCTTCCAAGGACGGCGCGTACAACTACGGCCGTTCACCGAAGAGGCACCGCGCATACGTGCAGCCGCAGAGTTACTTCCAGATCAACAAGAACCGCAGCGCCAAGTGGTCGGCATCTGTCACCGCTTTCGGCGTCAAGCTGGGAGCCAGCACTCAGTACGACCGAGAGCACAAGCAGCGCATCACGGCCGGTAAGCGGAAGACCTCGCGTCACGATATCTGGGGAAAGAATGACAAGGTTTCGGGCAAGCCGGGTGTGTTCTACTCCTACTAGGGGCCTGGTACTTCTCGCCGCACTTACGCTGGCCGGCTGCTCGTCGAGTACCCAGGCGGACCAGCCGAAACCAGGAACGGCTCTTGCGGCCGACGGTGCCCAGTCGAGCGGCGTCGTGGGCAACAAGCACGCCCGGGTGGGAGAGGTCTGGTACTTCGCGCTTCCGGTGCCGTACAACACCTCTGCGAAACCCATCGAAATCACGGAAGTCGCTGTCGAGCACATACCGGTCGGGGTCACGATGCTGGGGTACGGCGCCTACGACCTAAAGGATACCGAAGGACTTCCACTTCTCACCAAGAAGAATGGGCCGCACACGCCCGACTTCGAGAAGCTGAAGAATCACGCGACGAAGCCGGTGAAGGTTGCGGCGAAGACCGAAAGCGACATCTTCTACCTGGCCGAAGTGAAGATCACCACACCGCCGAAGGGCACTGCCCGAAAATGCCGTTTCTCCTACAAGCAGGGCGGCACGGCCTACACCCAGACGCTGGACTGCGAGGTCGAACTGAAGGTGGCCAAGTAGTCCCCGTTGAGGCGCATCATCCAATGTGCGTGCCGGCTCCCAGATGCCGGCACCTCTTCTCCCTGCATGTATGAGGAACTCCATGAGACGTTTTCGCACGGCCGCGCTCGCCACGGCGGCCTCCCTCTCGATCATCACCCTCGCCACCGGGACCACTCCCGCTACGGCGCAGACCGCGGCAGCGACATGTGGGCCAGTGATGAGCAACGCCAAGGTCAGCGGCTCCTTGAAGCAGTGCACGTGGGACGACGGCCGCATCCGGATCGCGGGAACACTGCGCGACAAAACACTCAGTGACGGCGCGACGCTCCTCAACATAAGGATCGGAACCTACTCCCGCGACTGGGTCATATGCGGCGGAGACACTCCCGTCGACACCGACTATCAGCCGAGCGGCATCGTGTCGGTCCGGTGGCAGACCAGCAGCGCGTCCAACTGCTGAATGAGCTTCGCCCTCCATGGGCGGACGCGCACTCAGAGGTTCGGTCACGTTGGCCGCGGCGCGGCGCCGAAGGGACTGTCGATCACATATCGCCAGAACCCGTCGGCGCCGCGCCGTACCACGTCCGTGGCCGTGGACCCCGCTTCACCCGTGCCGATCTCCCAGTCGACGACGAGCAGCGCGACATCCCCCGAGACGTGCACGTGCCGGGGCCGCACGGCGATCGGCAGGCCGAGGGCGAGGAAGGGCGCGTTCGCGGCGGCGATCCCGGCGCTGCCGTGCACGGCGACGCCCGACTCGGGCACGAAGGCGGCTGCCTCCTCGTACAGCTCGCGCACGGCCTGTGCGTCGCCGCTGTTGAACCGGGCGGCGAACGCGGCGGGGACGTCCTCGGGGCGGGTGGGCAGGGTGGATATCGTCCTGGAAGTCATGCCTGCACCGTAGGAGGCCCCCTCGTGACTCACCGAACGGTAAGCGGCGCGCGCCCGGGGCTGCCCGACGACGCCCTCGCCGAGGTCACCGCCCCGAGCCCCGACTGCCCCGTGGAGATCACGCTCGCCGCCCTGCGCGGCCGCTGGACGACGCTCGTCGTCCGCGAACTGCTGCGCCGCGAAACCTGCGCGTACGGCGACCTTGCAGCCGCGCTCCCGCGGTTGTCCGACAAGGTCCTGACGGAACGCCTGGCGCAACTGATCGCCGCGGGCGCTGTCCACCGGACCCGCACCCCCGGCTGGCCCTCCACGGTCACCTACGAACTCACGCCGCACGGCCGGGAGCTGGCGAAGGTACTGCAGGCGCTGTGGGACTGGGGTGCCGGTGCGCCTACTGTGGCCCCATGACGGAGATCACGAAGCACGAGGGCCGTGCCGGTGCCGGGCAGGAGCCGTTGCCCAAGGCCGAGTTCGCCTTCCCCGGTCCGCTGCGCGATCAGCTCGTGGCGGCGATCCTCGACGGGTCCAAGACCTCGACGACGGGGCTGCTCACCGGCTACGAACGCGACGGTGACCCGCTGCCCGCCGTCGGGGAGCGCGCGGCCGTCGTCGACTCCGGCGCCCGGCCCGTCGCCGTCATCGAGGTCACGGACGTCCGCGTCGTGCCGCTCGGCGACGTGGACCTCGCCCACGCCGTGGACGAGGGGGAGGGGTTCGGGACCGTGGCCCAGTGGCGGGCGGGGCACGAGGAGTTCTGGCACAGCGCCGAGGTGCGGGCTTGGCTCGGCGACCCCGGATACACCGTGGACGACGCGACGCCGCTCGTCCTGGAACGCTTCCGCCTCGTCGCCGACCTGCGGGAGAAGTGACCGGACGTGCCCTTCGCCCGGGCGGCCGACGGTACTGCCCTTCACTACCAAGTGCACGGCTCCGGAGACCCGTTGGTGCTGCTCGCCGGGCAGTCCAACGACCACCACTGGTGGGATCCGGTACGGGACGACTTCGCCGCCCGCTTCACCACCCTCGTGCTCGACCACCGCGGCACCGGCGAGAGCGACCGCCCCGACACCGACACGTACAGCACCCCGAACTTCGCCCGTGACGTGCTCGCCGTCCTCGACCACGCGGGGATCGCCCGCGCCCACGTCTACGGCACGTCCATGGGCGGCCGCATCGCCCAGTGGCTGGCCGCCGATCATTCCGGCCGCGTCGGCCGCCTCGTCCTCGGCTGCACCTCGCCCGGTGGCCCGCACGGCGTCGAGCGCGGCCCCGAGGTCCGCGCGGCCCTGACCCGGGCCGATCCGGACGCCGTGCGCCGCGCGCTGCTGGAGCTGATGTACACACCGGCCTGGCTCGCCGAACAGGAACGCCTCCACCCCGGGCGGGAGTTCCACACGCTGGGCGACGCCACCATGCCCGCGTACGCCCGCCGCCGCCATCTGCGCGCCGGCGCCCGGCACGACGCCTGGGACGCGCTGCCGCGGATCGAGGCGCCGACGCTCGTCGTCCACGGCACGGACGACGCGTTCAACCCCGCCGCCAACGCCCCGCTGCTCGCCGCCCGCATCCCGGACGCCAGGACGCTGCTCGTGCCCGGTGCCCGGCACGCGTACTTCGAGGAGTCCGCGGACGTCGCCACCGGGCCGGTGCTCGCGTTCCTGGCTCAGGACCCGCTGCCGTAGGGCCTGGTGATGATCTCCAGGTTGTGGCCGTTCGGGTCCTCCCAGTAGACGCCGCGGCCGCCGTCGTTCGTATTGATCTCGTTGACGCGCCGGTGGTACGGGTCGGCCCAGTAAGGGAGGCCGCGCTCCTTGATGCGTCCGAAGATGTCGTCGAACTCGTCCTCGGAGACCAGGAACGCGTAGTGCTGCGGCACGAACGGGCCGCCGTCGCCCTCGTAGAAGTCGAGGGTCACGCCGTTGGGGATCTCCACCGGGAGGAAGGGACCGTACTGAGGGCCCACCTCAAGGCCCAGAATGTCCGCGAGGAACTGGGCGGACGCCTTCTTGTCCTCGGCGACGACGATGGTGTGGTTCAGCTCGATCGACATCGTGCGACCTCCTCGTTGGTCCACATCCCGCTGTGCGGCGATGACAGCGGCGGTGACACGGACCACGTTAGGAGTGGACGCACGGCGCCGGCATCGGCCACGGGGCCCGGTCCGCTGCGCCCTGCGGACTAGGCCCCGTGCCCGAGACGAGTTCACGCCACGTGCGGACTCGTCGGAGCGTCAGATCGTGGCGGTGTCGATCACGAAGCGGTAGCGGACGTCGCTGGCGAGGACCCGCTCGTACGCCTCGTTGATCTGGTCGGCGCGGATCAGCTCGATCTCGGAGCCGAGCCCGTGCGCCGCGCAGAAGTCCAGCATCTCCTGCGTCTCCTGGATGCCGCCGATCATGGAGCCCGCGAGGGTCTTGCCGCCGCCGATCACCGAGAACAGGTTGAGGGAGACCGGCTCCTCCGGGGCGCCGACGTTCACGAAGGCACCCTCCGAGCGCAGCAGGCCCAGATACCGGTCCAGCGGCAGCGGCGCGGAGACCGTCGAGAGGATCAGGTCGAAGGAGCCCGCCAGCTGCTCGAAGGTGGCGTCGTCGCTGGTCGCGTAGTAGTGATCGGCGCCGAGGCGCAGGCCGTCGTCCTTCTTCCGCAGGGACTGCGAGAGCACGGTGACCTCCGCGCCCATGGCGTGCGCGATCTTGACGGCCATGTGGCCGAGACCGCCCAGACCCACGACGGCGATCTTCTTGCCGGGGCCCGCCTGCCAGCGGTGCAGCGGGGAGTACGTGGTGATGCCGGCGCACAGCAGCGGCGCGGCCACGTCGAGGGAGATCCCGTCGGGGATGCGGACGGTGAACGCCTCGTCCACGACGATGTGCGTGGAGTAACCGCCGTAGGTCGGCTCGCCGTCCTTGCCGAGTCCGTTGTACGTCGGGACGTTGCCCCGCACGCAGTACTGCTCCAGGCCCGCCTTGCAGTTCTCGCACTCGCGGCAGGAGTCGACCATGCAGCCGACGCCGACGCGGTCACCCACGGAGAACTTGGTGACACCGGGGCCGACCTCGGTGACGACACCGGCGATCTCGTGGCCGGGCACCATCGGGTAGATGCCCTCGCCCCAGCCGTCCCGGGCCTGGTGGATGTCCGAGTGGCAGATCCCGGCGTACTTGATGTCGATCAGGACGTCGGTCTCGCCGACGGGACGGCGCGGCACGGTGGTCCGCTCCAGGGGCGCCTCGGGGGCGGGAGCGGCGTAGGCGGAAACGGTGGTGATCTGCTCAGTCATGCCATCGACACTGCCACTGACCTGCGACGTCACCCAGACACCCGTTCTGCCTACGACCACTGTGCCTACCACTGGCGGGGTCAGGCTCGGGGACGTACGACCCTGGATACTGGACGTATGGATGACGTGGAGGACGCGGACGGCGCACGTGATGCGGGCGGCGCGGGCGGTGTGGTCCCCAAGGCCCGGCCGCTGGACAGCAGGGCCGAGCTGAGCGAGTTCCTGCGCACCCGCAGGGCCCGGCTGAAGCCCCAGGACGTCGGTCTGCCGGACTTCGGACGGCACCGCAGGGTGCCGGGCCTGCGCCGCGAGGAGCTCGCCCAGCTCGCCGGGGTCTCCGTCGCGTACTACACCCGGCTGGAACAGGGCAACGGCCGCAACGTCTCCGGCGAGGTCCTCGACGCCATCGCGCGCGCCCTGCGGCTGACCGACGCCGAACAGGCCCACCTGACGCGCCTCGCGAAGCCGAAAACCCTCAAGAAGAAGCGGGCGGCGCGCCAGCAGCACATGCGGCCCGCGCTGCAGCAGCTGCTCGACACCATCGTGACCGTCCCCGCGTACGTGGTCGGCCGCCGCTCCGACATCCTCGGCTGGAACGCGCTCGCCGCGGCGCTCTTCGGCGACTGGGGCGAGCTCGCGCCGGCCCAGCGGAACTGGGCGCGCATCTGCTTCCTCGACCCGCGCTCCCGCGAGCTCTTCGTCGACTGGGACCAGAAGGCGTCGGACATCGTCAGCTACCTCCGCATGGACGCGGGCTGCTACCCGAACGACCCGGAGCTGTCCTCACTCGTCGGCGAACTCTCCGTGAAGAGCGAGGAGTTCAGGAGCCTGTGGGCCACGCACGACGTCCGCGAGAAAGGCCACGGCGTCAAGCGCATGCGCCATCCGCTGGTGGGTGAACTGACCCTCGCGTTCGAGACGCTGCGGCTGCCGGACGACTGCGACCAGTCGCTCCTGATGTACCACGCGGAGCCGGACTCCGCGTCGGCGCAGGGGCTGCGGCTGCTCGCCAGCTGGGGCCGGGACGCGTCGTCGGTGGGCTCGACGAGGCACTGACCCGGCCACCACCCGACCTGGTGGTACGTGATTTCGCGGGCGGCGGAACCCCGCACGCTGCGCCCGCGGCCGTATCGCTCCTAGGCTGGGGAAGTGAGCAGCCAAGAGCGCCAGAAGGCGAACGAAGCCCGCGTCATCCACCTGCGCCCGCTCAAGGCGGCGCCGAACCCCGCAGCGCCGAACCCCGCACAGCAGGGCAGGTCCGGGGAGGCCAAGGAGCCCCTGTGGCGCGACGTCGTCGGCGACGTCCTGCGCACCGAGCGCCTCGCCCAGGAGCGCACGCTCAAGGACGTGTCCGACGCCGCCCGGATCTCCATGCCCTACCTCTCCGAGGTGGAGCGCGGCCGCAAGGAGGCCTCGTCCGAGGTTCTCGCGGCCGCCGCTCACGCACTCGGCCTCGGCCTGTCCGACGTGCTGTCCCTGGCCCAGACGCGCCTGGCCGGCCTTCCCCGCGCGAGGCCGGCCAGGGCGTCCTACCAGGCCGAAGTGCGCCTGGCGGCCTGATGGGCCGGACCCTGCCGGCCGCCGCCGTTCAGGCCGCGGCGGCAGGCAGGGTCCGCCTGCTGAGCACCTGGTCCGCGAGCCCGTACGCGACCGCGTCCTGAGCGGTGAAGACCTTGTCGCGGTCCATGTCGGCGCGCAGCGTGGCGACGTCGTGGTGCGTGTGGTGGGCGAGGACCTCCTCGACCTGCGAGCGGATCCGGAGCATCTCCTGCGCCTCCAGGGCGAGGTCGGACACCGTGCCCTGCCGGCCGCGGCTCGCGGGCTGACCGAGCAGCACGCGCGCGTGGTCGAGCACGAACCGCCGCCCCGGGTCGCCGCCGGCGAGCAGCACGGCCGCGGTCGACGCGGCCTGCCCGACGCAGAACGTCGAGATCGGCGCGGAGATGAAGCTCATGGTGTCGTAGATGGCCATGAGCGAAGTGAACGACCCCCCGGGGGAGTTGATGTAGATGGCGACCTCGCGCTCCGGCGCGGAGGACTCCAGGTGCAGCAGCTGCGCGATGACGACGTTGGCGACGCCGTCGTCGATCTCCGTCCCGAGGAAGATGATCCGTTCCGACAGCAGCCGGCTGTAGACGTCGTACGCCCGCTCGCCGCCCTGCGGAGTGCGCTCGACGACGGTGGGAATGGTGTACTGGCTCATCGCTTCGTCCCCCTCCTCAGATTCCGAGCCCGATACGGCGCTTCGACCCGGCGGGCCGCACGTCCTCCAGCGACGCGACCACGTGGTCGACCATCCCGTACTCCTTGGCCTGCTCGGCGGTGAACCAGCGGTCCCGGTCGCCGTCCCGCGAGATCGTCTCCTCGCTCTGCCCGGTGTGCTCGGCGGTGAGCCGCTCGATGGTCCGCTTCGTGAACTCCAGGTTCTCCGCCTGGATGGCGATGTCGGCGGTGGTGCCGCCGATGCCCGCGGACGGCTGGTGCATCATGATCCGCGCGTTGGGCAGCGCGAACCGCTTTCCCGCGGTGCCGACGCTGAGCAGGAACTGCCCCATGCTGGCGGCGAATCCCATGGCGAGCGTGGCCACGTCGTTCGGGATGAGCCGCATGGTGTCGTAGATGGCGAGCCCCGCGGTCACGGACCCGCCCGGACTGTTGATGTACAGGCTGATGTCCGTCTTCGGATCCTCCGCCGACAGCAACAGCATCTGCGCGCACACGCGGTTGGCGGAGATCTCGTCGACCTGCGTCCCGAGGAACACGATCCGCTGGTTGAGCAGTTGCGCGGCGAGGTGGTCGTCGAACCGCGACGGAGCGGTGTCCCCGTCCTCACCCCGCGGCCGCGCCGATTCCCAGCCACTGTCACGTACGGACATCACGCCTCCCAGAATTCCGGCGGCCCCAAGGCCGCGCCCTGCCTTCACTGTTGCCGGGCAAGGCCACACCTGTCAGAAATCTCGGCCGGTGGCAGATTCGCTGAGGGCAGAGGGGTCGTGGAACCGGGGGCCCATGTGACGCGGGCGTTGTCAGTGGGCCTGAGTACGCTGCTGGCGCGGTGCATGGAGCCGGGTTGTCGCCGCGTGGGACGGACGTGGGCGGGAGCCCGCGACGCGAGGGGAGTGCCACATGGTGGTTGCCGTCATCGCGGCGGTCGCCGCTGTCACCGCGGCGGTCATCGCGGCCTGGGCGACGCTCCGGGCCAGAAGGAAGCCGGACGGCAGGGTCAGGCTGGTCGACGTCATGGTGACCGACGCGCCCGCTGTCCTCGCGGAACCGGAGGCCGGCGCGGGGGCCCTCGGTGAACTGGTCCCCGATCGCCCTGTTCTGGATATCGCCGTGCACAACGACGGGGGCCAGAGCTGCCTGGTGCGCCGCCTGTCCATGGAGGTGGAGGGCCTCGTCCACGTGCCGGCGCTGGATGTGCCCGTGGTGGTCGGCCTGCCGGGCGGCTCGCTCACCGAGCCGCTGCCTGTCCAGGAGCGCAGAATCGGGCCCAGCGGCTCCTACCACTTCGGCTTTCCTCTGCGGGAGGGCCGGCATACGCGGGGTGTCAACCAGCAGCTGGAGGCCGGTGAGGACGACCGGTTCCTGGTCTGCCTCGTGGCGCGGGAGGCGGCGAGAGGCCAGGACTTCTACCGGGTGACGCTCTCCCTCGAATGCGGCAGGACCAGGCGGGGCAAGAAGGCCGAACCGATCACGTGGGACCCGCTCGTCGTCGCGGCCCACGGCCTGCCGGACTGGGAGACGCCGCAGGTGATCAGGGAACGGCTGGGCCACGTCGTCGACCGGGCCCGGGAAGTGGCCCCGGGCGGCGGCGACGAGGTGTGCGTGATCTTCAACGCCATGGCCCATCCGCTGCGGACGGCATTGACGGATTACGTCGCCTTCTACGAGGCCAAGCTGAAGGTCTTGGAGGCGGTTCTCAAGCAGTGCCGTGAGCACGTGGCGGACACGGCGCCGATCGAGAACCGGCTCACGGCCCTGGAGGCCACTCTCGGCGAGGTGCGGGGCCTGCACGAGCACGCCACCGCCCTCGGGTCCTCAGCGGGCCGTCCCTGAGGCCGGGCGGAGCGGGCCTTTGCCGTACCGAGGGCGATGCGGTTCCTCAGCCCTCGGCCGGTGCGATGCCCGTCGGGCACGCTCGGCCCCAGTTCGTCTCCGAGGGGGCGTCGAGGAGCGCGCCCGTGCCGCCGATGCCGCAGTAGCCGTCGGGGTTCTTGTCCAGGTACTGCTGGTGGTACGCCTCGGCGGGCCAGAACGGGCGGGTGTCGGCCGGGAGGACCGTCGTCGTGATCGTGCCGTGGCCGGCGGCCGTCAGGACCTGCTGGTACGCCTTCAGGGACGCGGTCGCCGCCTCCTCCTGGGCGGGGGAGTGCGTGTAGATCGCCGAGCGGTACTGCGTGCCGACGTCGTTGCCCTGGCGGAAGCCCTGCGTGGGGTTGTGGGACTCCCAGAACAGCTTCAGGAGCGTGGCGTACGAGACCTTGGACGGGTCGAAGACGACGCGGACCGCCTCCGTGTGGCCGGTGAGGCCGGAGCACACCTCTTCGTAGGAGGGGTTTTCCGTGTAGCCGCCCTGGTAGCCGACGTACGTCGTCCAGACGCCCTCGGTCTGCCAGAACTTGCGCTCCGCGCCCCAGAAGCAGCCGAGCGCGAAGTCCGCGGTCTCCAGGCCGTCCGGGTAGGGGCCGAGGAGCGGGTTGCCGAGCACCGTGTGGCGGGAGGGGACCTCGAATTCCGGGGTGGCCCGGCCCTTGAGGGCCTGCTCGGCGGTGGGGAGCTCGGGCGTGCGTCCGAAGATCATGCGGGTCTCCTCGTGGGTGACAGGGGTCTACGGGGTGAACGTACGGAGGGGGCGGGGCATTCCGGCCGGTGCCGGGTCCGTGGCTGCCCTCAGTGCGGCAGCGTCGCCGGGCTGCCGCCGTTCGCCTCGTAGCCCGCGACGGCCAGGGCGCGGTACACCGCGTAGTCCGAGGCGGGGTCCTCGGACAGGGTCCACGGCAGCGCGCCGATGTGGCCGTCCACGTGCACCAGCTGGTTCATGGCCTCCGCCCAGCGCTCGGAGCGGACCAGGAAGAACACCAGGAGGTGGCGGACGTGCGCCAGCATCGGGTCGTCCGCGCGCGCGGAGTGCACCGCGAACAGCGCGCCCTCGACGGCCTTGGTGACGACCTCGCTCTCGTAGAACCCGCGGACGAGGTTGACCTCGGGCAGGTGCTCGTACACCGCGAAGAGGGGGAGCGCCGCGAGCAGGGAGCCGCGGGGCGCGCGGGCGGCCGCGGCCTCCGCGAAGTCGTGGGCGAGGTCGCGGGAGCCGTGCCACTTCTCGCACCAGTAGTGCAGCGCCGCCAGGTGCGCGCCCATGTGCGCGGGCGCGCGGTCCAGGATCTTCAGCCACAGCTGCTCGAACTCCTCGCGGGGATACGCCAGTCCGCGCGCGATGGAGAGCTCGACGATGTACGGAACGGGGTCGCCGGGAGCGAGCAGCGCCGCCTGCGCGCACGCTTCCTTGGCCTCCTCCAGAATGATCCGGAATTCGTCCGTCCCCTGCACCGCCGTGCGCCACGCCTGCTGGACGAGGAACTCCGCGTGCACCGCGGCGCCGCCTGCGTCCTTGGGCGCCTCGGCGCGCCACACCCGCAGCCACTGCCCGCCGGGGCTGTCGCTGACGCCGCCCGGCCGCTGCTGCAGCTCCAGCGAGGCCGCGCCCGCGAAGGCCTGCACGCGCTGCCAGCGCCGCTCGCCGTGCGTCTCCGTGCCGGCGAGGAGCTGCGAGGCGGCCTTCCACTCCTGCGTGCGCTGCACGAGGTCGAGCACTTCGAGGAGGTCGGCGTCCGGTCCCGGCATGCGGATGTCCAGCTCCTCCTGGCGCAGGAAGCCGTAGTTCGCCGGGTCCGCGGCGTCCGGTGAGCCGGGGGCCACCTGCCGGATCCCGCCGCGCCTGCGCAGCAGTACGGGCCCCAGGACCGCACCGATCATGATCACCGCGAACAGGAACCAGAGAATCTCCATGACACAAGCGAACCAGACGGGTCGGACAATTGGCCAACCTGCCGGGACGTACCCGGACCGACCCGGCAGAAGGGCGCCCGCGCGCACTACGCTCAGGCCGCATGAGTGACTCGCACAGCACGCAGAGCTTCGAGACCGTGGCCATCCACGCGGGCAACACCGCCGACCCCCTCACCGGCGCCGTCGTCCCGCCCATCTACCAGGTCTCGACCTACAAGCAGGACGGCGTCGGGGGCCTGCGCGGCGGCTATGAGTACAGCCGCAGCGCCAATCCCACGAGGACCGCACTGGAAGAGAATCTGGCCGCGCTGGAGGGCGGCAGCCGCGGCCTCGCCTTCGCGTCGGGCCTGGCGGCCGAGGACTGCCTTCTCCGTACGCTGCTCGGCCCGGGCGACCACGTCGTCATCCCCAACGACGCGTACGGCGGCACCTTCCGCCTGTTCGACAAGGTCGTCTCGCGGTGGGGCGTGCAGTGGTCGGTGGCCGACACCTCCGACCCGGAGGCGGTGCGCGCCGCGCTGACCGACCGTACGAAGGCGATCTGGGTGGAGACCCCCTCCAACCCGCTGCTCGGCATCACCGACATCGCCGCGGTCGCACAGATCGCCCGCGACGCCGGCGTGCGCCTCGTCGTCGACAACACCTTCGCGAGCCCCTACCTCCAGCAGCCGCTGGCCCTCGGCGCGGACGTCGTCGTGCACTCCATGACGAAGTACATGGGCGGCCACTCGGACGTCGTCGGCGGCGCGCTCGTCGTCAGCGACACGGCCCTGGGCGAGGAGCTCGCGTACCACCAGAACGCGATGGGTGCCGTCGCGGGCCCCTTCGACGCCTGGCTGGTGCTGCGCGGCATCAAGACCCTCGCGGTGCGCATGGACCGGCACAGCGAGAACGCCACCAAGGTCACCGAGATGCTGACCCGGCACGCGCGCGTGAGCAGCGTTCTCTACCCGGGTCTTCCGGAGCACCCCGGCCACGAGATCGCCGCCAAGCAGATGCGGTCCTTCGGCGGCATGGTGTCGTTCCGTGTCGAGGGCGGCGAGGAGGCGGCCGTCGAGGTCTGCAACCGCGCAAAGCTGTTCACCCTGGGCGAGTCGCTGGGCGGCGTCGAGTCGCTGATCGAGCACCCGGGCCGCATGACGCACGCCTCGGTGGTCGGCTCGGCCCTGGAGGTCCCTGCGGACCTGGTACGCCTCTCGGTGGGCATCGAGTCGGCGGACGACCTCATCGCCGACCTCCAGCAGGCGCTCGGCTGATCACGCTCACAGGGGCGCCCCGAAAAGGGGTCAGCCCCAGCGCGTCAGGGGTGGAGTCGTGTCCGACGGCGGCTCCACCCACGGCCGGGCGAGCGACGCCCACACGACGAACGCCACCGCGGCGGCGAACAGCAGGGTCCAGAACAGCCGCCGAGCCGCCCTGCGGCGCCGCAGGGCCCGGCCGCCCCGCCGCACCGCGTCGTCGTGGAGTTCGGGCGGCACGGCGGGCGCCGTGCCCTCCAGAAGGCGCCGGATCGCCTGCTCCTTGCGCTCGTACTGACTCATGAGGGCACCGCCCCGACCGGCGTCCCGGCCGGCGCGGGACCGCGCGGCGGGTGCAGGACCGTCGCCGTCGCGCGGGCGCAGATCGAGGCGACCCGGTCGGCGGGCAGGCCGAGGAGCGCCGCCGTCTGTTCCTCGGCGACGCCCTCGTACATCCGCAGGACGAGAATCAGCCGCTCCTGGGGGCTGAGCCGGGCCAGGACCCCGCCGTGGCCGCGGTGGCGCCGCCAGGCGGCGCGGCCGAAGCGGAGGGCGACCTGCTGGCGGGTGCGGTCGTACGGGTCTTCGCCGCGCAGCCGGTCCCACGACGCGTACGTGTGCGCGAGGGCGGCGGTCAGCAGGGCACGCGCGCGTGGGTTGTCGTCCGGGGGCTCGGCGGTGAGGAGCGTCGCGGCATGCAGGAGCCGCCCTGCCGCGCCCGCGACGAACGCCTCGAACTCCCGGGCACGGCGGGCGTTCCGCAACGCCTGCCGCTCTCGCACCGCGCCTCCCGGCCGGAGGCCACGAGCACGGGGCCTCCGGTCTCATATGAGGCCAGACGCGGGTCCGGGGTCAAGACTCCGGAGTGGCCGGAACGTCCCCTCCGGGAGCCGGCTGTGACGACTGGCGTGCCGAGAGGGCGGAATTGAAGCGTGTGAGGAGCGCGCAGAAGCTCTCGCGCTCCTTCGGGTCCCAGTCCTGCGTCAGCTCGGCCATCAGCTCGCGCCGCGAGGAGCGCACCTCGTCGAGCCTGGCCTGGCCGCGCGGGGAGAGCTGCAGCACCACGGCGCGGCCGTCCTCGGGGTGCGAGGTGCGCTTGACGAGCCCGGTGTCGACCAGCGGGGCGACCTGCCGGGTGACGGTCGAGGAGTCGATGCCCATGCTCGCGGCGAGCGCCTTGACGCCCATCGGGCCTTCCTTGTCGAGGCGGTTGAGCAGCAGATACGCGGCACGGTCCATGGAGTTGCGGACCTGTCCTACGCCGCCGAGGCGCGTCTGCTCCGCACGGCGGGCGAAGACCGCCACCTGGTGCTGCAGGCTGTCCAGGAGGGCGGGATCGCTGGCGGTCGTCATGTCCGGAGTTGTGGGCATGGCCGGGGGCTCACTTCATGCGAGGGCAGTGGGTTGGGGGACAGGGTACGCGGCCGCGGCGCGTACCGTACCTGCGCTGCGCAAACCCACGCTCAGAACGGTCTCGTCCTTTGGTCGTCGCAGGAGGAGTCGGGCGCCGGCTGCAAGACTTGCCGTCATGAACTACCGCACGCCCCACTCCTTGCCGACGGTGACCCTGGACGACGTGCGCGGCGCGCAGAAGATGCTCTCCGGAGTGGCCCGGATGACGGTGATGGAGGGCAGCAGGCACCTGTCGCAGCTGGTCGGGGCGCCGGTGCACCTCAAGTGCGAGAACCTCCAGCGGACCGGCTCCTTCAAGCTGCGCGGCGCGTACGTGCGGATCGCGGGCCTGCTCCCCGAGGAGCGCGCCGCCGGTGTCGTCGCCGCCAGCGCGGGCAACCACGCGCAGGGCGTGGCGCTGGCCTCCTCGCTCCTCGGCGTGCGCTCCACGGTCTTCATGCCGGCCGGTGCGCCGCTGCCCAAGGTCGCGGCGACGCGGGAGTACGGAGCGGAGGTGCGGCTGCACGGCCAGGTGGTCGACGAGACGCTGGCCGCCGCGCAGGAGTACGCCCACGAGACGGGCGCCGTCTTCATCCACCCCTTCGACCACCCGGACATCATCGCGGGGCAGGGCACGGTCGGCCTGGAGGTCCTGGAGCAGTGCCCGGAGGTGCGCACCCTCGTCGTGGGCGTCGGGGGCGGCGGCCTCGCGGCGGGCGTCGCGGTCGCGGTCAAGGCGCTGCGCCCGGACGTGAAGGTGGTCGGCGTGCAGGCGGCGGGTGCCGCGGCCTATCCGCCCTCGCTGGCCGCGGGGCACCCGGTGTCGGTCGGCGACCCCACGACGATGGCCGACGGCATCAAGGTCGGCCGCCCCGGCGACGTACCGTTCCAGCTGGTCGAGGAGTTGGTCGACGAGGTCGTCACGGTCTCGGAGGACGAGCTCTCCAGCGCCCTGCTGCTGTGCCTGGAGCGGGCCAAGATGGTCGTCGAGCCGGCCGGTGCGAGTCCGGTCGCGGCCCTGTTGAGCGACCCGAAGGCGTTCGAGGGGCCGGTGGTGGCGCTGCTGTCCGGCGGGAACGTGGACCCGCTCCTGATGCAGCGCATCCTGCGGCAGGGCATGGCGGCTGCGGGCCGCTACCTCTCGCTGCGGCTGCGCCTGACGGACCGCCCCGGCGCGCTCGCCACGCTCCTCGGGGTGCTGTCGGAGGTGGACGCCAACGTCCTCGACATCAGCCACGTGCGCACCGACCCCCGGCTCGGGCTCACCGAGGCCGAGGTGGAGCTCCATCTGGAGACGAAGGGCCCCGAGCACTGCACCGAGGTGGGCACCGCCCTGCGGGGAGCGGGTTACGCGGTCATCGGCTGAAGCCGCCCCTCTACTGATGCCGCCCCTCTGCTGAAGCCGCCCCTCCGGATCATCTTTGGAAAACCAGGTGAGCCGACGCGATGTATCGCGTTAGGGTGTGCCCTGCGTCACCCGTCGTCGGGCGTGCGAAGTCCGGCAAACCTAAGCTTTCCGTAGAAAGTCACTGGAAGTCACCCACACCAGGGGGAATCACATGCCAGGCGCCATCTACGCCGAAGGTCTGGTGAAGACCTTCGGCGACGTACGGGCTCTGGACGGCGTCGATCTGGATGTCCCGGAAGGCACCGTGCTCGGCCTCCTGGGGCCGAACGGCGCGGGCAAGACCACGGCGGTCCGCTGCCTGACGACACTGCTCACACCGGACAGCGGCAAGGCGGTCGTCGCGGGCATAGACGTCCTCAAGCACCCCAACGAAGTGCGGCGTTCGATCGGCCTCTCCGGCCAGTTCGCCGCCGTGGACGAGTATCTGACGGGCCGTGAGAACCTCCAGATGGTCGGCCAGCTCTACCAGATGCGGGCCAAGGAGGCGAAGGCCAGGGCGGGTGAACTGCTCGACCGGTTCAACCTCGCCGACGCCGCCGACCGCCCCTCCAAGACGTACTCCGGAGGCATGCGCCGCCGCCTCGACCTCGCCGCCGCGCTCGTCGTCTCGCCGCCCGTGATGTTCATGGACGAGCCGACCACCGGCCTCGACCCGCGCAACCGCCAGCAGCTGTGGGAGGTCATCCAGGAACTCGTCTCGGGCGGCACGACACTGCTCCTGACCACGCAGTACCTCGAAGAGGCCGACCACCTCGCGCACGACATCTGCGTCGTCGACCACGGCCGCGTCATCGCCCGCGGCACCTCCGACCAGCTCAAGGCCCAGACCGGCGGCGAGCGCGTCGAGGTCGTCGTGCACGAGCGCGAGCACATCGCCACCGCCTCCGAGGTGCTGCGCGGCTTCGGCAAGGGCGAGGTCGCCGTCGCCGAGCACACCCGCAAGCTGACCGTCCCCGTCGCCGGCGGCGCCAAGCTGCTCGCCGAGGTCATCCGCGAGCTGGACACCCGCGGCATCGAGATCGACGACATCGGCCTGCGCCGCCCGACCCTCGACGACGTCTTCATCTCCCTCACCGGGCACGTCGCCGAGCTGGCCGACGAGGGCAACGGAAAGGAGACCGGCAAGTGAGCACCGTCACCGACGCCGTGCGCACGGCGGCCCCCAGGCCCGCCGGCGGCATCGGCCAGTCCGTCAGGGACTCCCTGGTCGTCGCCAAGCGGAACCTGATCCGCATGTCGCGCATCCCGGAGATGGTCATCTTCGGCCTGATCCAGCCGATCATGTTCGTGGTGCTGTTCAGCTATGTGTTCGGCGGCTCCATGATGATCGGCAACAGCACCGATCCGGCGGACTACCGCAACTTCCTGATGGCGGGCATCTTCGCGCAGACCGTCACCTTCGCCACCGCGGGCGCGGGCGCGGGCATCGCCGACGACATGCACAAGGGCCTCATCGACCGCTTCCGGTCGCTGCCCATGGCGCGCGGCGCGGTCCTCACCGGCCGCACCATCGCCGACCTCGTGCAGACCGCGCTGACCCTCCTGGTCCTCGCGATCGTGGCCGTCCTCGTCGGCTGGCGCATCCACGAGGGCATCGGCAAGGCCCTCGGCGCCTTCGGCCTGCTGCTCCTCCTCGGGTACGCGTTCACCTGGGTCGGCGCGCTCATCGGACTCTCGGTCCGCACTCCGGAGGCGGCCACTTCGGGCGGCCTGATCTGGCTCTTCCCGGTCACGTTCATCTCGAACGCGTTCGTGGACTCCAGCAAGATGACGCCCTGGCTGCGGCACGTCGCCGACTGGAACCCCTTCAGCGCGACCGTCCAGGCCTGCCGCGAGCTCTTCGGCAACCCCGGGGTCTCGCCGTCCGACGCCTGGCCCATGCAGCACCCGGTCTGGGCCTCGGTGATCTACTCGGTCCTGATCATCCTGATCTTCCGCACCCTGTCGGTCCGCAAGTACCGCTCGGCGACGGCCTGACCGCGCACGACCGAGCCCCCGGCACCTCATTCAGGGTGCCGGGGGCTCGGTCGTGGCCGGAGCTGGAGCGCGCTAGGCCGCGTACGGCTTGGCCGCGAGGATCTTCACGGAGGCGAACTTGCCGTTCGGCAGTTCGTACTGCGCGTCCTCGCCGATCTTCTTGCCGTTCACGCCGGTGCCCAGCGGGGACTGCGGCGAGTACGTCTCGATGTCGGCGCTCGCGTACTCACGGGAGGCGAGCAGGAAGGTCAGCGTGTCGTCCTCGTCGCCGTCGAAGGCGATGGTGACGACCATGCCGGGCTCCACGACCCCGTCGTCGGCCGGCGCCTCGCCGACCCGTGCGGTCTCCAGGAGCTGGGTGAGCTGGCGGACGCGGAGCTCCTGCTTGCCCTGCTCCTCCTTGGCCGCGTGGTACCCGCCGTTCTCCCGCAGGTCGCCCTCCTCGCGCGCCGCGGCGATCTTGGCCGCGATCTCGGTGCGCGCAGGACCAGACAGGTACTCCAGCTCGGCCTTGAGCTGGTTGTACGCCTCCTGGGTCAGCCAGGTGACGTTCTCGCTGGTCTGGGTCACAGGTGCTCCTCGTAGGTACTGGGAATACAAAGCATCGCCCTACCCAGAAGGATGTTCCTTCACGGGTGGGCGAAACCACGAGCCTAACAATTCAGGCGCCCAAGGGGGAGGACATAAGCCATCAGATTTGCGTCAACGCAGGTGAGCGCGGTAAACGCGGGAATGTCGGGCGACGTCAGTCGGAGTGGCAGCCCAGCAGCTCGACGCTGGTGGCCCTGCTTGTCGTACGCAGAGTGACGACCTGGTCGATACGGTCGGTGCGCCGGTCGAACCGGAAGTCCTTGCGGCCCACCTCGTTGCCGGACTCGGCCTGCGAGCGCAGGGTGCAGTAGCCCCGGGCCCCGGTGTCCTTGCGGACTTCCAGGTGGGCCTCGACGGACCGGTCCGATACGACGTCGAACTTGATGACCTCGGCGCTGATCTTCGTACCGTTGACGTAGTCGTAGCCGAACCAGCCGACGACGCCGAGCAGGAGCACGCCGAGCACCGAGCCGACGATCCTCAGCTTGCGGTCGGCGGCGTCGTCGGCCGTGCGGGAGCGGCCGTACCGCCCCTCGGGAAGACCCTTGGAGGAGCCCTCGGAAGGCCCCTCGGGGAGCTTCGAGCCCACCGCCGCCATGATCGTCCTCCAGGAACAGTGGATGCCGGAATTTTCCGCCCCCCGGTTCCGTCACTATAGAAGCCGCCCGTTGCGCCGAATCACCGAGGGCGCCCAGAACCTGAGGATCGAGTCTTGACTGAGCAGCTGCGACTGATGGCCGTTCACGCCCACCCCGACGACGAGTCGAGCAAGGGCGCGGCCACCATGGCCAAGTACGTGTCCGAGGGGGTGGACGTGCTCGTCGTGACCTGCACGGGCGGGGAGCGCGGCGACATCCTCAACCCCAAGCTCCAGGGCGACGCGTACATCCAGGAGAACATCCACGAGGTGCGCAAGAAGGAGATGGACGAGGCGCGCGCGATCCTCGGCGTCAAGCAGGAGTGGCTCGGCTTCGTCGACTCGGGGCTGCCCGAGGGCGACCCGCTGCCGCCGCTGCCCGAGGGCTGCTTCGCCCTGGAGGACCTCGACAAGGCCGCCGGCGAGCTGGTGCGCCAGATCCGCTCCTTCCGTCCGCAGGTCATCACGACGTACGACGAGAACGGCGGATATCCGCACCCCGACCACATCATGACCCACAAGATCACGATGGTGGCCTTCGACGGCGCGGCGGACCCGGAGAAGTACCCGGAGAGCGAGTTCGGCCCGGTCTTCCAGCCGCAGAAGCTCTACTACAACCAGGGCTTCAACCGCCCGCGCACCGAGGCGCTGCACCACGCGATGCTCGACCGCGGCCTGGAGTCGCCGTACGGGGACTGGCTGAAGCGCTGGGACGAGTTCGAGCGGGTCGAGCGCACGCTGACCACGCACGTTCCGTGCGCCGACTTCTTCGAGGTCCGTGACAGGGCGCTGATCGCGCACGCCACGCAGATCGACCCCGACGGCGGGTGGTTCCGGGTGCCGATGGAGATCCAGAAGGAGGTCTGGCCCACGGAGGAGTACGAGCTCGCGAAGTCGCTCGTCGATACTTCCCTCCCCGAGGACGACCTCTTTGCGGGCATCCGCGACAATGCCTAGCGTGAACGCACATCTGGCAATGACGCATCTCGTCCCTCTTGCCAAGGAGGTCGACGACGACAAGGTGACTCCGGGTGTCCTGGGCTTCATCGTCTTCGCGGTGATGGCCCTGGCCGTCTGGGGCCTGATGAAGTCGATGAACCGGCACATGCGGAAGGTCGACTTCAAGGAACCGGCGGAGAAGGAGCCGGTCGGCGCGGCGGCGGGTGAGGACGCGGGCTCCGCGCGGCGGGAGTCCGACGGCGGCAAGTAGAGAAGTGCCCCGTCGTGTCAGCGCGCGACGGGGCGGTGGGTCACTTCGAGACGCAGGTGTTGCCGGCCGCGGGGTTGAGGAGGCCGACGACGTTCACGGTGTTGCCGCACGCGTTGACGGACAGGTCGACGGGCACCTGGACGACATTGCCGCTGAGGACGCCGGGGGAGTTCTTGGCCTTGCCCCAGGCGCCCGCGCCGGGCGAGGGGTCGGTGGCGGCGGCGGTGCTCGCGCCGCCGATGACGGTGGCCGTGACGAGGGCCGCGGTGATGAAGATCGAGCGCGTGCGCATGGGTGCCTCTCTGCAGAGAAGAACGGACCCCACAGACCTCACCGGCCCGGCCCGCGGACAAAACGATCGTGGGCCGTATGTCGGAACGGAGCCGCCCGTCCGTGGGCACCGGCGGCGAGTGGTCCCCCCGCATCCCCAGTGATCGAGTACGCGCCCGCCGGGCGGCTTCTCCAGTGGCGGGGCGCATGAAGCGTGCATAGAACGGGATACACGCTCACGCGCGGGGCGAGGACGTCCCGCTGAAATGGAGAAGAGAAGATGGCCGCTGAGTCATTCTCTGCCGCTGGGGATTCTTCCGGTACCGGCGAACCTCTGGTCTCGACCTCGGTTCACTGGGGCACCGCGCAGCTCGGCGCCCCACCGCGTGACCAGGCCGCCCCGTGGCCGCAGACGGCAGCCCCGACAGCCGACCCGACACCGGACCCGGCGGTGAACGGGGCCTTCGAGGTCGACGGCGACGTCGTTCCCCCGGAGCCGACCGCCCCCGACGTCGACGACGGGCCCCCGGCACAGGTGGTGCCGGAGACCGACGAGGGCGCGGTGGCGGACCTCATACACGTCGCCGTGGTGTCCAGGCCGCTGGACGACGTCGTCGACCTCGTCACCCGCCTGGAGCAGTCACCGACCGGCATGCCGACCGCCGCCTCGGTGCTCCGCCTGGCGGCCGTGGCCCGGTCCGTCGACGACGTCACCCGGCTGGTGGAGCTGCTCGGACCGCCGGAGCACCCCGCCGAACCCATGAACCAGGCCATCCGGCACGCCGCCGAGGAACGCCCCATTCCGGAGGTGAGCCGGCTCGTCCACCTGCTGTCCCGGCCCCCGCACGATCCGCACACCGGCGCGGAGGTGGTGCACGCCGCCGGTACGACCAGGTCCGTCGAGGAACTGATGCAGCTGATCGGCAACCTGAAGGAGCACAGGAGCGCCGATGCCGAGGCCGACGCCGAGGCGGCCGCCGAAGCCGTGTCCGCCGGAACCGCGGGCGCCGGCACCGCGGGCGCGGCGGTCACGCCGACCGGCGAAGCCGTCCGCCGCCCGTCCGGCACGGCTCCCGGCACGGCGCCGCTCGCAGCGCGGGACAGCGCACGCCTGGTGTGGCTGCGGCGCGCGGCAGGCGTACTCCTGCTGCTCTGCGCGGCCGCTCACGCCCCGCTGAACTGGTCGGACGCGCCGGCCCTCGGTCTCCCGGCCGCGATCGGCGTCTCCGCCGTCTGCGCGGCGGCGGGCGTGGCCCTGTTCCTGAGCGGGTCTCCGCTCGTGGCCGTGGCGAGCACCCTCGTGGCGGGCGCGCTGACCCTCGGCCATCTCGTGGACGGCCGGGTCGACTCGACGACCCTCGCCTACGTCCTGCGGCCCGACGGGGTGACCGCACCCCTCCCGACCCTGTCGGCGGCGGTCGCGACGCTGGCCTCCCTGCTGGTCGTGGCGCTCACCGTCGCCGCCCTCAGGGCCGCCGCCGCGCGATACCCGGCGCCGCGCCGCTAGCGTCGAGCGACAGGAACGACGGAAGGCCCCGCACCAGCGGGGCCTTCCTTGTGTGCTGCGCCGGCCGTCAGTTGGTCTTGCAGTGGTTGCCGGTCGCGGGGTTGAGCAGTCCGACGACGTCGATCGTGTTGCCGCAGATCGGGACGTCGAGGTCGACCGGGACCTGGACCGCGTTGCCGCTGATGATGCCGGGGGAGTTGGAGACCTCGGCGTTGACCGGGTCGGGGTCGGCGACGGCCGCGCCGGCCCCGCCGATCACGGTGACGGCGGCGAAGGCGGCTGTGATGAGGATGGAGCGAGTACGCATGAATACCTCTTCGTAGGAGGAGAAGCGGTCTCTGCGAGCGTCACCCGGGCCCGTCCACGGCGACAGCGGTCGTAGCCCGACAGTAGGAATAATGCCCTCTTTCGTGTCATTTCCGGCTCGGCTTGGTTGTGGCGGGGTGGCTCAGTTCGGCTGCGGTACGTCGACCCCCATCACCTCGCGCGCATGCCGGCTCGGCACCATGCCGAGCCGCCACGCCTGCCAGCCCGTCTCCAGCTCCGCGCCCCGCTCCAGGAGCAGGCCGTACGCCTGGACGTACTCGGCGAGCTTGCCGTCCCGGGTCGGATGGCCGGCCCGGGCGAGTTGGCCGAGCTCCTCCTGGGCGACCGCCGTGCCGATCTCCCAGCCGCCGGGCGACGCGTACGGCAGCAGGGTGCAGCGCAGGAAACGCGCCCAGTCGCCGCCGCGCCGGTCGCCGTAGGAGGCGAAGAGCTCGATGGCCTCGTCGCACAGGGCGAGCGCCTGCTGGCTGCGGTTGTTGCCCGCGTCGACGACGACCAGCTCCAGACACGTCCAGGCCTCGCCGTGCGCGACACCGATGCGCTGGAAGTCGGCGCGGGCGTCGACCAGGAGCTGGCGGGCGAAGCCGGAGTTCCGCAGCGAACCCGTCTGGGCGGCCCGCTGGTCGCGGGTCACGCGCGCGGAGTGGTGCCGGGCGCACGCCAGGCCGTACACGTCCCGCATCCGGGAGAACATCGTGCGGGCCCGCTCCAGCTCCCGCACCGCCTGGTCCAGGCTGCCGGTCTCCTCCAGGGCCTGGCCGAGGTAGTACAGCGACCAGGCCTCGCCGCGCGCGTCGTCGTTGTCGCGGTGCCGGGACACGGCGTGGCGCAGCCCGTCGACGGCGGGGGACGGGTCACCGTCCACAAGGCGGGCCCGCGCCAGCTGCGTGAGCGCCCAGGCCTCGCCGCGCGCGTCCCGCGTGCGGCCGTACAGGTCGAGGGCCGTCCGCAGCTCGCCCTCCGCGCGCGGCACGTCGCCCATGCGCAGGCAGAGCTGGCCGAGCTGGAAGTGCGTCCAGGCCTCGCCGTGCACCGAACCGCTGCCCCGGTGCAGCGCGAGCGCCGTCTCCAGCATGCCGAGGGCGTGCGCCAGGTGGGCGCGGTCCCGCTCGACGGCGGCGAGGGCGTGCAGCGTCCAGGCGCGGTCGCCCGCCAGCTCGTCGGCGGTCTGCAGATCGAGCGCCTCCGTGAGGCGGGCCGCCGCCTCCGTCAGGTTGCCCTGGTGGTGCAGGGTGATGCCGAGGGAGCCGAGGGCGCGGGCGGCGGCCGCGTCCTGGTGGGCCTCGAAGTAGCGGTCGACGACGGAGTTCAGCGTCGTGCGCGACTGGTCGAGCTCGCCGAGCTGACGGGCCGCGATGCCCGTGCGCCACTGCACGCTGCGGCCGAGCAGGCCCTTGTCGATGGCCTGCGTCAGTTCGTTGATCTCGCCGAGGCGGTAGAGGTCGCCGCGCAGCAGGCAGTAGTCGCAGAGCGCGCCGAGGAGGTTGAGCACGGCCCGCTGGTCGACGCCCTCCGCGTGCCGCAGGGCCGCCGTGATGAACGTCGACTCGTCGTCGAGCCAGCGCAGGGCCGCGTCGAGCGAGGCGAAACCGTGCTGCCCGAATTGGTTGGCGCGCGTGGACGTCTTGCCGTCGACCAGCCGGATCACGGTGTCGGCCAGCTCGCCATAGCTGGCGATGAGGCGCTCCTGCGCGGCGGTGCGCTCGGCGGGCTCCTCCTCGTCGAGGAGGCGGGCCCGGGCGAAGGAGCGGACGAGGTCGTGCAGGCGGTAGCGGCCGGCCGGGGCCTCGGTCTCGCCGGGGCCGCTCCGGGTGCGGGGGCGGTCGAGCAGGCCCGCGCGGGACAGCGCGGTCAGCTGCCGGGTCGCCTCCTCCTCGTCCGTGCCGAGCAGCGCCGCCGCGGCGGCCGTGCCCAGCGAGGCGCGCCCGGCGAGCGCGAGACGGCGCAGCAGCCGCCGGGCCGCTTCCGGCTGGTCGGAGTAGCGCAGCCACAGGACGCGCTCGACGGGACCGACCTTGTCGGCGGGCCCGTACGCCGACAGGTCGGCGGCCAGCTGACGCGGCGTACGCGGCCCGAGGGAGGAGCCCGCCGCGCGCAGCGCCAGCGGCAGCCCGCCGCACAACTCCCGCACCTCGTCCGCCGATTCGGCGTCGTAGGGGCCGGACAGGTCCTCCGCGGACTGGCGGAGCAGCTCCTCGGCGCCCGCCTCGTCCAGCGCTTCGACGGGCAGCCGGTGCACCCAGGCGGGCAGGTCGGCGGGCAGCTCCAGCGGCTCCCTGGCGGTGACCAGGACGAGGCTGTCCGAGCGCTCCGGGACGAGGGTGCGGACCTGCTCGGCGTCGCTGGCGTCGTCGAGGACGATCGTCACCGCGACGCCCGTCAGATACTGGTGGTAGAGCTCGCTGAGCCGCTTGAGCTGCTGGTCCTGCGACGAGCGCTCGCGGAAGAGCAGCTGCTCGCGCGGGGCACCCAGCCGGTTCAGCAGCTGCATCAGGGCGTCGCGCGTGGACATCGGGGACTCCTGCGGACTGTCGCCGCGCAGGTCCACCACGCAGGCGCCGCGGAACTGGTCCCGCAGGTCGTGCGCGGCGCGCACCGCCAGCGAGGTCCGCCCCGAGCCCGGCGCGCCGTGCAGCATGACGACCGTGGGCCGGGTGTCGGTGCTGGCGCGCGCCGCGTGCACCCACTGGGCGATCCGCCCCAGCTCGGCCCGCCGGCCCACGAAGGGCGCCGCGGTCTCAGGGAGTTGCGCGAAGGACTGCTGCAGCACGCTGCGCCGCCGGGCCGCCGCGCTCTTGTCCGTGCCGCGCAGCTGGGGCGCCGGCTTCTTCGCCGCGTGCGAGCCGGTCGAGGCGGCTAGGACCCGCTGCTGGTCGAGGAAGGGCCGGATGCCGCGCACCTCAAGGGCCGTCAGCCACTGCAGTCGCAGCTGCTCGGGCCCGCCGGGCCTGCTGAGCTCCCCCGCGCGGCGGCTGGCCGCGGGGACGTGGGAGGCCGTCACCTTCACGACCGTCGCCGCCGCGCCCGCCACGGCGACGACCGCGCCGGTCCCGAGCGCCGTGCCGACGCTCGTGCCGAAGGACAGGTCGGAGACGCCGGCCGCGAGCGCCGCAACCACCGCCACCAGCAGGGGCGTTCCCGCGCCCTCCTTCGCGTACCGCTGCCCGAAGGTGAGCCGGCCCGCCTCCGCCTCGTCGAGCGCGCCGGAGTACGCCGCGTACTCCTCGGCGGCCGTCTGCGCCATGGCGTCCAGCGCGCCGCGTGCCCGCGAGAGCAGTACGCTCCCGTCGACGCGCCCGCCCGACCGCCGGACCTCCTCCTCCACGGCCCGTGCCAACAGCCGCTCGGCCTCGGCCCGATGGCTGTCCCGCATATGGGTTCCCCCTCCGAAAGCAACAGTTGCCTGCGGTCACAAGTGTCCTGCGTACGGGGCGCGGGCAACAGGGCGTCCGCCGATCGGGGCCCGGCGTGCGCGAGTATGGGGGCATGCCGAACCGACTGGCCCATGAGACGTCCCCCTATCTCCTTCAGCACGCCGACAACCCCGTCGACTGGTGGCCCTGGTCGGCCGAGGCCTTCGAGGAGGCGCGCGAGCGTGGAGTGCCGGTGCTGCTGAGCGTGGGCTACAGCAGCTGCCACTGGTGCCACGTCATGGCGCACGAGTCCTTCGAGGACGAGGCGACGGCCGCGCTCATGAACGAGAAGTTCGTGAACATCAAGGTCGACCGCGAGGAGCGGCCCGACGTCGACGCCGTCTACATGGAGGCCGTGCAGGCCGCGACGGGTCAGGGCGGCTGGCCCATGACCGTCTTCCTCACCGCCGACGCCGAGCCCTTCTACTTCGGCACGTACTTCCCGCCGGAGCCACGGCACGGCATGCCGTCGTTCCCGCAGGTCCTCGACGGTGTCCACCGGGCGTGGACGGACCGGCGCGGCGAGGTCGCCGAGGTCGCGGGGAAGATCGTGCGGGACCTCGGGGAGCGGCAGCTCACCCACGGCTCGGGCGAGAAGCCGGGCGAGGACGAGCTCGCGCAGGCGCTGCTCGGCCTGACCCGGGACTACGACGCGGCGCACGGCGGGTTCGGCGGCGCGCCGAAGTTCCCGCCGTCGATGGCGGTCGAGTTCCTGCTGCGGCACTACGGCCGCACGGGCGCGGAGGGCGCGCTGCAGATGGCCGCCGACACGTGCGAGCGGATGGCGCGCGGCGGCATCTACGACCAGCTCGGCGGCGGCTTCGCGCGCTACTCCGTCGACCGCGAGTGGGTCGTGCCGCACTTCGAGAAGATGCTGTACGACAACGCGCTGCTGTGCCGCGCCTACGCCCACCTGTGGCGCGCCACCGGTTCCGACCTCGCCCGCCGGGTCGCCCTGGAGACCGCGGACTTCATGGTCCGCGAACTCCGTACGAATGAGGGCGGTTTCGCCTCCGCGCTCGACGCGGACAGCGAGGACCCGGCGACGGGCGCGCACGTCGAGGGCGCGTACTACGTATGGACGCCGGGGCAGCTGCGGGAGGTCCTGGGCGATGACGACGCGGAGCTGGCGATGGGCTGCTTCGGGGTGACGGAGGAGGGCACGTTCGAGAAGGGCGCGTCGGTCCTCCAACTCCCCTTGTCGGACGGCCCGGTGGCGGACGCCACCCGCCTCGCCTCCATCCGGGAGCGGCTGCTCGCGGCGCGCGCCGAGCGGCCCGCGCCCGGCCGTGACGACAAGGTGGTCGCCGCCTGGAACGGCCTCGCGATCGCCGCGTTGGCGGAGGTCGGCGCGTACTTCGACCGGCCGGACCTGATCGCGGCGGCCGTCGGCGCGGGCGATCTTCTCGTACGTCTCCACATGGACCCGCGCGCGCGGATCGCCCGCACCTCCAAGGACGGCCAGGTCGGCGCCAACGCGGGGGTCCTGGAGGACTACGCGGACGTGGCGGAAGGCTTCCTCGCGCTGGCGGGGGTCACGGGTGAGGGGGTCTGGCTGGAGTTCGCCGGGTTCCTCCTCGACCACGTCCTCGCGCAGTTCGTGGACGCGGAGAGCGGCGCGCTGTACGACACGGCGGCGGACGCGGAGCGGCTCATCCGGCGCCCGCAGGACCCCACGGACAACGCGGCACCGTCCGGGTGGACGGCCGCAGCGGGCGCGCTCCTCTCCTACGCGGCCCACACCGGCGCCGAGCCGCACCGCACCGCAGCCGAGCGGGCGCTGGGCATCGTCAAGGCGCTCGGCCCCCGCGTGCCGCGCTTCATCGGCCACGGCCTCGCGGTCGCGGAGGCGGCGCTGGACGGACCGCGCGAGGTGGCCGTCGTGGGCGAGGTCCTCGGCGACCTGCACCGCACCGCGCTCCTCGGCACGGCACCGGGCGCGGTGGTGGCCGCAGGCCCGGAAGGCAGCACCGAACTCCCCCTGCTCGCCGACCGCCCCCTGACCGACGGCCGCCCGACGGCATACGTCTGCCGAGGCTTCGTCTGCACGGCCCCGACGACGGACCCGGCGGAACTGGCGGGGCTGCTCTCCTAGGCCGTGGGGGTCTCCTGGGCCGTCCGGGCCGCGGACCGGTGTTCCGGTGTGCCGAACTCCGCCAGCGCGCGCTCCACGATCGCTTCCAGGTGGTCGTGGTGGGCGCCCCGCCAGAACACGCGGTCGCAGGTCTCGCACTGGGCGAAGACGTCGTACGTGCCGCGGGTGCCGCCCTCCAGGAGGTCCGCGACCTCGTCCTTCGTGGCGGACCGGAGCGTTCCGTTGCAGGCGCTGCAGCGGGTCCAGGGGCGCAGCTCGGGGGCGAAGCGGCCCAGGATGTCGCGGAGTTGGTCGTCGGGGCGGTCGCTGTAGACGTACGCGCCCGCCCACAGTTCGCGGCGGCGCAGCAGCCCGCGGTCGCGGCTCAGGAGGACGCGCCGCTCGGCCGCCGAGCGCGCCGCGAGGGCGGGGTCGCCGATGTCCGTGCTCTCGTACGCCGCGTCGACGCCGAGGAGCCGCAAGCGGCGGGCCAGCGTGCCGAGATGGACGTCGAGGAGGAAGCGGAGCGGGGCGCCCGGCACCGGCTGGGGGCGCGTCACCGCGCGCACCGTGACGGTCTCGCCCGCCGCGGGAACGTGCCCGGCGGCGACTCCGCGGCCGTCCACCACGAGCGCGCCGACCTCCGTCAGCGGGACGCCGAGCGACTCGACGACGTGCCCGAGCGTGGACACCCCGTCCGTGACGGCTGCGGTGGGCCCGCCCCTTCGCGCCTGCGGGACGAAAATCCCCAGCTCGGGGGCGAAACTGATGAGGATCTCCGGACCGTCCATGCCGTCAGGATGGCATGCCGGGCCGGGCGTCACCGGGAATTTCGCGCCTCCGGGAACCCGTGCGCCAGCAGGTCGAGGGTCCGGTCCACGAGCGCGGCCAGGTCGTCCTTGTGGTCGTGCTCCGCCCAGTACGCGGCGGTCTCGGTGAGCGCGCCGATCAGCCCCATGGCGAAGGTCCGCACCTCCAGGTCGCCGGGGTCACGGCCGGTGCGCTCCGCGATGGCGCGGCGCAGGATGCCGCCGGTGACCGACATGCTCTCCAGCATCCGGGAGCGCACGGCGGGCACCTCGATCATCAGCTTCGTCCGCAGCCGCGAGATCTCGGGCTCCTCCGTGCGGACGAAACCGACGGCCCGCCGCATGACGTGCCGCAGGGACTCCACGATCGGCTCGTCGGCGGGCCGCTCCCGCAACTCCCGCTCCAGGAGCGGGTCGAACTCGTCGGTGAGGACGATGTCCTCCTTGGTCGGGAAGTAGCGGAAGACGGTGGAGGGGGAGACCTCCGCCGCCTCCGCGATCTGCTCGACCGTCGTCGCCTCGTACCCCTGCTCCCGGATCAGCCGGTACGTCGCCTCACGGATCGCGAGGCGGGTCTTGAGCTTCTTGCGCTCCCGGAGGCCCGGCCGGGGGGTGCTCGCCGGGGCACTTTCGGGGGCGCTTTCGGGGGCGGAGGTACGTGCGGCCGTCATGCCCTCATTGTCGGCCATCGGCATGGTCGGCCATCGGCTCCGAGGTGCGCGGAGCGTCACCCGTGCTGGTACGCCACCAGGGAGATGCCCACGTAGTGCACGGCGAAGGCCGCCAGGGTCAGCGAGTGGAAGACCTCGTGGAAGCCGAAGAAGCGGGGGGAGGGGTTCGGGCGCTTGATGCCGTAGATCACGCCGCCCACGCTGTAGAGCACACCGCCGACGACGACCAGGACGAGCACCGCGATGCCGCCCGTGCGCATGAAGTCCGGCAGGAAGAAGACCGCGGCCCAGCCCATCGCGATGTAACAGGGGGTGTAGAGCCAGCGTGGGGCGCCGACCCAGAAGACCCGGAAGGCGATGCCGGCGACGGCCGCCCCCCAGATGCCCCACATCAGCCACTGCCCCTTGGAGTCGGGGAGCAGCAGCATCGTCAGCGGGGTGTAGGTGCCCGCGATGATCAGGAAGATGTTGGAGTGGTCGAGCCGGCGCAGGACGGCATCGGCTCTCGGGCTCCAATTCCCCCGGTGGTAGAGCGCGCTCACGCCGAACAGCAGGCACGCGGTCAGGGCGAAGATGCCGCAGGCGAGCCGGCCGCGGGGGGAGTCCGCGAGCGCGGTGAGCACCAGGCCCGCGACCACCACCGCGGGGAACATGCCCGCGTGCAGCCAGCCGCGCATCTTCGGCTTCACGGGGAGCGGCATGGAGTCCGGGGACGGGACGAGTGAGGGGTTGTCGGAGTCGGCCGAGGAGTCGTCCGCGGGCTGCGGGATCGCTTCGGGGACGTGAGCGGTCATGTGCCGCATCGTACCTACGGGCCCGTAAGTCCGGAATCAAGCAGAGGGTTACCGGCCAGAAGGGGGACGGTTCCGCGCCAGAAGGCGACGGATCCTTGCCGGAAAGGGACGGAAGCGTGCCCTCGCACCCGTACCCGTACAAGTGGCGATGCTCACGCCGCTCAGGTGTGAAGCCCTCTGGACAGATGCGCGCGAGCGTCGGATGATCAAATGAGTGCGGTCGGCACCGGATGAGCGCCAAAGTTCGTACACGTGAAGCGTCCGGGTCGCAGCCCCCACGGGGCATACATCCTGAAAACCCCTCGATTAGGAGCAATCGTGGCGCGCGACATCGCGGCTCCCCTTCAGGCAGCGCCCCAGGGCACTGCCCCGACCAACCACCGGGAGCTCGTCTCCTGGGTCAACGAGATCGCCGAACTGACGCAGCCCGACCGCGTGGTCTGGTGCGACGGATCCGAGGCCGAGTACGAGCGCCTGTGCGAGGAGCTCGTCGCCAAGGGCACCTTCAAGAAGCTGGACCCGATCAAGCGCCCGAACTCGTACTACGCGGCATCCGACCCGACCGACGTCGCGCGCGTCGAGGACCGCACCTTCATCTGCTCCGAGAAGGAGGAGGACGCGGGCCCGACCAACCACTGGAAGGCCCCCGCGGAGATGCGGGAGATCTTCCGCGGCAAGGACGAGCAGGGCGGTGTCTTCCGCGGCTCCATGCGCGGCCGCACCATGTACGTCGTGCCCTTCTGCATGGGCCCGGTCGGCTCGCCGCTGTCCGCGATCGGCGTCGAGATCACCGACTCGGCGTACGTCGCCGTCTCCATGCGCACCATGACCCGGATGGGCCGGCACGTCCTGGACGAGCTCGGCGACGACGGCTTCTTCGTGAAGGCCGTCCACACGCTCGGCGCGCCCCTCCAGGAGGGCGAGGCCGACGTCCCGTGGCCCTGCAACTCCACGAAGTACATCTCGCACTTCCCCGAGGACCGCGAGATCTGGTCGTACGGCTCGGGCTACGGCGGCAACGCCCTGCTCGGCAAGAAGTGCTACGCCCTGCGCATCGCCTCCGTCATGGCCCGCGACGAGGGCTGGCTGGCCGAGCACATGCTCATCCTCAAGCTCACCCCGCCGCAGGGCGAGAGCAAGTACGTCGCCGCCGCTTTCCCCTCCGCCTGCGGCAAGACCAACCTCGCCATGCTGGAGCCGACGATCTCCGGCTGGACCGTCGAGACCATCGGCGACGACATCGCCTGGATGCGCTTCGGCGAGGACGGCCGGCTCTACGCGATCAACCCCGAGGCCGGTTTCTTCGGCGTCGCGCCCGGCACCGGCGAGCACACCAACGCCAACGCCATGAAGACGCTGTGGGGCAACTCCGTCTTCACGAACGTCGCGCTGACGGACGACGGCGACGTCTGGTGGGAGGGCATGACGGAGGAGACCCCGGCCCACCTCACCGACTGGAAGGGCAACGACTGGACCCCGGAGTCAGGCGTCCCCGCGGCCCACCCGAACGCCCGCTTCACCACGCCCGCCTCGCAGTGCCCGATCATCGCGCCCGAGTGGGAGGACCCCAAGGGCGTGCCGATCTCGGCGATCCTCTTCGGCGGCCGCCGCGCCAGCGCGGTGCCGCTGGTGACCGAGTCCTTCGACTGGCAGCACGGCGTCTTCCTCGGCGCGAACGTGGCGTCCGAGAAGACCGCGGCGGCCGAGGGCAAGGTCGGCGAGCTGCGCCGCGACCCGTTCGCCATGCTGCCGTTCTGCGGCTACAACATGGGCGACTACATGGCGCACTGGGTGAAGGTCGGCGCGGACAAGCCCGACCAGTCCAAGCTGCCGAAGATCTACTACGTCAACTGGTTCCGCAAGAACGCCGACGGCAAGTTCGTGTGGCCCGGCTTCGGCGAGAACTCCCGCGTCCTGAAGTGGATCGTGGAGCGCCTCGACGGGAAGGCCGAGGGCGTCGAGACCCCCATCGGCATCCTGCCGACGGTCGACTCGCTGGACACCGAAGGGCTCGACCTGGCCAAGGACGACCTGGAGTTCCTGCTCACCGTCGACAAGGAGGTCTGGCGCGAGGAGGCCTCCCTGGTCCCCGAGCACCTCAACACCTTCGGCGACCACACGCCCAAGGAGCTGTGGGACGAGTACCGCGCGCTGGTGAAGCGCCTCGGCTGACGCCGAGCCGACGCCGACGGCGTCAGAGTTGGTGGCACCCGGTCCGCGGCCTTCCCGGCCGCGGACCGGGGCCGATCAGGGGGCGCCGACCAGGCGCGTGGCGTCCGCGTGGGCGTCCATGCGGCCGGCGGCCAGGATCGCCGCCGCGGTGTCGGCGCGGGAGGCCGCCACGACCAGGGCACGGCCCGCGAGGGCGTGGGCGCGCTGGTGCAGCGCGGACAGGTGGGGTAGGGGGCCCCTCCCACGCGTTGAGCTGTGGGGGAGTATGGCGGCCGCGACCGATGACCTGGGCGGGAGCGTGCCGCCGCGCAGTCGTGCCACCTGGTGCGCCAGCTGCTCGGCGGCGTCGTCCAGGTCGGCGGACGGGGTCAGGGCGCGCAGCTCGTCCGTGACGGCGAGCAGAGCGGCGAGGTGCCCGGCGAGCTGGATGTCCAGCTCCTCCTCGCGGGAGCGGTGGGGGAAGCCCGCGTCGTCGGCCATCGAGTGGACCGACTTGGTGCGGATCGGCTCATACATGGAACGGCCTCCAGACGGTTGCTTGAAAGCCATCCTAGCTTAGATCCTGTCTAAAGTTGAGTCGCTCCCAATGCCGGGCGGTGAATGTCGGGTCACGGCTGGCTGTAGCCGTCCAGGAAGGTGCCGATCCGGGTGACCGCCTCCGCGAGATCCGGCGCGGTCGGCAGCGTCACGACGCGGAAGTGGTCGGGCTCCGGCCAGTTGAAACCCGTGCCGTGCACGACCATGATCTTCTCGGCGCGCAGCAGGTCGAGCACCATCTGCCGGTCGTCCTTGATCTTGAAGACCTTCGGGTCGAGCCGCGGGAAGAGATAGAGCGACCCCTTCGGCTTCACGCAGCTCACGCCGGGGATCTGCGTCAGCAGGTCGTATGCGGTGTCGCGCTGCTCCAGGAGGCGGCCGCCCGGCAGGACGAGGTCGTTGATCGTCTGCCGTCCGCTCAGCGCCGCCACGACGCCGTGCTGGCCCGGCATGTTCGCGCAGAGGCGCATGTTGGCGAGGATCGTCAGGCCCTCGATGTACGAGGAGGCGTGCGCCTTCGGGCCCGAGATCGCCACCCAGCCGACGCGGTATCCCGCCACGCGGTACGCCTTCGACATGCCGTTGAACGTGAGGGTCAGCAGGTCGGGGGCGATGGCGGCGGTCGGCGTGTGCGTCGCGCCGTCGTAGAGGATCTTGTCGTAGATCTCGTCCGAGCAGACCAGGAGGTTGTGGCGGCGGGCGATGTCGGTGAGGCCGCGGAGCATCGCTTCGTCGTAGACCGCGCCGGTCGGGTTGTTCGGGTTGATGATCACGAGCGCCTTGGTGCGGTCGGTGATCTTGCGCTCGATGTCGACGAGGTCGGGCATCCACTCCGACTGCTCGTCGCAGCGGTAGTGCACGGCGGTGCCGCCGGAGAGCGAGACGGCCGCGGTCCACAGGGGGTAGTCGGGCGCCGGTACGAGGACCTCGTCGCCGTCGTCGAGCAGGCCCTGCATGGCCATCACGATGAGCTCGGAGACGCCGTTGCCGATGAAGACGTGCTCGACGTCGGTCTCGATGCCCAGGGTCTGGTTGTGCATGACGACCGCGCGGCGGGCGGCCAGGAGGCCCTTCGCGTCGCCGTAGCCGTGCGCGTCGCCGACGTTGCGGAGGATGTCCTCCAGGATCTCCGGCGGGCACTCGAAGCCGAAGGCCGCCGGATTGCCGGTGTTCAGCTTGAGGATGCGGTGCCCGGCCGCCTCCAGCCGCATCGCCTCTTCGAGGACCGGGCCCCGGATCTCGTAACAGACGTTGGAGAGCTTCGTCGACTGGATGACCTGCATGTCCGCGAGCTTAAGGCCGGGTGGGACGTGCCGCTTCGTGTTTTCGGACACAAGAGGGGCGCGCGGGGGCGCTGGGGGAGTGTCCTGTCAGCGGTCGGTTGTGTCCGTTCGCGGTCTTGTCCTCACGCCCCGGGACCCCAACAATGCGCATGACAAAACCGAAGGAACTTCGGTCACTCAGTCATTCAGTCATCCAGAGGGGACCCCCCACATGAAGAAGCCTCTCGTCGGTGCGTGCTTCGCCGCCCTGATACTCGGAGCGACGGCGGCACCAGCGACGGCCGTCGGCAACGAACCGCCCGCCCAATCGGAGGTGAAGGCCAAGGCGGTCAACTTCGCGGGCACGGTGGCGCTCAGCAACTGCTCCGGCTCCGTGGTCCGCGTCCCGTCCTCGCAGCCCGGTGACCCGGCGCTCGTCCTGTCCAACGGGCACTGTCTGGAGGGCGGCTTCCCTGCCCCCGGCCAGGTCATCGTCAACAAGGCGTCCTCCCGCAGCTTCACCCTGCTCAACGCCTCCGGAGGCAACGCGGGCACGGTCCGGGCCAGCAAGATCGCGTACGGCACGATGACCGACACGGACATGTCGCTCTACCAACTCACCAGCACCTACCGCGACATCGAGAGCCGGTACGGCATCAAGGCGCTGGAGCTGAACGCGGCGCGGCCCGAGCAGGGACGGGCGATCACCGTCGCGTCCGGCTACTGGAAGCGGCTGTACAAGTGCAACATCGACGGCTTCGCCTACCGCCTCAAGGAGGGGAGCTGGACCTGGAAGGACTCGGTCCGCTACACCCCCGCCTGCCAGACGATCGGCGGCACCTCGGGCTCCCCGGTGATCGACGACGCGACCGGCAAGGTCGTCGCCGTCAACAACACCGGCAACGAGAGCGGTGGCAGGTGCACGGACAACAACCCGTGCGAGGTCGACGAGAACGGCCGGGTCACGGTCCGCGAGGGCATCAACTACGCGCAGCAGACGTACTGGATCGTGCCGTGCGTCGGCGCGGGCAACAAGATCGACCTGAGCCGCGCGGGCTGCCAGCTGCCGAAGCCCGCCGGGGTCAAGTAGCCACAGCCTCGGTGTGATGCGCCGCGGGCGCCGCCCGGAAGCCCCGTCTCCCGGGGTTTCCGGGCGGCACCCGTGCGTCGGGCCCTCAGGCGGCCGGTGCCAGCTCGGCCCTGCCGAACAGCAGCGCGTAGCCGGACGGCAGCAGGCAGAGCAGACGGTCGACGAGGTCCGCGTCGACCGCCCGCGCCACGGCGGTGAGGACGGAGCTGACGTCCCATCGGGCGGTCGCCGGCGTGGCACCCTCCAGGCGCAGCGCCACACTCCCGACGAACTCCGCGGCCGTGAGCGGCCGCGCGGCGGGGATCTGGTCGGCGACCAGCCTCGCCGCCTCCGGGGGCAACTGCCGCGCCAGGTCGACGCGTTCGTCCCCGATGACGTGGCCGCCGAGGGCGGCCAGCACGACGCGCGTCACGCGCTCGGCCTCCGCGGCGCTCGCGTACTGGCCGGATTCCCTTACCGCCTCGATGAGTTCACTCCACCCCATCGTGCCCTTCTCCTCCGTTTCGTCGATCGGTCGGGACGGCTGTGCGGTCAGCCGTCGATCTGCTTGCGGTCGCTGCCGCCGCTGATGTGGATCTTCCGCGGCTTGGCCCGCTCGGCCACCGGGATGCGGAGCGTCAGGACACCGGCCTCGTACGAGGCGTCGATCCGCTCCGTGTCCAGGGTGTCGCCGAGGAACAGCTGGCGGGAGTAGCTGCCGGTGGCCCGCTCGGCCGCGATCATCTCCACGCCCTCGGGGGCGGGGGAGCGGCGCTCGGCCCGTACGTTCAGGACGTGGCGCTCGACGTCCAGGTCGATCGACTCGGGGTCGACGCCCGGCAGGTCGAAGTGGACCACGAACTCGTCGCCCTCGCGGTAGGCGTCCATCTGCATCCCGGCGGGGCGGGAACTGGTGAAGACCTGCTGGGCGAGGCGGTCGAACTCGCGGAAGGGGTCGGTACGCATGAGCATCACGGGTCACTCCTCTCCTCAGGTGCTGGGTGCGATGCCCTACGGATTTCTATATAGCCCGAAGGAGGAAAATTGACAAGCCCCGACTCAGGTCTGCGCTGAGGCGGGGCTTGTCGACAGGAGTGGTGACGGGTTTCGGTTCAGCTGCCGGGGCGGCCGGTCAGCTGTCGGAGTAGCTGAGGTCTCCCACGGTCCAGGCGCTCACGTCCCGGAGGGCGATGCGGTACATCCCGCCGGTCTCGGGCAGCCCCACGCTGCCCTGGAGGATCCGGGCCAGGTGGAAGTGCAGGTGGGTGGGCGGCTCGGCGTCCCGCGGCGGGCCGGAATCCGCTTCGGGGGCCACGAACGCGGAGGCGAACGGGGCCAGTCGGTCCGAGTCCTTCAGGACTTCGGCGACACGGCGCCGCCACAGGGCTTCGGGGGCCAGCCGTCCGGTGATGACCGCGCCGGCGACGACCACGGTGAGGGACATCTGATTGCTGTGCTCGGACTCCACCAGGGTGGCGATGTCAACGAGCAGCTCGTCAGGCTTCGACATGACTGGTCAGCCTACCGATGTGGCGGGGCCGGTGGGTGCTCGGATACCTCCCCCTCGGCTTCCGAAAATCTATCGCGGCTGGAATAGACATGCGGAAGTCCCGTTGTTAGAGTTCCTGACATAGCCATACGAAGAGCAACGCCCGTCCGTTCAGCCGGGCGCCCATGCGGTAACAGACGTCCGGCCCGCGGGGCCGGTAGATGGTGTGAAAACCCCTCGGGGCCTGGTGCTGTACGGCACCAGGCCCCTCGACGCGTTCCAGAAGAGGTGCAAATGCCCCCAGAGAACCCCTCGCACGGCAACGACAGGTTCGACGACGACGACTACCCCGCCTACACGATGGGCCGGGCCGCCGAGATGATCGGCGCCACGCCCGGCTTCCTCCGGGCGGTCGGCGAGGCCCGCCTGATCACGCCGCTGCGGTCCGAGGGCGGCCACCGCCGCTACTCCCGCTACCAGCTGCGGGTCGCGGCCCGCGCCCGCGAGCTCGTCGACCAGGGAACGCCGATCGAGGCGGCCTGCCGCATCGTCATCCTGGAGGACCAGCTGGAGGACGCGCTCCGGATGAACGAGGAGCTGCGCCGTGCCGGGTCCGAGGGGGCGGCCGCATCCTGAGGCTCGGCCGTCTGCTGGGGGCTTCGTCCGGTAAACGCTGCGTCGCGCCGACCGCATATCTGTGACGGCAAATGCAGAATTTCGCGTGATGTGCGATGAGGCTTTATCGGCCGACCGGCGAGCGATATGGAAAACCCTGCGCCGCGCCCGCTCCCGTGCTACTGTCGTTATCAGTTGCAGTTGTGGTTTCCAGAGACTCCAAGTGCTCCCGTCGGCTTTGTGACGCCGGTTGGGGCACTTTGTATTGCCGGTCATTTCCGGACGGGGTAATCATCGCGGCGACGCGGAGTCCGCACAGTGTGGGCTCCTGGGCAATGCCCCGAAGGAGATATGACATGGCTACTGGCACCGTGAAGTGGTTCAACGCGGAAAAGGGCTTCGGCTTCATCGAGCAGGACGGCGGCGGCGCCGACGTCTTCGCGCACTACTCGAACATCGCCACCCAGGGCTTCCGCGAGCTGCAGGAGGGCCAGAAGGTGAACTTCGACGTCACGCAGGGCCAGAAGGGCCCGCAGGCCGAGAACATCGTTCCCGCCTGACGCTGACGCTCACGCGCACTTCGTAGCTGGGGCCCGCACCTTGGGTGCGGGCCCCAGCTCGTTGCGTTTCCGGGGAGTTCACCTCCCCGACGGATTGATGGTGTGAGGTACGAAGCGGTCGGCACCCCGATGGATCCCGTCGGAGAGTGCGACGCTTTTCACCGGTCCAACCCGGAATGAATTCACCGGCGACCGGGAATGCTCTTTCATTTACCCCGGCCGTTCCAGCGATTCTCGGCACCGGTCGGTGCCTCCTGAGAATTCCTCGATACGCGCCGCATCGAGGAAGGTTCTTCATGAACCGCTCAAGTCGCACAAACAGCCGACGCCCGGACAGTCGCCCCAACGGGAGGGGTCGTCGCCCCGCCGCGCTCCAGGGGGAGTTCGCGCTGCCGGTCACCGTCACCCCGGCCCTGCCCCCCGTCGAGGACTTCGCCGCGCTCGGCCTGCCGGACGGTGTGCTGCAGACCCTCACCGGGCTCGGCGTCACCACCCCCTTCCCGATCCAGGCCGCCACCCTCCCGAACTCCCTCGCGGGCCGGGACGTCCTCGGCCGCGGCCGCACCGGATCGGGCAAGACCCTCGCCTTCGGCCTCGCCGTGCTCACCCGTACGGCGGGACAGCGCGCCGAACCGCGCCGCCCGCTCGCCCTGATCCTCGTCCCCACCCGCGAGCTCGCCCAGCAGGTGACGGACGCCCTCACCCCGTACGCCAGATCGGTGAAACTGCGCCTCGCCACGGTGGTCGGCGGCATGTCGATCGGCCGGCAGGCCGGTGCGCTGCGTGCCGGGGCCGAGGTCGTCGTCGCGACGCCGGGACGGCTCAAGGACCTCATCGAGCGCCGCGACTGCCGCCTGGACCAGGTCGCCGTCACCGTCCTCGACGAGGCCGACCAGATGGCCGACATGGGCTTCCTGCCCCAGGTCACCGAGCTCCTCGACCAGGTGCGGCCCGACGGGCAGCGGATGCTGTTCTCGGCCACCCTGGACCGCAACGTCGACCTCCTGGTCCGCCGCTACCTCAGCGACCCCGTCGTCCACTCCGTCGACCCGTCCGCGGGCGCGGTCACGACGATGGAGCACCACGTGCTGCACATCCAGGGCGCCGACAAGTACGCCACCACCACGGAGATCGCCGCCCGTGACGGCCGGGTGATCCTCTTCCTGGACACCAAGCACGCGGTCGACCGGCTCACCACGCACCTGCTGAGCAGCGGCGTGCGCGCGGCGGCCCTGCACGGCGGCAAGTCCCAGCCCCAGCGCACCCGCACCCTCGCCCAGTTCAAATCCGGCCAGGTCACCGCGCTCGTCGCCACGAACGTCGCGGCGCGCGGCATCCACGTCGACGACCTCGACCTCGTCGTCAACGTCGACCCGCCCGCCGACCACAAGGACTACCTGCACCGCGGCGGCCGCACCGCCCGCGCCGGCGGCTCGGGCAGCGTCGTCACCCTGGTCACCTCGGCGCAGCGGCGCGACATGAGCAGGCTGCTGGCGGCCGCGGGCATCCGGCCGCAGACCGCGCAAGTGGCCTCCGGTGAGCCGGAGTTGGCGCGCATCACCGGCGCCCAGGCCCCCTCGGGCACCCCGGTGACCATCCCGGCGCCCCCGAAGGCGGCCTCCGAACGCGGCGGCTCCTCCGCCCGCGGCCGCCGCCCCCGCGACGGCCGCGCGCGCCGCGCCTACGCCGCCCGCACGCGGACCGACTCCGCCGCCTGAACCCGGACCGGGCCGGCCCCGCGCCGGCCCGGAGCCCCGTTCGACTCACTTCCCGGCCCTCTCCCTCTGTGAGGCACCATGCGCTGCGTCATCGCCCGCTTCCCCTTCGACCTCTTCAAGAGCGAGGTGGAAGCGGCCATGAAGGGCGTCAAGCCCGAACCCGTCACGGGCGAGTCCGTGATCATCGGCCGCCGCCACTACCCCGTCAAGCAGGTGGGGGAAGTGGTCACCCGGCAGGACCGCCGCGACTTCTCGGCGGCCGAGGTCACCAGGGCGCTGACGGGCCTCGGCTTCACCTGCCGCCCCGCTCCCGCCCCGGCCGCCGCCCCTGAGCCCGTCGAGACGGCGTGGCCCACGACCATCGTCTGATCAGCCGGAGCACCGAGGCGCGGCGGGCGCCGGGCGTGGCGTCCCGAGTGCCGCCGCGCCCGGCAGCCGGCCAGATCATGCGGGCCTGGGCGCCCTGGGACGCCGAGATGCGGCCGACCGCCCTGCTGCCGGTGCTGGACCGGCCCTGCCCGCGGGCCGTCGCGGGGGACCCGGTCGCCCACTGTCCGCATCACACCACGTGAGTGAAACGGAAGAGTTCCGCCTCTTGTCCGGCTGCACAGGGACCCCAAGAATGCCGTCTGACAATCACACGACAGGCGCACGGCAGGCGTGCGACAGTCGTACGTCACGAGGGGGGCTCCACAGATGGGCAAGAAGAGCAACGTGGTCGCGGGCGGACTGCTCGCCCTGGCGCTGACCGGGGCGAGCGCGATACCCGCGTTCGCGGGGAACTCCGGGGGGACCAAGACCGAGGACAAGGCCAAAGCGGTCGACTTCGCGGGGACGGTGGCGCTCAGCAACTGTTCCGGCTCCGTCGTCCGCACGCCCAAGTCCAAGGCGAGCGACCCGGCCCTCGTCCTCACCAACGGCCACTGCCTGGAGACCGGGTTCCCCGCCGCCGGTGAGGTCGTCGTGGACCGGCCGTCCACCCGGACCTTCAAGCTGCTCGACGCGGAGGCGAACGACGTCGCCATGCTCAAGGCGTCCAAGATCGCCTACGCGACCATGACGGACACCGACATCACCCTTTACCGGCTCACCAGCAGCTACCGCGACATCACGAGGAAGTACGGCATCAAGCCGCTGGAGCTGGAGGACGACCACCCGGTGAAGGGGCGGGCCATCACGGTGGTGTCCGGGTACTGGAAGAAGACGTACAGCTGCAACATCGACGGGTTCGTGTACCGCATGAAGGAGGGGGAGTGGACCTGGAAGGACTCCGTCCGCTACACCCCCGCCTGCCAGACCATCGGCGGCACGTCCGGCTCGCCGGTCATCGACCACAGGACCGGCAAGGTCACCGCGGTCAACAACACGGGGAACGAGGACGGCGAGCGCTGCACCGTCAACAACCCCTGTGAGATCGACCGGAAGGGCAACGTGACCGTGCGCCAGGGCATCAACTACGCCCAGCAGACGTACGGCATCGTGCCGTGCGTCGGCAAGGGCAGCAAGATCGACCTGGGCCGCAAGGGCTGCAAGCTGCCCCGCCCCGCCTGACGCGTCACGGCGTCCGGCGTACGGCGCGTCCCGCGAGGACGTCCGTGCGCCGGCCGTCCCGCATCACGAACCGGCCGTCGATCAGGACATGCGGAATGCCCGTCGGGTACGTACGGGGAGCCTCGAAGGTCGACCCCGCCGCGACCGTGTCCGGGTCGAAGAGGACCAGGTCGGCGCGGTAGCCCTCGCGGACGACACCCCGGTCGGGGAGCCGGAGGCGCGCGGCGGGCCGTGAGGTGAGGTGGGCGACGGTCTCTTCGAGCGACATGACGCCCAGCTCCCGCGCGTACCGCCCGAGGTACTGCGGGAACGTGCCGTACGCGCGCGGGTGCGGCTTGAAGCCCTGCAGGATGCCGTCGCTGCCGCCCGTGTGCACCCGGTGCCGCATGATCGCCCGGACGTTCTCCTCGTGGCCGACGTGCTGCAGGATCGTCGAGCCGAGGTTGTCGTCGATGAGCAGCCGCCTGGCGGTGATCCAGGGTGCCTCGCCGCGCGCGTCGGCGGACTGCTGGACCGTCTTCCCCACGCAGGAGACGAGCCCCGGATCGCTCACTCCGGAGATCTCGATCGTGTCCCACTCGATGGGTACGCCGTGACAGCCGTCGGCGCCGATGACCTCCATGTGGTGCCGGATCTTCTCGGCGGTCGCGTCGTCCCGGAGCCGGGCCAGGATCGCGTCGGGCCCGCCCTCGCTCGCCCAGCTCGGCAGCATGGCGACGAGGGTGGTGCAGCCGGGGGTGTACGGATACGTGTCGAGGGTGATGTCCGCGCCGTCCGCGAGCGCCTCGTCGAGCAGGGCCAGCAGATCCGGCGCCTTCCCCTTGTTCACGCCGAAGTTCATGGTGGCGTGGGCCAGGTGGAGGGGGCAGCGCGCGGTCCTGGTGAGGTTCACCATCTCCTCGTACGCCTGGAGGGCGCCGGCGCCGTAACTGCGGTGATGGGGGCAGTAGTACCCCTTGTACTCAGCCACCACCTTGCAGAGCTCGGCCAGCTCGGAGTCGTCGGCGTACATGCCGGGGGTGTAGGTGAGCCCGGACGACATCCCGACGGCGCCTTCACGCATCCCTTCGGCCACGAGCTGCTTCATCCGCTCCAGCTCGGCGGGGGCCGCCGGGCGGTCGTCCCAGCCCAGCGCGTACATGCGGACGGTGCCCTGAGGGATGAGGTACGCGGCGTTCACGGCGATGCCGCGGCCGCCGTGGGCGGAGTCGAGGGCGTCGAGATACCCGCCGACGGTGCGCCACGTGAAGTCGATGTCGCCGCCGTCACCGTTCCACCCGGTGATGGCCTGGCGGACCTGGGCGAGCGTGCGGTCGTCCACGGGGGCGTAGCTCAGGCCGTCCTGGCCGATGACCTCCAGGGTGACGCCCTGGGCGGCCTTCGCGGTGTGTTCGGGGTCGCGGAGGAGGGCGAGGTCGCTGTGGGCGTGCATGTCGATGAAGCCGGGCGCCAGCGCCAGGCCTTGGGCGTCGAGGGTGGCCCGCCCTGACGGGCGGGGGCCCTCCCCCTCTGCCCGGATCTCCGCGATCCTTCCCTCTCGTACGCCGACGTCGGCGCGGTAGGAGGCACCTCCGGTGCCGTCTATGACGCGCGCGTCTCGGATCACCAGGTCCATGAGGTGCCTCTCTTGTTCGCTCGGCTGCGGATGCGGCTGCGGCTGCTTGGTGGTGCACCCGGCCTCCGGCCGGGTCTTTCTGCCCCCACCCGCACTCTGCGGTGCGGGGCAAACGGGTGGGCGGGTGGGAGGTGTGCGCCCCCGCGCCGCGGCGGAGGACACC
>NZ_JBFAHP010000045.1:0-70120 GCF_040654255.1 Streptomyces sp. NPDC050732
CGCGATATCGGGCGGCTTCCGGCCGGTCCGGTGCGGGACGCGGAGCGGTCGGTGCCGCTGACGGCCGCCCACGCCGCGTACGTCATCTACACCTCGGGCTCCACCGGCACACCCAAAGGCGTCGTCGTCACCCACGCGGGCCTTGAGAACCTCGCGCGGGCCCAGATCGACCGCTTCGGGGTGCGGGCGGACTCGCGCGTGCTGCAGTTCGCGTCGCTGAGCTTCGACGCCGCCGTCTCGGAGCTGTGCATGGCGCTGCTCTCGGGCGCGACGCTGATCGTCGCGGGGGCGGACGAACTGCCGCCGCGGGTGTCGCTGGACGCGGCCCTGCGGGAGACGCGCGCGACACATGTGACGGTGCCGCCGAGCGTACTGGCGGCCGAGGACGCCCTGCCGGACGAGCTGGCGACGCTGGTGGTGGCGGGGGAGGCGTGCCCGCCCGGCCTGGTGGACCGGTGGTCGACGGGCCGGCGCATGGTCAACGCGTACGGGCCGACCGAGACCACGGTCTGCGCCGCGATGAGCGAACCGCTGACACCCGGCCGCGACCTCGTCCCCCTGGGGCGCCCGATGAACGGCGTACAGGTCTACGTCCTCGACGAGTTCCTGCTGCCCGTGCCGCCGGGAATGACCGGCGAGCTGTACGTGACCGGCGCGGGGCTCGCCCGTGGCTACCTGGCGCGCGCGGGACTGTCGGCGGGCCGGTTCGTGGCCTGCCCGTTCGGCGCGGGGGAGCGCATGTACCGCACGGGCGACCTGGCCCGGTGGACCGACCGGGGCGAACTGCGCTTCGTGGGCCGCGCCGACGACCAGATCAAGATCCGGGGCCACCGGATCGAGCCGGGCGAGATCGAGGCGGTCCTCACCGCGCACCCGGACGTCGCGCAGGCCGCGGTCGTCGCGCGCCGCGACGGCCCCGACGACGCGCACCGCCTGGTGGCGTACGTGGTCACCGAAGGCGAGCGGCCTCCCGCGCCGCCTGGTCCCGACGGACTCCCGGGACTCCCGGGGTTCCCGGCGCTTCCCGAACTCCCCGGCTACGTACGCGACCGGCTGCCCGCCTCCATGGTGCCGACCGCCTTCGTCCCCCTGGAGCGGCTGCCGCTCACCCCCAACGGAAAGGTGGACCGGGCCGCCCTGCCGGCCCCCGACTTCGCCGGGCGGGTCACGGGCCGTGCGCCGCGGACAGCGACCGAACGGACCCTGTGCGACCTGTTCGCCGAGGTGCTCGGCCTGGACCAGGTCGGCGTCGACGACAGCTTCTTCGAGCTGGGCGGCGACTCGATCATGTCGATGCAGCTCGCGTCACGCGCGCGCAGGGCGGGCCTCACGCTCACCTCGCGGCAGGTGTTCGACGAGAAGACCCCGGAACGCCTCGCGCAGGTGGCGGTGGCCGCCGAACCGGAGACCGCACCCGACGACATCGGTGTCGGCGAGGTGCCCTGGACCCCCGTGATGCACGCGCTGGGCGAGCGGGCGACGAGCCCCGCGTTCGCACAGTGGGTGGTCGTCGGCGCCCCGGCAGGTCTCGGCCTCGACGTCCTCTCGACAGGTCTCGCCGCCGTCCTGGACACGCACGACATGCTGCGCGCCCGGACCGTTCCCGGCGAGCCGAAGCTGGTCGTCGGGGAGCGGGGGTCGGTCGACGCGACGGCCCTGGTGTCCCGCGTCGACGCGACCACGGACACCCTGGACGGGACCGCCGGACGGGCCGCGCAGGAAGCGGCCCGTCAGCTCGACCCGGCCGCCGGGGTGCTGGCCCGAGCCGTGTGGGTCGACGCGGGACCCGGCCGCACCGGCCGGATCGTGCTGGTGGTGCACCACCTCGTCGTGGACGGCGTGTCGTGGCGCGTCCTCGTCCCCGACCTGCGCGCCGCGTGCGAGGCGGCGGCCGCGGGCCGCGTACCCCGGCTCGAACCCGTCGGCACGTCGTTCCGCCGCTGGGCGGAGCTGCTGACCGCCGAAGCGGCCGACGAGCGGCGGGTCGCGGAGACGGACGACTGGCTCGCCCTGCTGGGCAAGAACGAACAAGCCGTCGCCGCCCGGGCGTTGGACCCGGCCGTCGACACCGTACGCACCCTGCGCCACCGCTCGTGGACCGTGCCCGCCGAGCACGCGGCCACCCTCGTGGGCCGCACGCCCACCGCCTTCCACTGCGGCGTCGACGACGTGCTCCTCGCGACCCTCGCCGGCGCGGTCGGGCAGTGGCGGCCGGAGACCGCGTCCGGACTGCTGGTCGACATCGAGGGACACGGCCGCCAACCCCTCGGCGACGTCGACCTGTTGCGCACGGTGGGCTGGTTCACCGGAGTGCACCCGGTGCGGCTTGAGGTGACCGGCGCCGACCTGGACGCCGCTAGGGCCGGCGGGCCCGCTGCCGGTACGTTGGTGAAGGCCGTGAAGGAGCAGGCCAGGGCAGTGCCCGGCGACGGACTCGGCCATGAACTGCTGCGCCGGCTCAACCCCGGGACACGTCCCGTGTTCGAGGCCGCGCCCGCCGCGCAGATCGGCTTCAACTACCTGGGCCGGTTCACCGCGGGCGGCGGCCGCGCCGCGGGACCGCCGGGACCCTGGGAGATGGCCGGCGAGACCGCGATCGGCGGCTCGGTCGACCCGGACATGCCCGCCACCCACGTACTGGACGCGAGCGCCGTGGTCAGGGACACCGCCGACGGACCCGCACTGACCATCACGCTGAGCTGGGCGAGCCGGCTGCTGGAGGAGGCGGACGCCGAACAGCTCGGCAGGGCCTGGCTGGCGATGCTGGCCGGCCTGGCGGACCACACCGCCGACCCCACGGCGGGCGGACACACCCCGTCCGACTTCCACCTCCTCAACCTCGCACAACACCAGATCGAGGAACTAGAAGCCGGATTCGCCGGCGAGAAGCCCCGGCCCACAGCCACCAGCCGCAATGAGGAGACAGACCGATGACGACCCGATCCCGATCCCTCGTCGAGGACGTGTGGCCCCTCTCGCCGCTGCAGGAGGGGATGCTCTTCCACGCCTCCTACGACGACCGGGGCCCGGACGTCTACACCGTGCAGTCGGCGCTGGACATCGACGGACCCGTGGACACGGATCGGCTGCGGGCGTCGTGGGAGGCGCTGCTGGCCCGGCACGCCGCGCTGCGGGCCTGCTTCCGCCCGGTGACCGGCGCCCGGATGGTGCAGGTCATCCCGCGCGAGGCCGTGCTGCCCTGGCACGAGGCGGACGTCAGCGGGCTCGTGGAGCCCGAGGCCCTCGCCGAGATCGACCGCCTCGCGGCCCGCGAACGCGCCCAGCGCTTCGACCTCGCCGTCCCCCCGCTGCTGCGGCTCCTGCTCGTGCGGCTCGGCGACCGACGGCACCGCCTCGTCATGACGTTCCATCACATCCTGCTCGACGGCTGGTCGATGCCGGTCCTCCTGAACGAGCTCTCCCAGGTGTACGAGGCGGGCGGCGACGCCTCCGTGCTCGGGCGCGTGGCACCCTACGGCGAGTACGTGGCGTGGCTGGGCCGCCAGGACAAGGACGCGGCCCGCGCCGCCTGGCGCGCCGAGCTCGCGGGCGCCGACGGATCGACGCTCGTCGCGCCGGCGGACCCGGGCCGCGCCCCGGTACTGCCCGACCACGTGCTCACCGACCTCCCGGAAGAACTCACCGCCGGTCTCGTCGAGTTGGCGCGCGGCCGCGGGCTGACCGTGAACACCGTGGTGCAGGGGGCGTGGGCGCTGGTCCTGGCCCGGCTGGCCGGGCGCACCGACGTCGTCTTCGGCGCGACCGTCGCGGGCCGCCCGGCGGAACTGCCGGGCGTGGAGTCGATGGTCGGCCTGTTCATCAACACCCTTCCCGTGCGCGTGCGCCTCGACGGAGCGCAGCCCGTGGCCGACCTCCTGGCGGGGCTGCAGGCGGCCCAGTCCGGCCTGATCGCGCACCAGCACGTCGGACTCGCCGAGGTGCAGAAGCTCGCCGGGCCCGCCGCGGTCTTCGACACGCTCGTCCTGTACGAGAACTACCCGCTGCCGCCGGCGGGACCCGAGCCCGGCCCTGACGCCGTGACGATCAGGCCCTCGGGGGCGTCGCGTGACGCCTCGCACTATCCGCTCACCCTGGTCGCCGTGCCGGGCGGCGACCGCATGCGCTTCAAGCTGGACTACCGGCCCGACCTGTTCGACCGGGCCGCCGCGGAGTCCGTCGTCCAGCGGTTCGTGCGCGTCCTTGAGCAGGTCGTGGCCGACCCGTCGGCTCGCGTGAGTGACATCGACGTACTGGAACAGGCCGAGCGGTCCTCGGTGATCGAGCGTTGGAACGCCACCGGGCGCCCGCTGTCGGCGGGCTCGGTCGTCGAGGCGTTCGAGGGGCATGCCCGCCGGGCACCGGACACGGCGGCCGTGCGCTGCGGCGAAGACGCCCTCACCTACGGCGAGTTGGAGGAGCGGGCCAACCGGCTCGCCCGGCACCTGACCCGGCTCGGCGTCGGCCGTGAACACCGCGTGGGCCTCTGCCTGCCGCGCGGCACCGACATGATCGTGGCGGAGCTCGCCGTGTGGAAGGCGGGCGGCGCCTTCGTCCCGCTCGACCCCGACCACCCGGCCGACCGGCTCGGCTACATGATCGCCGACAGCGGCACCGACGTCGTCCTGGCCACCGGCACCGCCGTCGCAGGAGTACCCGTCGGCGCCGCCAGGGTGGTCCTCCTCGACGAGCCGGGAACCGCGCGGACCATCGCGGCGGAGCCCGCGGAGCCGCTGGGCATCCCGGTCACCACCGAACAACTCGCCTACGTCATCTACACGTCCGGCTCGACGGGCCGCCCCAAGGGCGTCGCCCTCGCCCATCGCGGTGTGCTGAACCTCGCCGAGTCGATGCGGCCCGCGCTCGACCTGCGCGACGGCGTCGTGATGCTGCAGTTCGCGTCCTTCAGCTTCGACGGAGCGGTCCTGGACGTCGCCGTCACCCTGGCGGCCGGCGGCACCCTCGCCATCGCCTCGGCGGAGGAGCGCACCGAGCCCGCCGCGCTGGCGGACATGATCCGCACGACCGGGGTCGAGGCCGCCAGCGTCGTGCCGTCGGTGCTGCGCGCCCTGGACCCCGACACGGTCCCCGGCGTACGGAACTGGGTCCTCGGAGGCGAGTGGCTGACCGCCGACCTCGCCAGTCGGTGGACGGCACGGGCCCGGGTGTGGAACACCTACGGGCCCACCGAGGCCACCGTGATGGCGACCGTCGGCCGGGTCGACGAGGGCATCAAACCGGTGGACGCCCCACCGGCCATCGGCCGCCCGCTGGGCAACATGCGCACCTACGTCCTCGACGGCTTCCTGCGTCCTGTGCCACCGGGCGTGACCGGCGAGCTGTACGTCGCGGGCCCTGGCGTCGCGCGCGGCTATGTAGGACGGCCCGACCTGACGGCGGAACGCTTCGTGGCCTGCCCCTTCGGGGACGCCGGGCGCATGTACCGCACCGGGGACCTGGCCCGCTGGACCGCCGACGGACAACTGTCGTTCGCCGGGCGCGCCGACGAGCAGGTGAAGCTGCGCGGCTTCCGGATCGAGCCGGGCGAGGTCGAAGCTGTCCTGGCCGGACACACGGCCGTGCGCGAGGCGGCGGTGATCGCCCGCGAGGACCTGCCCGGCGACAAACGCCTCGTCGCGTACGTCGTCCCGGCGACGGACACCGGCCCCACGCGCGCGCAGGACGGCGCCGCAGGCCCCGCCCTGGACACCGAAGCCCTGCGCGCCTTCGCCGCCACCCGGCTCCCCGAGTACATGGTCCCGGCCACGGTGGTCGTCCTCGACGCGCTGCCCCTCACCGTCAACGGCAAGCTCGACCGCTCCGCGCTGCCCGCCCCCGAACTCGCCATGCCCGGCGGCCGTGACCCGCGGACCCCCGTCGAGGCCGTCCTGTGCGACCTGTTCGCCGAGGTGCTCGGCGTCGAGCGGGCCGGCGCCGAGGACTCGTTCTTCGCGCTCGGCGGCGACTCCATCTCGTCGATGATGCTGGTGTCCGGCGCCCGGCGCGCGGGCCTCGCGATCACCGCCCGGCAGGTCTTCGAGCACCGCACCCCGGCGGCCCTGGCCCTGGTCGCCGTCCCGTCCGACACCGTCGGCACCGGCCCTGGCGACTCCGGCACCGGCGAGGTGCCGCTGACACCGGTGATGCACGAACTGATCGACCGGGTCGGCGTCGACGCGCTCGGCAAGGTCGTCCAGTCCGCCGTGGTCGAGGCCCCCGCGGGCCTGCGCACCGAGACCCTGGCCGACGCGGTGCGGGCGCTGGTCGACCACCACGACGCGCTGCGGGCCCGCCTGGAGACCGAACCCGGGCGCAGGCTCGTGGTGTCCGGGCCCGGCACCGTGCCTGCCGGATCGTTCGTCCGCCGCTTCGACGCGACCGGCACGGCCCCCGAGGACCTGCCCGCGACGATCGCCGAGGAGACCCGGGCCGCCGTGGAGCGGCTCGACCCGCGGGCCGGCGTCATGCTGCAGGTGGTCTGGCTCGACCTGGGCCCGGACACCGCAGGACGCCTCGTCCTGGTCGTGGACCACCTCGTGATGGACGCCGTGTCGTGGCGGATCCTGCTGCCCGACCTGGAACAGGCGTGCGCCGCGACGACTGCGGGCCGTACGCCCGAACTCGCGCCGGTCCCCACCTCGTTCCGCCACTGGGCGCGCGCCCTGGCGGAACAGGCCACGGACGCGGCACGCACGGCCGAGCTCGACGCGTGGACCCAACTGCTCCAGGGACCCGACCCACAGCTCACCGCGCTGCCCATGGACCCGGCACTCGACCTCGCCGACACCGTGCGGCGGGTGTCCGTGACCGTCCCCGCCGACGTCACGTCGGCGCTCCTGACCGGCGTACCCGAGGCGTTCCACGCGGGCGTCGACGACGTGCTCCTGACCGGGCTCGCCGCCGCCGTCGCCGAGTGGTGCGAAGGCGGCACGCCGGACGGCGGGTTCCTCGTGGACGTGGAGGGCCACGGCCGCGAGGCCCTGACCGGGACCATGGACCTCTCCCGCACCATCGGCTGGTTCACCGGCACCCACCCGGTCCGCGTCGACGCAGGGACGACCGGCGGCGACGACCTCGAAGACCTCCGCGACGGCGGCCCGGCCGCGGGCGACGCCGTCAAACGCGTCAAGGAACAACTGCGCGCGGTGCCCGGCGACGGGCTCGGCCACGGCCTGCTGCGCCGGCTCAACCAGGACACCGCCGCCACGCTCGCGGCCCTGCCCACCGCCCGGATCGGCTTCACCTACCTCGGCCGGATCCCCGGCGGCGCGCCGGACGACGCCGGTGAGGCGCCGGCGGGCGACCCCGCGGGCGGCCGCTTCCCCGTGGCGCACCCGCTGGAGGTCACCGGTGTGGTCCACGACACCGCAGGCGGGCCGCGGCTCACGCTGAGCCTGGCCTGGCCGCGACGGCTGCTCGACGAGACGGCGGCACGGGCGCTGGTCGAGGCCTGGGCGGCGATGCTGACCGGCCTGGCCGCACACGTCGACGAGCCCACCGCGGGCGGCCACACCCCGTCCGACTTCCCACTGGTCACCCTCGACCAGGCACAGGTCGAGAAGCTGGAGACGGCCGCCCCGGACCTGGTGGACATCTGGCCGCTGTCGCCACTGCAGGAAGGCCTCCTCTTCCACGCCCTGTTCGACCGGCAGAGCACCGACGTGTACGTCGAGCAGATGATCGTCGGCCTCGAAGGGCCGCTCGACACGGCACGCCTGCGCGCGTCCTGGCAGGCGCTCCTCGACCGGCACGCCAGCCTGCGGGTGGGCTTCCGTCAGGTGGCGGGCTCCGGGCAGTCCGTGCAGGTCGTCGCCGGCTGCGCGACCCTGCCGTGGCGCGAGGAGGACCTCTGCGACCTCGACGAGGACGCGGCGTGGGAGGAGTCCGAGCGGATCGGCAGGGAGGAGCGGGCCAAGGGCTTCGACCTGGCGAAGCCACCCCTGGTGAAGGTGCTCCTCGCCCGGACCGGCGAGGACCGCCACCGCATGATGGTGACGCTCCATCACATCGTCCTCGACGGCTGGTCGTTGCCCGTTCTGCGCCGCGAACTGTGGGCCTGCTACGAAGCAGGAGGCACCGCGGCGGGTCTGCCGCCCGTGACGCCCTACCGCGACTACCTGGCCTGGCTGGCGGAGCAGGACAAGGAGGCGGCGCAGGAAGCCTGGCGGGCGGAGCTGTCCGGCACGGACGAGCCGACGCAGGTCGTCCCCATGGCACCGGGCGCCGTCGCCGGGACGGACCCGAACGCGACGTCCGGCGAGGTCTTCGCCGTGGCGGGCCCCGCACTCGACCGAGCACTCGGCGAGCTGGCCCGCGCCGGCGGCGTCACCCTGAACACGGTCGTCCAGACCGCGTGGGCGCTGGTCGTCGGCCAGCTGGCGGGGCGCCAGGACGTGGTGTTCGGCGCCTCCGTGGCCGGCCGGCCCGCGGACCTGCCCGGCATGGAGAACATGCTCGGACTGTTCATCAACACCGTCCCCGTACGGGTGCGGTTCGACCCGGCGACGACCGTCGCCGACGTCCTCACGGACGTACAGACCCGGCAGTCCGCCCTGATGGACCACCAGTACCTCAGCCTGGGCGACATCCAGCGCGTGGCCGGACGCGGAGCGACGTTCGACACCCTCATGGCGTTCGAGAGCTTCCCCACCGGGATGGACGCGTCGACGGAGGACGACGGGAACACCCGCGAGCCGGGCCCCGCCGGAGTGGAGCTCACCGAAGCCGGCATGCGCGAGTCCATCAACTACCCCCTCGGCCTGGTGGTCGACCCCCTCAACGGGCTGCGGATGCGGCTCACCCACCGCCCTGACGCCTTCGACGAGGAGGCGGCCCGCGCCCTCCTCGACCGGCTGCTGCGCGCCCTGCGCCAGATGGCCGCCGACCCGCAGGCCCCCGTCGGCAGGCTGCAGCTCTCCGACGCCGCGGAACGCACCCGCGTCCTGGAGACCTGGAACACCACGGACGTCTCCCACCCGGACACCTCGGTCCCCGAACTGTTCGCCGCGCACGCGGTGCGCACGCCGGATGTGGTGGCGGTGCAGTGTGGTGCGGATGTCTTGTCGTACGGGGAGTTGGAGGCGCGGGCGAATCGTCTTGCGCGGTATCTGGTCGGGCTCGGGGTGGATCCGGAGTCGCGGGTGGGTCTGTGTCTGCCGCGTGGCGTCGACATGGTGGTGGCGGAGCTTGCGGTGTGGAAGGCGGGGGGCGCTTTCGTCCCGCTGGACCCCGAGTACCCGGTGGACCGGTTGTCGTTCATGGTGGCCGACAGTGGTGCGGCTGTTGTGCTGGGCGTCGCGGAGAGCCTGGCGGAGGTGTCGGTCGGCGGGGCGAGGGCCGTACCGCTGGATGCGGCGGACATCGCGGAGGCCTTGGCTGTCGAGTCCGCCGAACCGCTGGGCGCGTCCGCCGGACCGGACCGGCTCGCCTACGTGATCTATACGTCGGGTTCGACGGGGCGGCCCAAGGGTGTGGGTGTGGCGCATGGTGGCGTGGCGAATCTCGCGGCGGCGATGCGTCCGGTGCTGGGTGTGGATGAGGGGACGTGTGTCCTGCAGTTCGCGTCGTTCAGTTTTGATGCGGCGGTGCTGGATGTGGCGGTGACGCTGTCCGGTGGCGGTACGTTGGCGGTCGCTTCGTCGGAGGAGCGTGCGGAGCCTTCGGCGCTGGCGGAGATGATCGAGTCGGCCGGGGTGAGCACGGCCAGCGTCGTGCCCTCCCTGCTCACGATGCTCGACCCCGCCGCCGTCCCCGGAGTGCGGAACTGGGTCCTCGGCGCCGAACTGATGACCGCCGGCCTCGCCAGCCGCTGGACGGCGCAGGCGCGGGTGTGGAACACCTACGGCCCCACCGAAGCCACCGTCATGGCCACCGCAGGACCCGTCGACGAGGACATCAGGCCGCAGGACAAGCCCCCCGCGATCGGACGCCCGCTGGACAACGTACGGACGTACGTCCTGGACGGCTTCCTGCACCCGGTCCCGGCCGGGGCGACAGGTGAGCTGTACGTCGCAGGGCCGGGCGTGGCCCGAGGCTATGTGGGACGGCCCGGCCTGACGGCGGAACGCTTCGTGGCGTGCCCCTTCGGGGACGGCGGCCGGATGTACCGGACCGGTGACCTGGCCCGCTGGACGGCCGACGGGCAGCTGTCGTTCGTCGGCCGGGCGGATGAGCAGGTCAAGGTCCGCGGGTTCCGCGTCGAGCCGGGCGAGGTGGAGGCGGCGCTCGCGGCGCACCCCGGCGTACGGCAGGCCGCGGTGATCGCCCGCGAGGACCGGCCCGGCGACAAACGCCTCGTCGGCTACATCGTGCCCGAGACCGAGGACCTGGAGATCCAGGCCGTCCACGACCACCTGGCGAAGGAACTGCCCGAGTACATGCGGCCCGCCGCCGTGGTGGTCCTGGAGAAACTGCCGCTCACCGCCAACGGCAAGATCGACCGCGGGGCGCTGCCCCGGCCCGACTTCGCAGGCCGCATCTCGGGCCGGGAGCCGGAGACCGAGCTCGAAGCGACCCTGTGCGCGCTGTTCGCCGAGGTCCTCGGCCTGGAGCGGGTCGGCGTCGACAACAACTTCTTCGACCTGGGCGGCGACTCGGGCCTGGCGATGCGCCTCTCCGCGCGGATCCGTGAGGAGCTCGGCCTCGAACTGAGCATGCGGCGATTCTTCGGCGAGTCCACTCCGCTGGGCGTGGCCCGGATGCTGACGTCGAAGGAGCTCCCGGAGCTGCGTCCGGTCGACCACCCCGACGAGATCCCCGTCACCGCGGGCCAGTTGCGGACCTGGCGGCTCGCGAACGCCAACCCCGGTTCCGCCGCCCAGCGGACCTCCATCGCGCTGCGCCTGGGCGGCCGGCTCGACCGGGAGGCGCTGGAGGCCGCGCTGGGAGACGTCGCGGCACGACACGACATCCTGCGGACGACGTTCGTCGGCACAGGCACAGGCACAGGCACAGGCACAGGCACAGCCACAGGTGCAGGCGGCGAGGGCGATGACGTACACCCCGAGGACGTACGCCAATGTGTCCTGGACGCCGAAGCCGCCCGTCCCGTCCTGCCCGTGACCTCCACGACCGAGGACGAGCTGCCGCGTCTCCTCACCGACCACGCCGCGCACGAGTTCGACCTCGCCCGCGAAACACCCTGGACGGCGCACCTGTTCGCGCTCGCGGAGACCGAACACGTGCTGCTCCTCGTCGTGCACCGCATCGCCACGGACGACGCGTCGCTGATCGTCCTGGTCCGCGACCTGGCGGCCGCTTACGGCGCACGCCGGGAGGGCCGCGCACCCGAACGGGCGCCCCTGCCCCTGCAGTTCGCCGACTACGCGCTCTGGGAGCAGGAGATGCTCCGGGACGAGGAGGACCGCGACAGCCTGATCGGCGAGCAGTTCGCCCACTGGAAGAAGGCCCTGGCGGACGCCGCCACCGAACTGGAGCTGCCCGCCGACAGGCCGCGGCCGCCCCTGCCGTCCCACCGGGCCGACGAGGTGCCGCTGGCCCTCGACAGCGCCACGCACATCCGGCTCACCGAGATCGCCGAGGCCGACGGCGCGACCTTCTTCATGGTCGTGCAGGCCGCGCTCGCGCTGCTCCTCTCCGGGCTCGGCGCGGGCACCGACGTCACGCTGGGCACGGTGCTGCCGCGCCGGGACGAGGAAGGCGACCTGGACGGCCTCGTCGGCCCGTTCGCCGACCCGCTGGCCCTGCGCACGGACACCTCCGGCGACCCCACGTACCGCGAACTGCTGCGCCGGGCACGCGACACCTACCAGCGCGCGGTCCAGAACCCCGACGTGCCCTTCGGCCGCCTCGTGGACGCGCTGGCGCTGCCCGAGGCGGGCCACCACCCCGTGTTCCAGGCGGTGCTCGACATCCTCGGCGACTCCGCCGAGATGTGGGAGTCGCCCGAGCTGCCGGGCCTGCGCACCACGCGCCTGCCCGTCGGAACACCGGCGGGCGAGGCCGACCTCGTGGTCGCTCTCACCGAACGGCACGGCTCCGACAGCGGTCCGAACGGCGTCGACGGCACGATCCGCTACGCCGCCGAACTGTTCGACCGGTCCACCGCCACCGCACTCGCCCAGCGGCTCACCCGCGTCCTCCAGCAGGTCGCCGACGACCCCGAACTGCGGCTGAGCCAGGTGGAACTCCTCCTGGACGAGGAGCGCCGCCTGCTGCTGGAGACCCACGACGCCACGGCGGCACGGGTCCCGGACGGAACCGTCGTCGAACTGCTCGCCGAGCAGGCGGCGCTGGCCCCCGACGCCGTCGCCGTCATGGACCACGACGGTCCGCTCACCCACGGCGCGCTGGACGACGCGTCCGGCCGGTTCGCCCGGCGCCTCGCCGAGCACGGCATCGGCGCCGAGGACGTGGTCGTCCTCGCGCTGCCGCCCACCACCGGCCTCGTCGTCGCGCTGCTCGGCGTGCTCAAATCCGGTGCGGCCTGCCTGATCGCCGACCCGAACCGGCCCATGGAGGACGTCGCCTCCTGTCTGCGGCAGGTCACCCCCGCCGCTCTGATCTGCGCGACGGCCATGGCGCCGCTGCTCGGCGACGGCGTGACGGTGCCCGTCCTGCTGCTCGACGACCCGCGGCTCGCCGCCACCAACGGCGCCTCCCCGCAGGCCGGTCCGCCGCTCGCGCCGCCCCTGCCCCGGCAGGCGGCACTCGTGCTCGGCACCACGGAGGCGGACAGCGCCGACGGGACCGCCGCCGGCGCCGTCGTCGAGCACCGCACGCTCGTCGACCACGCGGTGCACCACCAGCACGCCGCCCCCGCACACCACGGGGTGACGCTCCTCGACGTACGGGCCCCGGTGTCCGCGCTGCTGACACCGCTGCTGTCCGCCCTGTGCGCGGGCGGTGGTGTCCGCCTCGGCACACCCGGCGAGGACGCCGTGCCGACCGCCGGTCCCGGCGGGGCACAACACCTCGTCACCGTGCGGGAGTTGCTGCCGACCGCGCCGGACAGGGCGGCCGGTGAGGCGCCGTTCGCGGAGGTGACGGTGGTCGGCGCCGGCGGCCCCGCGGCCGTCGACGACACCCGGGCCTGGCTGGCGGACCACCCCCGGACCGCCCTGGTCAGCGCCCACGGCTCCGCCGAGACCGGTGGCCCGTGGCTCGGCCTCCGCACGGGTCCCGGCGAGTCGCTGCCCGACCCGGCCCCCGCCGGCAGGCCCGTGCCCAACACCCGCGCCCTCGTCCTCGACGACTTCCTGCGACCGGTCCCGCCGGGCGCCACGGGAGACCTGTACGTCGCCGGCTCGTCCCTCGCCCGCGGCTACGCCGAGGCGCCGGGGCCGACCGGTGAACGGTTCGTCGCCTGCCCGTTCGGGGCCGGGGGCGAGCGGATGCTGCGCACGGGCGAACGGGCCAGGCGGACCGCCGACGGCCTCGTCACGCTCCGCGGCAAGGGCCGCGCAGGAACCCGCACCGCCGGGCGGCGCGCGGGCGGCGACCACGGCGACCTGGAGATGCTGCTGCCGCTGCGCCCCAAGGGCAGCCTGCCGCCGCTGTTCTGCATGCACACCGGTACGGGACTGAGCTGGGCGTACGCCGCCCTGCTGCGGCACCTGCCGCAGGACAGGCCCGTGTACGGCGTGCAGGCCCGCGGACTCGCCGCCCCGGAACCGCTGCCGCAGAGCCTGGCGGAGATGGCGGCCGACTACGCGGAACGGATCAGGACCGTCCAGCCCACCGGCCCCTACCACCTGCTCGGCTGGTCCCTCGGCGGCCTCATCGCCCAGGCGGTCGCCACCCGCCTGGAGGAACAGGGCGAACAGGTCCGGCTCCTCGGGGTGATCGACGGCTACCCCGAAGGGTTCGGCGGAGCCCAGTACAGCAACGTCGAGCCCGAGACGGGCGGCCAGGACGACACGTCCACGCCCAGGGCGAGCGACCTCGGGCTGCCGCCCGACGAGAACATCGGCCAGGACATGGACGAAGGACTCAGGGCGAACATGCGCCAGGTCATCGACAACGTCGGACGGCTCACCCCGCACCACACACCCCGCCGCTTCCAGGGCGACCTGCTGCTCTTCGTCGCGGCCGAGGACCGGCCCGCGGACACCCCGGCAGCCGTCTCCGGCGAGAGCTGGCGGCCCTACATCGGCGGCGACATCGAATCCCACGAAATCGCCGCCAGCCACTACACCATGCTGCAGCCCGCGCCTTCGGCACAGATCGGAGGAATCGTCGCGGACAGGCTCAGGGCCGCGGCCGACACCGGAAAGGAATGAGGAGAAACAAATTCCCGGACGGGACCGCAGAGCCCCGGGAATCGGAAATCGCCACGAGTTTCACAGGGCGAAAGGGACCCTGAATGTCGAAGGCAGTGAGCACCTCCGCGCACACGCGCAGGAACGGGCTGGAACCCGTGCCCGAACTGACGGAACTCGGCGCCCGCACACCGCTCGTCGAACTGGACACCGGCGGGCGCGCCCCGGCCCGCCACTGGCTCGCCACCGGTTACGACGAGGTGCGGGCGATCCTCGGCGACGACAGGTTCAGCATGCTGCCGCCCGACGACGGCAGGGGCGGCGGGAAGCCACAGATCGAGGTCGGCAACCTGCGCCAGTACGACCCGCCCGAGCACACCCGGCTGCGCAAGATGCTCACCCCCGAGTTCACCCTCCGGCGCATCCGCAGGCTGGAACCCTTCATCGAGGAGACCGTGGCGCACTGCCTTGACGCGCTGGAGGGCGCGGGACAACCCGCCGACCTGGTACGGCACTTCGCCTGGCCCATCCCCGGCCTGGTGGGCTGCGCACTGCTCGGCGTGCCCCGCGACGACGCGGCCGAACTCGCCCGCAACCTGAACATCAGCAGGACCGGCACCGGCTTCGGCCGGCACACCAGCCGCGAGCAACGTGAGCGGCAGCGGGCGGCCGTGAACGCGTACATGGTCTACATGCGCAGGCTCGTCCGGCAGAAGCGCCGCGACCCCGGCGACGACCTGCTGGGCATGGTGATCGGCCGGCACGGCGCGGAGCTCACCGACGAGGAACTGACCGGCATGGCCGCCGCCATCATGGGCTCCGGCCTGGAGGACATCGGCGGCATGCTGGGCCTCGGCCCGCTGGCCCTGCTCGACCACCCCGACCAGCTCGCCCTCCTCCAGGAGCGGCCGGACCTGATCACCTCGGCGGTGGAGGAACTCATCCGCCACGTCTCGTCCGTGCAGAACGCCACACCCCGTACCGCCCTGGTGGACGTCACCGTCGGCGGGCACCTGATCCGGGCCGGGGAGTCCGTGATCTGCTCCCTGCTCGCGGTCAGCCGCACCCCGGTGGACGGGGTGCCGCAGGACACCCTCGACATCACCCGCGACAACTCCGGACACCTCGCCTTCGGGCACGGCGTCCACCACTGCCTGGGCGCCGTACTGGCCCGGGTCGAGCTGCGCATCGCGATCGCGGCCCTGTTCCACCGGTTCCCCGAGCTGAGCGTCGCCGTACCCGCGGAGGAAATCCGATTCCGCACCTGGACACCGAACTACGGAATAGACGAACTCCTCGTCCGCTGGTGAGCGCGGCCAGGTGGACACTTGGACATCCTTGACGGGTGTGCGGAACAAAATTCAGACTCGTAGGAAAGGGCGAAAGGATTCCGAGAATGCCCAAGCCATTGGATGAAACCGAACAGTCGCCGCTCGTCGAGACCACCCCGCCGGGAACCATGGAACGCGCCTGGCTCGCCACCGGATACGACGAGGTGCGGGCGGTGCTCGGCGACACGGAGCGGTTCACCACACTGCCGCCCGCGGACAACATCGAGGACTCCCGACGCCTCGTCCAGCCCGGCAACCTGCTGCACTACGACCCGCCCGAGCACACCCGGCTGCGGAAGATGCTCACCGGCGAGTTCACCCTGCGGCGGGTGCGCACCCTGGAACCCCTCGTCGAGAAGATCGTGACCGAGCGCCTGGACGCCATGGAGGGCGCCGAGCAGCCGATCGACCTCGTACCGCACTTCGTGTGGCCCACCACCAGCCTGATCGGCTGCACGCTGCTCGGCATACCCCGGGACGACCAGGCCGAACTGGCCCGCCACCTCGACACCAACCGCATCGACAACCCCGACAGGGACCAGCGGGACGCGGCCGGCAACTCGTACCTGATCTACCTGAGCAAGTTCACCGCGCGAAAGCGCCGCGACCCCGGCGAGGACCTGCTCGGCCGGCTCATCCAACGGCACGGCGCCGACCTCAGCCCCGCCGAACTGACGGGCACCGCCGCGACACTCCTCGCCTCCTTCATCCAGAACGTGGGCGGCACACTGGGCCTCGGCATCCTCGCCCTGCTGGAGAACCCCGACCAGCTCGCCCTCCTCAAGAAGCGTCCCGAGCTCATCGACCACGCGGTGGAGGAGCTGATCCGGAGCGTGTCGATCATCTCGCACGCCTCACCCCGCACCGCCCTCGAAGACGTCACCGTCGGGGGCAAGACGGTCAAGGCGGGGGAGTCCATCGCCTGTTCGCTGCTCGGCGCCAACAACACCGCCTCGCCGGGGGAGCCGCAGGAACCCATCGACATCACCCGCGACAACAGCCGCCACATGGCGTTCGGACACGGCATCCACTACTGCCTCGGCGCACCGCTGACCAGGATGGAACTGCGCATCGCCATAGCGGAACTGCTGCGCAGGTTCCCCGAGGTGCGGCTCGCCGTGCCGCGCGACCGACTCCGCTTCACGTCGAAGGCCGTGGAGACGCTGCCGGTGGCCTGGTAAGGGGCGACATGCCGCACGAGACCGCAGCCGTACCGCTGCACACCCGCCGCACCCGCTTCGACCCGGCCGACGACCTGCGCCGCCTCGCCGCCGACGGGCCCGTCACCCGCGTCAGCCTGGCCCCCGGCGCGGGCGGCGAGCCGCTCTGGCTGGTCACGGGCCACGACGAGGTGCGCAAGGTCCTCGGCGACCACGTCCGGTTCTCCACCCGCCGCCGCTTCGGCTCGCGCGCACCGGCCGGCGACGACGGGCGGCCCGACGAAGGCGTCGGGCTCCTGATGGACTACGACCCGCCCGAACACACCCGGCTGCGGAAGATGCTGACACCGGAGTTCACGGTCCGGCGGATGCGCAGACTCCAGCCCCGCATCGAGGACATCGTCACCGAGCGCCTCGACGCCATGGAGCGCGCCGGACGCCCCGCCGACCTCGCCGAGCTGTTCGCGTCGGCGATCCCGGGACCGGTGCTGTGCGAACTCATCGGCGTGCCCCGCGACGACCGCGACGACTTCCTGCGCCGCTGCCACGCCCACCTGGCCACCGGCGGCGGACGCCAGGAGCGCACCGCCGCCGGATCGGCGTTCACCCGCTACCTCGCCGCACTGGTGGCCCGGCAGCGCAAGGACCCCGACGAGGGCTTCCTCGGCATGCTGGTGCGCGACCACGGAGCCGAGTTCACCGACAAGGAACTGCGGGGCATCTGCATCCTGCTGATGCTCGCCGGACTCGACAACATCTCCGGCATGCTGGGCCTCGGCGCCCTCGCGCTCCTGGAGAACCCCGGCCAGCTCGACCTGGTGCGCGACGACCCCGCGGCCCTCGACCGCGCCGTCGAGGAGCTGCTCCGCTACCTGTCCGTGCCGCACGCCCCGACGCCCCGCACCGCCGTCGAGGACGTCACGCTCGGCGGCAGGCTGATCAGGGCAGGGGACACCGTCGTCTGCTCGATCCCGCTGGCCAACCGCGACCCGGCGCTGACCCCCGGGCCCGACCGGCTCGACGTGACCAGGGAACCCGTGCCGCACGTCGCGTTCGGGCACGGCATCCACCACTGCATCGGCGCCGCCCTGGCCCGGATGGAGCTCCGCATCGCCTACGCGGCGCTGCTGCGGCGCTTCCCCGGCCTGCGGCTCGCGGTGCCCACGCGGGACGTCGAGTTCCGCGTCCGGTCGACCGCGTACGGCGTGGAGCGGCTGCCGGTCACCTGGTGAGCCCGGGGCGACCCGGCGAGAGGGGGAGAGAGATGGAGGTACGCGTCGACCGCGGCAGGTGCGCGGGCTCCGGCCTGTGCATGAGCTACGTACCCGCTGTGTTCGACCAGTCGGAGGACGACGGGAAGGTGCTGCTCAAGGCGGCACGGCCCGGGCCCGGTGCGGCCGCCGCGGTACGCGGCGCGGCCGCGAGGTGCCCGGCCGGCGCGATCACGCTGCGCGGGCAGGACGAACGCGGCCGGTAGGCCGCGGCGGGTGCGTCGGTGCGTCGACGCACCGGCACGCATCGGTGCATTGGCGCATCGGTGCTCGATCATCAAAGTGGGGTGGGGGAAATGACGCATGCTCCTGTACGCAACGTCGTCATCGTCGGCGGGGGCACGGCCGGCTGGATGACCGCCGCGTATCTGACGGCGGCCTTCGGCGACCGGATCAAGATCACGCTGGTGGAGTCGGCGGACGTCGGCACCATCGGCGTCGGCGAGGCCACGTTCAGCGACATCAGGCACTTCTTCGAGTTCCTCGGCCTGGCCGAGCGGGACTGGATGCCCGCCTGCAACGCCACGTACAAACTCGCCGTCCGCTTCGAGGACTGGCGCGAGCCCGGGCACCACTTCTACCACCCCTTCGAGCAGCTCAGGTCGGTCAAGGGCTTCCCCCTCACCGACTGGTGGCTGCGCCACCCCACCACCGACCGGTTCGACGTGGACTGCTTCGTGATGGCCTCGGTGATCGACGCCGACCGCAGCCCCCGCTACCTGGACAACCGCCTCCTGGAACAGGACTTCGTCGAGGGCGAGGCGCCGCCGAACACGATCGCCGAGTACCAGGGCGCCCAATTCCCGTACGCCTACCACTTCGAGGCGCACCTCCTGGCCAAGTACCTCACGAAGTACGCCACCCAGCGCGGCGTGCGGCACATCGTCGACAACGTCGTGGACGTCGGCCAGGACGAGCGCGGCTGGCTCACACACGTACGGACCGCCGAGCACGGCCTGCTCGAAGGCGACCTCTTCGTCGACTGCACCGGCTTCCGCGGCCTGCTCCTGAACAAGGCGCTTGAGGAACCGTTCGTGCCCTACCAGGACACCCTGCCCAACGACAGCGCGGTCGCCCTCCAGGTCCCCATGGACATGGACAAGGACCCGATCCGCCCCTGCACCACGGCCACCGCCCAGGACGCGGGCTGGATCTGGACCATCCCGCTGATCAGCCGCATCGGCACCGGATACGTCTACGCGCGCGACTACCTCGACCCCGACGAGGCCGAGCGCACGCTGCGCGAGTTCGTCGGGCCCGCCGCGGCCGACGTGCCCGCCAACCACATCCGGATGCGGATCGGCCGCAGCCGCCGCTCCTGGGTCAACAACTGCGTGGCCGTCGGCCTGTCCAGCGGCTTCGTCGAGCCGCTGGAGTCGACCGGGATCTTCTTCATCCACTACGCGATCGAGCAGCTGGTCAAGTACTACCCGGCGGCCGACTGGGACCGCTCGCTGCGCGAGCAGTACAACAGCGCCCTGACCCATGTGATGGACGGCGTACGCGAGTTCCTCGTCCTGCACTACCGGGGCGCGAAGCGGGCCGACAACCAGTACTGGCGGGACACCAAGACCCGGGCGGTGCCCGACGCGCTGGCCGAGCGCCTCGAACTGTGGGAGAGCAAGGTCCCCGACACCGGCACGGTCTACCCGCGCTACCACGGCCTGCCGCCCTACTCGTACAACTGCGTCCTGCTCGGCACCGGCGGCATCCCCGTGAAGCCGTCGCCCGCCCTCGACCTGGTCGACGAGAAGGAGGCGCTCGCCGAGTTCCAGGCGATCAAGGACAAGGCGCGGTCGCTGGTGCGCACCCTGCCGACGCAGAACGAGTACTTCAAGCGCATGCGCGACGGGGTGTGAGCGAGGCACATGGACACCGAGTTCCGCGACATGATGGCGTCGTTCCCGACCGGCGTGTCGGTCGTGACGGCCCGGGACGACAGCGCGGAGCCCCGCGGCATGACGTGCTCCTCGCTGTGCAGCCTCAGCGTGAACCCGCCGACGCTCCTGACGTGCCTGCGCAGCGGCAGCCCGACCCTGGGCGCGGTGCTCGCCAGCGGCGCGTTCGCGGTCAACCTGCTGCACGGCGAGGCCGGCTGGGTGGCCGCGCTCTTCGCCTCCGGCGCGCCCGACCGGTTCGAGCGCGTCGCCTGGCGGCCGTCCGGCCGCACCCGCAGCCCCGCCCTGATCGAGGCCGCGCACGCCGTCGCCGAGTGCACCGTCGAGCGCACCCACCCCTCCGGCGACCATGTGATCGTCGTCGGGGCGGTGCGTTCCGTCGAGCGCTTCCGCCACGCGAGCGCCCTGCTCTACGGCTTCCGCCGGTACAGCGAACTCTCCCCTGGCGTACCGGCCGTGGCCGGTGAACGGGGCGCCGGATCCCGGCCCGGGAGGTGAACGCGGTGCACAGCGCCGGGCCGCCCGCGGCCGCCGACCTGGTGTGGGCCGCGCCGGTGCCGCCGATCGCGGCACACGCCCTGCTGATCTTCCTGCTGCAGATCGGCGTGCTGCTGCTGCTCGCCATCATGCTCGGCAGGCTGGCGGCCCGCTGCGGACTCCCCGCGATCGTGGGGGAGTTGAGCGCCGGCGTCCTCCTCGGCCCGTCCCTCTTCGGCTGGGTGGCGCCGGACGCCGCGGCGTGGCTCCTGCCCTCCGACCCCGGGCAGGTCCACCTCCTCGACGCGGTCGGACAGCTCGCGGTGCTCCTCCTCGTCGGGCTCACCGGCATCGAGATGGACCTGCGGATGATCCGGCGCCGGGGCAGTACGGCGCTGCGCGTCAGCCTCGCGGGGCTGCTCGTGCCCCTCGCCCTCGGGGTCGGCCTCGGCTACCCGCTCGCGCGCATGCTCGGCATCGGCGCGGCCGACCGGCAGATGTTCGCGCTCTTCCTGGGCGTGGCGATGTGCGTCAGCGCCATCCCCGTCATCGCCAAGACGCTGATGGACATGAACCTCATCCACCGCGACGTGGGCCAACTGACCCTGGCCGCGGGGATGATCGACGACACCTTCGGCTGGCTCATGCTCTCCGTGGTCTCCGCCATGACCGTGGGCGGACTGACCGCGGGTGTCTTCGCCGAGGCCATCGGCTCGCTCCTGCTGGTCCTCCTGCTCGCGCTGCTGATCGGCCGCCCGGTCGTCCGCAGAGCCCTGCGGCTGTGCAGGGGCTCGGACGAGCGGACCGTCTCGGCGGCCGCCGCGATGATCCTGCTCGCGTCGGCCGGCACCCAGGCGCTCGGCCTCGAAGCGGTCTTCGGGGCCTACCTCTGCGGCATGCTCATCGGCTCCAGCGGGGAGTTCGACCGGGCCCGCACGGCGTCCCTGCGCATGGTCGTCCTCGCCGTCCTGGCCCCCGTCTTCTTCGCGACCGCGGGACTCCGCATCGACCTGCGGGCCCTGCGCCACCCGCCGGTGCTCGCGGCCGCGCTGATCGTCCTCGCGATCGCGATCCTCGGAAAGTTCGCGGGCGCCTACATCGGGGCGCGGCTGAGCAGACTGAGCCGCTGGGAGGCGCTGGCGCTCGGCGCCGGGATGAACGCGCGCGGCGTCATCGAGGTGATCGTCGCGATGGTCGGGCTGCGGCTCGGCATCCTCGACACCAGGACGTACACGATCATCGTGCTGGTCGCGGTGGTCACCTCCGTCATGGCGCCGCCGCTGCTCAAGGCGGCCATGAAGCGGATCGACTGCACGCAGGAGGAGGAGCACAGGCTCACGGCGTGGCGCGGTGCACCACAGGTCCGGGGCAGCCCGGAGCGCGCCGAACCCTGACCGGCTCCCCGCGCCCACCGCCCCCGCCCGCCGGGGGGCGAACCGGAACGGCCGCGCGCCCTCGGCACGCGGCCGTTCCGGCCTGCCCGGCGCACGACGCACCACCCATGCCGGCACTGTGCGGACGCCCGGCTCTGTGCCCGCCGTGTGACCGCCCGCCGCGTAGAAGTTGGGTCCATGTTCATCACACAGAAGCGAGCATTCGCCCGCAAGCGAGCCATCGCACCCGTACTCGTCGCAGTATCCGCCCTCGTCACCGGGTCGCTCCTCACGGGCTGCTCGGGAGACTCCTCCGCCGCCTCCTCGAAGGACGACCCGTCGGCCTCCCCGACCAGCCCGTTCGACCAGGGCCTCGCGTACTCGAAGTGCATGCGCGAGAACGGGGCGGCCGACTACCCCGACCCGCAGCAGGACACCGGTGGCGTCCGGCTCACCCCCGGCGACGGCGTCGACCTCAACTCGGAGTCGTACAAGAAGGCCGAGGAGGCCTGCCGGGACAAGGCCCCGCAGGGCCTGGGCGGCGGCGGGGGCGGGGGCGCGGCCCTCGACTCGAAGAAGGTCTCGGCGTGGGCCAAGTGCCTGCGCGAGAACGGGCTGGCCAAGTTCCCCGACCCGGAGATCGAGGGCAGCAACATGAAGATCGACATCAACGGCACCGGCATCACCCCGGGTGGCCCGGAGTTCACCAAGGCCATGGGCGCCTGCCAGAGCAAGTACCCCGGCGGCGGCATGATGATGAACAACGGTCAAGGGGGAGGCGTCCCGCAGTGACCAGCCGCGACGAGACCGAAGCACCGCACCTGTCCGGCGAGGCGTCCGGCGCGCTGGAACGCCACGGGTCCGGCGAGGTGTCGGCGAACCGGACCGGCGGCGCCGCGCTCGACACGACCGCGGCGCCGGACACCGCCGCCGAACTGGAGGCCGCCTCCACCGAGAAACCCGTCTCCGCGGAGGGGGCGGACGAGGAGGAGCCACCGCCCGGCGGCGGCCGCAGGCGCCGCCCGCTGCGCACCTCGCTGGTCGCGCTCGCCGCGATCACCGTGACCGCGGCGGCCGGCGTCGCCGCCACCGGCACCATCGGCGGCGACGGCGGCGACTCGGGGGGCTCCGCGCCCGCCGGACCGCCGGCCACCGCGAAGGTGGAGCGCACGACACTGACCGACACCGAGAGCGTCGACGGCAACCTCGGCTACGGCGACGCGACCACCGTGCAGGCCCCGGCCTCGGCGTCCGGCACGGGCGACGGCCAGTCCGCGCAGTCAGGGCAGTCGGGCCAGTCGGGGCAGTCGGGCCAGGAAGGGGCCTCCGGCGGCAGCGCGGGCGACGGCATCGTCACCTGGGTGCCCGAGGAGGGCACCGTCGTCGAGCGCGGCGAGACCGTCTACCGCGTCGACCAGCAGCGGGTCCCGCTCCTGTACGGCTCGTTCCCCCTCTACCGCACCCTGCAGTCGGGCAGCGAGGGGGACGACGTCGAGATGCTGGAGAAGAACCTCCGCGCCCTCGGCTACAAGGGCTTCACCGTCGACGAGACGTACAACTCCGCCACGGCCGAAGCCGTCAAGGACTGGCAGGACGACCTGAACCGCGAGGAGACCGGCACCGTGCGGGCCGGGGACGCCGTGGTCGCCCCCGACGCCCGGCGCGTCGCGGACGTCAAGGCCTCACCGGGCGCCGCCCTGAGCGGCGACGTGCTCTCCTGGACCGGCACCGAGCGGATCGTCAGCGTCGACCTCGACGTGCAGTTCGAGGACCTCGTCGAGAAGGGCACCAAGGCCACCGTCCAACTCCCGGACGACAACACGGTCGAGGCCGAGGTGACGGACATCGGCACGCCGTCCACCGCGCAGAGCGACGACTCCGCAGGGGGCTCGGGCGACGCCGGTTCCGGGGAGTCCGACGACAAGGCCACCCTGCCCGTCGAGCTGACGGTGAAGGACCAGAAGGGCCTCGGCCGCTACCAGGCCGCCGCCGTCGAGGTCACGCTGAAGGCGGAGTCCCGCAAGGACGTCCTCGTCGTCCCCGTGGCCGCCCTGGTGGCCCAGCGCGGCGGAGGGTACGCCGTGGAGGTCGTCACCGCCGACGGCACCGAGTACCGCCCGGTGAAGCTCGGCATGTTCGCCGACAGCAAGGTCGAGGTGTCCGGAAAGGGCATCAAGGAAGGCACCGTCGTGGGGGTTCCCAAGTGAGCCTGCCCCTCCGCGAGATCCCCGCGCCCGCCACGGACCGGCAGGACCGTCCCGTCGTCGAGCTGACCGGGGTCTCCAAGACGTACGAGGACGTCGCCGCCCTGCGCGGCGCGGACCTCGTCATCCGGCGCGGCGAACTCCTCGCCATCGTCGGCCCCTCGGGGTCGGGCAAGTCCACGATGCTCAACATCATGGGCACCCTGGACCGCCCCTCGTCCGGGCGGGTGCGCATCGACGGACACGACGTGGCCGACCTGACCGACCGCGAACTGTCCGCGCTGCGGGCCGACACCATCGGCTTCGTCTTCCAGCAGTTCCACCTGGCGTACGGCGTACCGGCGCTGGACAGCGTGGCGGACGGGCTGCTCTACAGCGGCAGGCCGCGCGGCGAGCGCCGCCGCCTCGCCGAGCGCGCGCTGCGCAGGGTCGGGCTCGGCCACCGGCTCTACCACGAGCCGCACCAGCTGTCCGGCGGCGAGAAGCAGCGCGTGGCCATCGCCCGCGCGGTGCTCGGCGATCCGCCGCTGCTGCTCGCCGACGAGCCGACCGGCGCCCTTGACTCGCGGTCCGGAGCGGTCGTCATCGAGCTCCTCCACGAGCTGCACGAGGCCGGGACGACCGTGGTGGTCATCACCCACGACCGGGACATCGCCGCGACCCTGCCCCGCGAGGTGCGCCTCAAGGACGGCCGGATCGAGCACGACTCGGTCGCCGGCGGGGGCTCCTCGTCCCTCGTGCCCCAGGAGGCCGTGCGATGACCGAGACCAAGGAGCCGGTATGACCGAGATCAAGGAGCTGGAGCGGGCCGCTCCCGAACCCGTGCGGCGGCCCAGGCCGGCCCGGATGAACCCGGCCGACGTGCTGCGGGTGGGCGGCTCCGGCCTGCGCTCCCGTCCCATGCGGGTCTTCCTCTCGGCGCTCGGCATCGCCATCGGCATCGCCGCGATGGTCGGCGTGGTCGGCATCTCCACCTCGTCCACCGAAGACCTCAACCGCAGGCTGCAGGCCCTGGGCACCAACCTCCTGACCGTCACCCCCGGGCAGAACTTCAGCGGCGGGGAGGCCCATCTCCCCGTGGAGTCGGTCGACATGATCGCCACCATGGACGACGTCGAGTCGGTCTCCGCCATCGGCAAGACCGACGCCAAGGTCTACCGCAGCGACCGCACGCCCGAGGAGGAGACCGGCGGCCTCAACGTCTCGGCCGCCAGGACGGACCTGCCGACGTCGGTCGGCGCCGAGATCGTCGACGGCCGCTGGCTCAACGCCGCCAACAGCCGCTACCCGTCCGTCGTCCTCGGTCCCAAGGCCGCCGAGCAGCTCGGCGTCCACCGGGCGGGGGAGGACGTGAAGGTCTGGCTCGGCGGCCGGTGGTTCACCGTCGTCGGCCTGCTCGCCCCCAACGAACTCGTGCCCTCGCTCGACTCGTCGGCCCTCGTGGGCTGGACCGCGGCGGAGCGCGAACTGGGCTTCGACGGCTCACCGACCACCATCTTCACGCGGGCCGAGGAGTCGGCCGTCAACGACGTACAGGCGGTCCTCGGCGCCACCACCAACCCCGAGAGCCCCAACGAGGCCAACGTCTCGCGCCCCTCGGACGCGCTGGCCGCCAAGGAAGCCACCGACGACACCCTCAGCGGACTGCTGCTCGGCCTCGGCGGAGTGGCCCTGCTCGTGGGCGGCGTCGGCGTGGCCAACACCATGGTCATCTCCGTCCTGGAACGCCGCTCCGAGATCGGTCTGCGCCGCTCGCTCGGCGCCACCCGGGGTCAGATCCGCACCCAGTTCCTGGCCGAGGCGCTGCTCCTGTCCGCCCTCGGCGGCCTCGGCGGCGTGCTGCTGGGCATCGCCGTCACCGGCGGCTACTCCGCCTACCAGGGCTGGCCGTCCGTCGTCCCGGTCTGGGCGATGGCGGGCGGCATCGGCGCCACGCTGGTCATCGGCGGCCTCGCCGGGTTCTACCCGGCCGTACGCGCCGCCAGGCTGCCCCCGACGGAGGCACTGGCGACCACGTGAGCGCCTGATCTCGCCCCCCCTGGAGCCCTCGCGGAGGAGCCGCGAGGGCCGCCGGGACCGCGGTGCCTCCGCTGGAACCGTCCCCCGTGCCACGGGGGCACCGCGCCCGTCCGCGCCGCCTCCGGGCCGATCCCGGACCGCGACGCGGGCGGGACCCGAGAAGCGAAAGCCGAGGAGCGGGACCCGTCCTATGCGTTCCCGGGCGGAGTCAGGCCCGCCACCCGGGCCAGCCGCCCGAAGGAGTCCAGCAGGCCCGCGCGGTCGTACGTACTGGTCGTCACCAGCACCTCCTGCGCGGCGCTCTCCTTGATCACCAGCGCCAGCGCCTCCGCCACCTGCTCCTCCGTGCCGTGCACCTGGCCGGTCAGCCCCGATTCGTAGAAGCCGCGCTCCTTCTCCGTCATGGCCATCGCCTCCACGCGCTCGGCCGGCGGGAGCGGCGGGAACGTGCCGTGCGTGCGGGAGTACGCCATCGACCAGGCCTCCGGCAGCAGCAGGCGACGGGCGGCCTCCTCGCTCTCCGCCACCGCGACGGTGCCCGAGATCATGACGTACGGCTCGGCCAGCCACGCCGAGGGCCGGAACCCGTCGCGGTACCGCTCGATGCCGCGCAGCATCTTCTCGCGGCCCCGGAGGTCGCCGATGACCAGCGGCAGACCGGCCTCGGCGGCGATCGCCGCGCCCTCGCCCACGGCCAGGACGTACGGCGGGACGCTCAGGCCCTCGGCGGGGCGGGCCCGCACCCCCGTGCCGGACGTGCCGCGGAACCAGTCGAGCAGTTCGGCCAGTTGGGCGGCGAAGTCCTCGGCGTCGTGCTTGTCGTGCCCCAGCGCCTTGCGCACCCCGTCGGTGAAGCCGACCGACCGGCCGAGCCCCATGTCGATCCGGCCGGGGAAGAGCGATTCGAGCACCCCGAACTGCTCGGCCACGACGAGCGACCGGTGGTTCGGCAGCATCACGCCGCCCGTGCCGACCCGGATGGTGCGGGTGGCCGCCGCCACGGCGGCCGCGAGGACCGTGGGCGCCGACCCCGCGACACCCGGCACACCGTGGTGCTCGGACACCCAGAAGCGGTGATACCCGAGGGCCTCCAGGTCCTGGGCGAGGCGCACGGTGTCGCGCAGGGCCTCCGGGCCGTCGTGCCCCTCACGGGTGCGCGAACGGTCGAGGACGGAGAACCGTACTGCTTCCACAGGAGACCCCTTCACCTGGCCGGAAACCAACCTTGACCGCGTCCGGCCGAAGTCTATGGTCTGGACTAATCGGCAGCCGCGAACCCCCGGCCCTGCTCGACCGCAACGCCCTCGTCACCCCCACCATTCCCCACCTGCTCACTCGCCCCTCACTCGCCCCACGAGAGCACTTCACGCCGCCCCCCATGAAGCACTGCACCGTGAAGGAGTACGCATGGACAAGAAGCGGAAGATAGCCGCGGCCATCGGCGCCGGTATGGCACCCGTCCTCGCCCTCACCCTGCCGACCGGCTCGGCCAGCGCGCACGGATACGTCAACGCCCCCGCGAGCCGCCAGGCACAGTGCGCCGCGCGCACGGTGCCCTGCGGCGACATCAAGTACGAACCGCAGAGCGTCGAGGGCCCCAAGGGCCTGCGCAGCTGCAGCGGCGGCAACGCCCGGTTCGCCGAGCTGGACAACGACAGCAAGGGCTGGAAGGTCAGCGACGTCAGCAGGACGCAGACCTTCACCTGGACGTTCACCGCCCGGCACCGCACCGCGAACTACGAGTACTTCGTCGACGGCACCAAGGTCGCCACCATCGACGGCCACAACCAGCAGCCACCGTCGACCGTCTCGCACCAGGTCAACCTCGGCAACTTCACCGGCAGGCACAAGGTCCTCGCGGTGTGGAACATCGGCGACACCTCCAACGCCTTCTACGCCTGCATCGACGTCAACATCCGCTGACCGGCCGCCCCGTCAGACCGCGCTGAGCGGATGGGCCGCCGTGGCGGAGCGCGGCGGCCACGCGCACGGGGCCAGGATGCCGAGGACGTAGGCGCGGGCGACGAGAGCCGGGCGGGTGCCCGCGCCCAGGAGCTGCCGCAGCCGGCTGAGGTGGTAGTCGACCGTCTGCCGGGACAGCTTCAGCGAAGTGGCGATGTCCCCGTTGCTGCTGCCCTCCGCCAGGAGGGAGAGGATGCGGATCTGCGCGGCCGTGAGCGACGCGTGGGCCTCGTGCGCGAGGCTCTGGTGGGTCACGACGGCCCAGACGTACCTGGCCCGTGCGGCGGAGTGGCCGATCGTCGTCAGATGGAGCCGCGCGCGGCGCCGCAGCCCCTGGGCGTCCACGAGCACCGCGGACGTCTCCACCCGTCTGGTGCGGCGCGACAGCAGACCCTGCCAGCGGCGGTGCAGCAGATCGAGACCGGGCTCCGGGGCGAGCAGCGTGTGCGCGCGGCGGCCCACCAGGTCGTGCGGATCGAGCCGGAACAGCTCCGCGGCCGCCGCGCTCGCCTCGATCACGCGCCCGTTCGCCGAGAGCAGCGCGCAGGGCAGCCCGCTGTGGTCGCGCAGGGCCCGCAGATTCTCCTCCGCCTCCTGCCACCGCACCGTGAGACGCAAGTGGTCCGTGACGTCCACGTAGATCCCGGCGACGCAGGTCCGCGCGTTCTCCCGGACGGGGAAGCGGTGCCCCACCGCCCGGCCCGCGCTGCCGTCCCTGCGCCGGTAGCCGAGCGTGTGCCGCACCGGCGCGCCCCTGCTGAGGACCTCCTGGTCGAGGGCGCGGAAGCGGCCGGCCTCGGCGGGCGCGTCGAGATCCTCGATGTACTTGCCGACGACGTCCTCCGGAACCGTGCCGTAGAGGTGCGCGTAGGCGTGGTTGGCCCACAGATAGCGTCCTTCGCCGTCCCGTATGAAGGCGGCGGCCGGGGCGAGATCCACCAGGTCCGCGAAGCTGTGGGCCCGGCTCTCGCTCGGGGGCAGTGCCTTGAGGCTCGAATCGTCCACAGCGGTCTCCGTCCGTCTATGACTCTGCGACGCGCGGTCACTCAGGCATTTGCCTGAGTCGTGGGCGCCCATCGAGGCGTCACGGGCGTCTGTGGCCTGGTCCCCTTGAGTGAGCGGGTGAACACGCCCCGCCATGTGGACCGGCTGATTCCCACGGCCTTGTCCCCCATCACGCACGGATACGGCGATCCGTGGCGACCGACACGAATGGAGACGAACTTCCGTGAGCAAGGTGCTGTTAGTGCATGCCAAGGGTGGTCCGCCCCTCGGTCACGTCCTCTCCCGGACGGCCGCGAAGGCGGAAGTGCACCTGCTGGCGCTCAGCGCACTTCCGCCCGCCGTGGCCGGCTCCGCCCGCAGACTGTGCGCCTCGGTCGTGACGCCCGACGAAGCACACCACCCCGACCTCGTCTCCCTGATCGTCTCCCGGGCCCAAGTCGTGGGCGCGGACGCGGTGTTCACCTTCTCCGAGTACGCGGTCGTGGCCGTCGCCGAGGCGTGCGAGGCGCTCGGACTCGCGGGGGCGGGCGGCGCCGCCGCGCTCGCCCGCGACAAGCGGCTGATGCGGCACACCTGGCACCGACACGGCCTGCCGCAGCCCGAGTTCCGCCCCGTCGCCACCGAGGCGGACCTGCACGCGGCCGCCCGCTCCCTGCCGGGACCGCTGCTGCTCAAGGCCGCCTGGAGCGCCGGGTCCACCGCACACCAGATCATCCGCTCCCCGCACGAGGCGTCGGCCGCCTGGGCCCGCTCCCGCGACGTGATGGCCGAATCGGCCCAGCTGGGCTACGCGGAGCTGCACGTGGCCGAGGCCGACGCGGACTACGTGGTCGAGCACATCGTCACCGGCACCGCGTCCGACTGGTTCGACGAGCCCGGCTGGGGCGACTACGTCAGCGTCGAGGGCGTCGTCACGGACGGTACCTTCCGCCCGGTCTGCCTCAGCGGCCGGATGCCCACGGTCGAGCCGTTCACCGAACGCGCGAGCATCACCCCCGCCCTGCTGGCCCAGGACGCCCAGGACCGGATCGTGGACCTGGCCCGGCGCGCGGTCGACGCCCTCGGCCTGCGCGACTGCGGCACCCACACCGAGATCAAGCTCGGCGCCGACGGCAGGATGTGGCTGATCGAGACCGCTGCGCGGTTCGGCGGCGCGATGACCGTGCCGCAGATCGAGGAGGTCTTCGGACTCGACCTCGTCGGCATGCTCGTCGACCACCTCCTCGGACGCCCGGTGGAATGGCCCGGGCGGGCCCTCACCCCCGCGCGGGCGCGCGGCGCGGCGGGCTCCCTCGTCGTCCTCGCGGTCGACGGGCGGGGCCGCGCCTGGCCGGACCTCAGGATCTGGGACTTCCCCGCCGTCTCGGCGGACACACCCCTCAGCCGGGGCAGCCGCCTGTCGGTGGTCGCGGAGAGCTCGCTGCCCGACGGGAGTGTCGTGCCGGTGTACGACCCGGCCGCCGGCGCCAACACCATGGCGGCCCTGTGCCTGCTCTCCGCCACCGACGCACGGACCGTGCTCCGCGACTTCGAGACCCTGGTGGACACCCTCCCTCGGGTGCTGCCCGCCGCCCGGCCCTCCGTCGTACGGCCCGAGGAGGTCTCGGCATGACCGCCCGCCTGCTCACCGGCGCCGCCGAACCGGCCACGGACCGCACGGTCGTCGGCGAGAACCTGTCCCTGCCGCTCTTCCGCACCCTCTCCGGGGTCCTCGCGGGACACCCGTACCTCAAAGTCGTCGTCGACCGCGCCGAGAACACCTGGCACCTGCTCGACACCGCGGCGCACCCCTTCCACGTCGACTACATCGCCACGCGCGTCCTGGGCATGGACCTCACCGCACTCGACGCGGACCTCGACGCGTTCAACGCCTCCGTCTACATGGACCCCGAACGCCGCTTCCTGCTCGGCGTGCTCTCCCTCCACACCGACGAGGAGGCCGACGGCCGCGAACGCACCTTCCTCGTCCTGGAGACGACCGAGGCCGACACCATGCACGGCGAACTGCTCGTGTCCTTCTACGAGTTCGTGCGCGCCCGGGTCGACGGCAGGCTGCCGCTGCTCCTCAAACCCGCCAACCACGGGCAGGAGGAGGAGCTGGCGGCGGTCAGCGAGCAGCGCGTGCCGCGCGTTCTCAGCCACGAACTCTTCGGCTCCCGGGCCCGGACGCCGCTCAACCCCGGCGAAGCCACCGGCCGGCTGCGGTTCTTCCGCACGACCGAGGAGTACGAGGCGGCGGCGGCCGAGCTCGGCTGGGCGGACATCGTGGCCATGCCCTGCCTGCCGGACGACGTGCCCCGGGTGGCCGGATTCCTCAACACCGCGCCGATCACCCCGCTCTCCCACACCAACGTCCTCGCCTCCGGCTGGGGCATCCCCAACGCCATCGTGCGCGACCTGGAACAGCTCGTCGAGAAGGACGGCCTGGACGGCGCGTGGGTCCGCTACCGGGTCCGCGAGGACGAGATATCCCTGGAGCGGCTCGACCACGACCCCGCCCTGCGGGCCCCGGCCTGGCACCAGCAGCGCATCCGCCTCGAACCGCCCCTGCTCGACGACACCCCCGTCCTTGCCCTGCACCGGCTGCGCGCCGCCGACCGCGACCGCTACGGCACCAAGGCCGCCAACCTCGGCGAACTGCACCACGTGCTCGACAGCCGCACGGCCGACCTGACCGCCTTCTACGGACGGCCCCGCCCACCGCGCGAGCACCTCTACGGACACCTCGCGGCCCGCCTCGGCCTGACCGCACCCACCGAAGGCGAACTCCGCTCGCGTGCCGCCGAGTTCGTGTCCCGGACCGTCGGCGCCCCGGACGGCGTCGCGCTGCCCTTCGCGCTCCAGCAGCACTTCCTCGCCTCCTCGCCCGCCCTCCAACAGGGCATCGGCAAGCTGAAGATGGCACTCGAACTCGACGCCACCGACGTCCTGGACTCGCTCTGCCTGCAACTCCAGCACCTGATCCGGCAGACCCCCGTCCCCGAGTCGGTCACCCGGCAGATCAGCCAGGCCTTTCCCGCCCCCGCCGGCGCGCGCGGCCGCCTGGTGGTGCGCTCCTCGTCCAACGCCGAGGACCTGCCGGGCTTCTCCGCGGCGGGCGTCTACGACTCCGTCACCACCGTCCACGGCACCGGCGAACTCCTGGAGGCCGTACGCCAGGTATGGGCCTCCCTGCTCTCGCCCCGCAGCGTGCGCCTGCGCCACCAGGTCGGCATCTCCCTGGACGACACCTACATGGGCGTCATCATCCAGGAGTACGTGCCCGCCTCCCTCGGCGGCGTCCTGGTGACCTGCAACCCCACGCGCCGCGAGGACTTCCGCAACGTCTACCTCAACTGTTCACCCGGCTCCCCGGAGCAGGTGGTCGAGGGCTCGGTCCTGCCGCAGCAGTACCTGTACAACACCGTGGAGGGCGGCGGCCGCACCGTCGCCCTGGGGTCCTGGGGCGACGGGCTCCCCGCCGCCACCCGCGCCCGGCTCGCCGACCTGTCCCTGACCGGGCGGCTCCTGCAGTCCCACTTCAGCGCGTCCGACGTGGACGGGCCACTGGACATCGAGTGGCTGATGACCGACCGGGGCGACTTCCGGCTGGTCCAGATCCGCCCGTACGCACTGTGAGGCCGCGCCCGGGCCGACGGGGGGCGGGCACCGGCCTGACGCCCACCGCCCACCGGATCATCCGGCTCAACTACGGCTTCCAGCTGCTGTTCAACCTGCTGTGGTGGATGCCCGTCTTCTACGCCTACCAGAAGGACGCAGGGCTCTCGGACGGGCAGATCTTCGGCATCCAGAGCATCTACTACGTGGCCTTCTGCCTGTTCGAGATCCCGACCGGCCTGATCGCCGACCGCATCGGCACCCGCAACTGCCTGCGGGCCGGCGCGGTGGTCATGACGGCGGCGAACCTGGCCCCGGTGTTCAGCGCCTCCTACACCGGCTTCCTCGTCCACTTCCTGGCCATCGCCGCGGGCCGCTCCCTCACCTCGGGCGCGGCCAGCGCCTACCTGTACGACGGCCTGCGCGCCGAGAAGTGCGACGAGCACTACCTGCGGGCGGAGGGCACCGCACGGGCCCTCGGCCTGGTGGCGAAGGTCGTGTGCTGGCCGCTGGTCGGCCCCCTGATGGCCGTGGCGCACCCGACCCCGTACGTGCTCAGCGCCGCGAGCGCGGCGGGCTCCCTCGCTTGCGCCGTCGCGCTGCCGCGCCTCGCGGGAACGGGCGGCGGCACGGGGGAGAGGCGGGGCGGGGGAGGCGCGTTCCTGCGGGACGCGGGCACCGCCCTCCGCTGCGTCGCCGCCTCGCGGTGGCTGGCCCTGGTGATGGTGCAGGGCGTGGCGATCTTCACGCTCTCCCGGATCTGCCAGGTCAACCTCTTCCAGCCGATCCTCCTCGACCACGGCATCGCGGAGGCCTCGCACGGCGGTGTGATGGCGGCGATGACGGTGGCGGAGGCGGTGGCCTCGGCCCGCCCGCAGTGGCTGAGCCGCCGCCTGCCGCCGGTCGCCTGGGTGTCGATCCTCAGCCTCGCCCTCGCGGGCAGCCTGGCGGCGATGACGCTCGGCGGGCCGTGGGCCGTCGTCGCGCTGCTCTGCCTGTTCGCCGCCGCGACCGGCTTCGCGTACCCCATCCAGCGCAAGCTGGTGAACGACGCGGTGCCCGCGCACGCCCCGCGCGCCACCCTGCTCTCCGTCGAGAGCATCGTGGACCGCGCGGTGTGCGCGCTGGCCGCGATCGCCGTGGGCGCCTATCTCGCCGCCGGGCGCCTGGACGCGCTGCTGTGGCACAGCGCGCTCGCGACCGCGGTGCTGCTCGGCGTCTTCCAACTGCTCCTGCGCAGCGGGGCGGTCAAGCAGGGGAGTGCCGGACCCCGAGCAGTTCCACCAGCCGCACCGGAAGAAACGCGGGCAGGTGCGGCCGGCCGACCTGGTACGGCACGAAGCCGACCGCGGAAGCGGCTCTGACCTCCTCCGCCGTCTCCGCCTGATGGACGACCCGGCAACCGTCCGAACCGGCCTTCGCCCGCTGCCAGAGGGCGGGGGCCGGTTTGCGCTCCGCCTCGGTGCGCGGGGTGAGAACACGGTCGCCGAAGTCCCGCCAGGCGAAGGGCGCCGACCCCCGCCACGTGGCGTCGACCTCTCGCCTCAGCCGGGCGGCACGCTCGGCGTCGGTCGCGCCCCAAGCGGACGGCACATTGGTGATCAGACCGACCCGGATGTGCCGCTCGCGCAGGTCACGCAGGTAGGAGGCCGCCCCGGGCCGATAGCTGATGCCGCCGTCGTCGGCGGTGTGCACGAGGGTCTCGCCCAGGTCGAAGTACACGATGGGGCAGGTGGGCGCCGCCGCGCGCGCCGGACCGCAGAACACGGCAGGCACCAGCGCCGCGCTCAACGCGAGACTCACCCGCCCGAGCCCCCTGAAGACAGACCTGTCCATACGGCAATCACCCTTCCCCCACGCGCACGCCATTCCCCTGCGCTCTACCCCCACACCACACGTGCCACGCCCCCGGGGCGCCTTCCACGCTGTCCACTTCTACGCTGTCCACGTGACCGAAGACAACAGACCTCTGGCCGTGTTCGACCTGGACAACACCCTCGCGGACACCGCGCACCGGCAGCGGTACCTGGAGCGCAAGCCCCGCGACTGGGACGCGTTCTTCGCGGCGGCACCCCAGGATCCGCCGCTGGCCCCCGGCGTCGAACTCGCCCTGGCGAGCGCGGAGGAGTGCGAGGTCGTCTACCTCACCGGACGCCCCGAGCGCTGCCGCGCCGACACGGAGGAGTGGCTGGCGCGCCACGGCCTGCCGAGCGGACGCATCTGGATGCGCCGCAACGACGACCGCCGCCCCGCCCGCCGCACCAAACTGGAGATCCTCCGCGGCATCGCCCGCAAACGCGAGATCCGCATCCTGGTGGACGACGACGAACTGGTCTGCGAAGAGGCAAAACGAGCAGGCTTCAACGTCCACAGAGCCGACTGGGCAACCACTTCAGCCCCCCTGAAGGACGCCCAAGAACGAGAGGGCCGCACGTGAGCTTCCCCCCTGTGGGGGGCCTCAGGGGCGCGGGGAACGGCGCGAGCAACCACGAGGCACCCGCACTGGACGACGCACCGGAAGGCCCGGTCAGGGGCGCGGGGAACTGCGCGAAAACCACAACGCACCCGCAGTAGACGACACACCGGAACGCCCCGATCAGGGGCGCGGGGAACTGCGCGAAAACCACGACGCACCCGCACCAGACGACGCGCCGTACCCCGCCCCGCCCCGCGCAGCGCTTACGCCTCGTCGCCGTCCTCAAGGCGGAATCCGACCTTGAGCCCCACCTGATAGTGCTGGATCTCCCCGTCCTCGATGTGGCCGCGCACCTGCGTGACCTCGAACCAGTCCAGCGAGCGCAGCGTCTGCGCCGCGCGCGCGACGCCGTTGCGGATCGCCTGGTCGACGCCCTCGTGGGACGTGCCGACGATCTCGGTGACACGGTAGGTGTGGTTCGACATGAGGCTGTTTCCTCCGGGCGTGGGATGACGCCGTACGACCGTTGTCGTACGGCTCCGTGCAGTACCGTCACTCCACCGTGCCCCAACCCGCCCAGTAGCGCGAGACGGCGAACAAGAAGCGCGAGATGTCACGCGAGATGACGTCTGCCCCTTGACCGGCGGATTGGTACGGACCAAACTCCAGCCAGTAACCCGTTCGAGCCACGTAGTCGTGCAGCCACGGAGCCGCACAGCCACGCGCTCATCCCCCCGCGTCGGGCTGACCTTCCCTGTCCGCAGGCAGAAAGCGACCCACGTGAAACCGCACCGCCGCGCCGCCGTGTCCCTGGCGCTCACCCTCTCCTCCACCGTCCTGCTCGCCGGGTGCGGCATGCTGCCGGGCGGTGACGACTCCAGGACCGTCACGGTCTGGCTGATGAAGGACAGCGCGTCGCCGGAGTTCGTCGAGCGCTTCACCGTGGACTTCGAGAAGGAGCACGACGGCATCGACCTGGACATCCGCGTCCAGGAATGGACCGGCATCGGCGCCAAGGTGAAGAGGGCGCTGAAGGAGGAGGGCGGCGACGGGCCCGAGGTGATCGAGGTCGGCAACACCCAGGTTGCGCAGTACGTCGACGAGGGCGGCCTGTACGACCTCACCCTGGAGTCCGCACGCGACCTCGGCATGGACGACTGGCTGCCCGGCCTCGCCGAGCCGGGCCGCTACCGCGGCGCCCAGTACGGCATCCCCTGGTACGCGGCGAACCGCGTCGTCATCTACAACAAGGACCTCTTCGCGCAGGCGGGCATCACCGAGCCGCCCCGTACCCGCGAGGAGTGGATCACGGTCACCGAGAAGCTCAACACCGGTGGCAAGCAGGGCATCTACCTCGCCGGCCAGGACTGGTACACGCTCGCCGGGTTCGTCTGGGACGAGGGCGGCGAGCTCGCCAAGGAGACCAAGGAGTCGTCCGGCGACTGGCGCGGCGCCCTGCACACGCCCGCGGCTCTGCGCGGCATGGAGTTCTACCAGCGGCTGCAGGCGCTCGGCGAGGGCCCGCGCGACGCCGACGAGGAGCATCCGCCGCAGACCGGCGTGTTCGCGGGCGGCGATGTCGCCCAGATCGTCGCGGTGCCCGGCGCGGCCCGCGCCATCGAGGAGAAGAACCCCGAACTGAAGGGCAAGCTCGGCTACTTCCCCGTCCCCGGCAAGAAGGCGGGCAAGCCCGGCGCGGTCTTCACCGGCGGCTCGGACCTCGTCGTGCCCGAGCACAGCGACGACCACAAGGGCGCGGTCGAGGTGATCGAGGCGCTGGCGGGCAAGAAGTGGCAGATCGAGCTGGCGCGGACCATGAACTACGTCCCGAACAAGGCGAAACTGGCCCCCGCGGTCACCGGCGAGGAGGGCGTCGCGGCGATGGCCGTCGGCGCAGCGAACGGCCGGGCGACGCCCAACTCGCCGCGCTGGGCGGCCGTCGAGGCGGACAATCCCATCAAGGGCTACATGACGAAGGTCCTGACGGGCGGCGACCCGGCGACCGAGGCCCGTGAGGCGTCGCGCCGGATCACCGAGGCGCTGGACGTCGGCGGCCTGTGACGGGTGCCCGGCCCCGCCGCAGGGGGGCGGGGCCGGGCACCCGTCGGCACGGCCCTACGCCACCGTGCTCAGCGACAGCGCGAAGCGCTCTCTCTCGTCCGTCCACCAGTGCGTCAGTTCCAGCCCTGACGCCGCCAGTTCGGCGCGTACGCCGTCCTTGCGGAACTTGGCCGAGATCTCCGTGCGGAGCTCCTCGCCCGCGGCGAAGTCGACCGCCAGATCGAGCGCGTGGATCTTCACCGTCTGGTCGGCCGTGGAGCGCAGCCGCATCTCGATCCACTCGCGCTCGTGGTTCCAGACGGCGACGTGCTCGAAGGCGTCCGGGTCGAAGTCCCCGGCCAGTTCGCGGTTGATCACCGCCAGGACGTTCTTGTTGAACGCGCCCGTCACGCCCGTCGCGTCGTCGTACGCCGAGACGAGCACCGACTCGTCCTTGACGAGGTCCGTGCCGAGGAGCAGCGCGTCGCCGGGGGCGAGGAGGTCGCGTACCGAGGACAGGAACGTGGCGCGTTCGGCGGGCAGCAGGTTGCCGATGGTGCCGCCGAGGAACGCGACCAGGCGCGGACCCGGCGTGCCCGGCAGCGCCAGGCCGCGGGTGAAGTCGGCGATCAGGGCGTGCACTTCGAGCCTGGGCCGCTGCGCGAGCAGGGTGTTCGCGGCACCGGTCAGCGCGCTCTCGCTCACGTCCACGGGGACGTAGGTGTGCAGGTCGGCCAGGGCGTCGATCAGGTGGCGGGTCTTCTCCGAGGACCCTGAACCCAGCTCGATCAGGGTGCGCGCCTTCGTGACCTCGGCGATCAGCGCGGAGCGGGCGACCAGGATCTCGCGCTCGGCGCGGGTGGGGTAGTACTCGGGCAGGGTGGTGATCTCCTCGAAGAGGGCGCTGCCGCGCGCGTCGTAGAACCACTTGGGCGGCAGGGTCTTCGGGGTGCGGGTGAGGCCGTGCAGGACATCGGCGCGCAGCGCGGCGTCGGTGGCGTCCTCGGGCAGGGTGCGGGTCAGCAGGAACGGGCTCACGCAGGGGGCTCCTTGAGCGGGGTCAGCAGTACGTCGGTGCGGCTGGCGGCGAGCAGGGTGCGGTCGGGCACCTCGCGCCAGTGCGGGTCGTCGTCGTAGGGCTCGGAGGCCACGACGGTGCGGCGGCCGGGCTCCGCGAGATACCAGAGGGTGTCGCCCCAGGCGGTCGCGGTGATCGAGTCGCCGTTGGTGAGCAGGAGGTTGAGGCGTGACCCGGGGGCCGCCTCGGCGACCTCCAGGACGGTGTCGGCGAGGGCCTGCCCCTCTTCGTCGCCGTGGCGCAGCCGGTGCAGGACGAGCGCCCACACCAGCGCGGAGTCGCAGCGCGCCTCCATCGAGAGCAGTTCCTCGGGCGGCAGTGCCGCGGTGAGCGGGGCGAGCGAGCGGGGCCAGCCGGTGACCGCGCCGTTGTGGCTGAACAGCCACGGCCCGGAGGCGAACGGCGCCGCCGCGGCCTCCCCGTCCGCGCCCGCCAGGGTCGCGTCGCGCACCGCGCCGAGCAGCGCCCCGGAGCGCACGACCCGGGCCAGATCGGCGAACGACGCGTCGCCCCAGATGGGCCCGGGGCGGCGGTACCGGCCGGGAACCGGGTCCCCTTCGGCGTACCAGCCCACCCCGAAACCGTCGGCGTTGACGGTGCCGTAGCGCTGTCTGCGGGGTGCCCACGACTGCCGGAACAGGCTGTGGGCGGGCGTCACGAGGACACTGCCGAGCGGCTCGGGCGGGCCGAGATAGGCGAGGTGACGGCACATCAGGCGGTCTCCGGCTCCGGCGCGTCGGCGGGCCCGGCGTCCCGTGCCGTGCGGAACCCGGAGAATATCTGCCGCCGCACCGGGTGGTCCCAGTTGCGGAACGTGCCGCGGCAGGCCACCGCGTCGACGGAGAAGGCGCCGCCGCGCAGCACCTTGTAGTCGCCGCCGAAGAAGACGTCCGAGTACTCGCGGTACGGGAAGGCGGAGAAGCCCGGGTAGGGCAGGAAGTCGCTGGCCGTCCACTCCCACACGTCGCCGATCAACTGCCGGACTCCGTGCGGTGATTCACCCGCCGGATAGCCCCCTGCGGGGGCGGGACGCAGATGCCGCTGCCCCAGGTTGGCCCGCTCGGGTGTGGGGTCCGCGTCACCCCACGGGTAGCGCATCGACCGGTCGGTCACCGGGTCGTGCCGGGCCGCCTTCTCCCACTCGACCTCGCTGGGCAGGCGCCGGCCCGCCCAGCGCGCGTAGGCGTCGGCCTCGTACCAGCTGACGTGCAGCACCGGCTCGTCGGCGGGCACCGGTTCGACCGTGCCGAAGTGCCGGCGCAGCCACTGGCCGCCCTCGCGCCGCCAGAACAGCGGCGCCCGCAGCTCGTGCCGCCGGACCATCGCCCAGCCGGCCGGATCCCACCACTGCATGCGCTCGTAGCCGCCGTCCTCGATGAAACGCTGATACGCGGCGTTCGTCACCGGAGTCGTGTCGATGAAGAACGGCGGGACGAGGCGGCGGTGCGCGGGGCGTTCGTTGTCCAGGGCCCACGGCTCGGTGGACGTGCCCATCGTGAACGGGCCGCCGGGCACCAGGACTTCGGCGGGCCCGGCGAACGGCTCCCCGACGGGCGGTTCCGGCGCGGTGAGAGCGGTCGGGCCCGACCGCAGCTGATGGGTGATCAGCATTGTCTCGTCGTGCTGCTGTTCGTGCTGCGCGATCATGCCGAAGGCGAAGCCCGCGTCGGTGAGCGGAGTGCCGCGGAACGGCGTCTTCTCCAGCACGTCGAGCGCGCGGCCGCGCACCTCGGCCGCGTACCCGCGGGCCTCGGCGGGGGCCAGCAGCGGCAGGCTCGGGCGCTCGGCGCGGGGATGCTCGAAGGCGTCGTACAGCGGGTCGATCTCGGGCCGCATGGCGTCACGGCCCGCGACCGCGCGCAGCAGCCACTGCTCCTCCTGGTTGCCTATGTGCGCGAGGTCCCAGACCAGCGGCGACATCAACGGCGAGTGCTGCGCGGTGAGTTCGGCGTCCTCCACACAGCCGGTGAGGAGGGTCGTACGGTCCCGGGCGGCCAGGAGCGCGGCCAGTGCGCGCTCCCGCAGGGCTTCCGGGTCGGCGGTGGGGCCTGTCATCGGCGGGAGTCCTTCCCAGGTGTGTCGAGGGGGAGACGGCCGTCACGCAGGCCGTCCAGCAGGTCGTCGGCCGGGCAGCGGCCCCGCGCGACGTACCGCGCGGCATACGTCGCCACGGCGTCCCGCACGGACCCGGGCGCGCCGAGCCGGGGCAGCGCGTCGACGGCGGCGGCGAAGCAGACGACGGCGGCCTCGCGCAGTTCGGGGTCGGCCGGGCCGTGGCGCGCCGCGTCCAGCCAGAGCGGGCTGTGCGGCGCGGCGGGCGAACCCGGCGGCCCGGACCGCTCGGCCAGCGGCTTCACGGCGCGGTAGGCGGTCTCGGCCGCCTCCGGGTCGTCGAACAGCGCGCTCGTCACGGCGAGCGGCACGATCCAGCCGTCCTCGCCGGGCTGCGCGTCGACCATCCGCAGCTCCAGGTGGCCACGCGGACGGACCGGCGGGAACAGCGTGGTCAGGTGGTAGGCAAGGTCCTCGCGCGTGGGTCTGCGCGGGGCACCGGTACGGGCCCAGGCACGGAAACTCATCCCCTCGGGAACGCTCCAGGGCCCCTCGCCGGGCTCTCTCCTCACACACATGACCGGCGCGTCCAGGGCGTGCCGGGTCCAGGCCTCCCGCGGCTCCACGTCGAGCGGCGGGGCACCGGACCTGCCCGGCTCGATGCCCGCCCACACGGCCTGCCGGGTCGAGCGCCAGCCGGTGGGGCGGCCGTCCTGCAGCGGCGAGTTGGCGAACGCGGCGACCAGGACGGGCCCCAGCAGATGCGCCAGACGCCAGCGCCGCGCGTAACCGAGCGGACCCGGCTCCTCGTGGCCTGCGTCGAGACAGATCTGCACGGACGCCGTCGAGCACATCATGCGGCGGCCGGCCGGACCTCCGCGGTCGAGGCAGGACTCCAGCGCGTCGTAGCGGGGTTCGCGCAGCACCCGCGACGGCGGCCGCCACGGATCGGCGCCGACTCCGCTGAGGGTGAGGCGGTGGGAACGTAACACGTCGCGTACGACGGCGAGATCGGCCCGCATGGCCGAGACGCACTCCGTCAGCGAGGCGGCGGGCAGCGAGCTGAGCTCCAGCTGACCGCCGGGTTCGACGGTGACGGACGAGTGCAGGGGCAGGGCCCGCAGTGCGGCATAGGCCGCTTCACGGCGGGCGGCGGGCACGGGCAGGTGAGGCGCTCCTGGCACGTGGACGAGCCACTCCAGCTCGACACCGGTGGTGCGGGGTGGTCCGGTCTTGAAGCAGATGCCGCGGACCAGCGCCTCCACTTCGGCTTCCGACACCGTGTCACGCGCCGTCGTATGACGCGCGGTGCGGTGTTTCGTACAGTCTCCCTCGGGCATGCCGGGATCCTTTCGTCCGATGGTGCTCGTCCCACCCAAAACCTTCGCGGGCGTCCGCACAAGAGTGCCCGTCAGGCCGTTCCCCTACCAGGAATTTCTGTTGCGCCGCCCGACGCATGCGGCTCACGGTGCGTTCACCGGTGCCGCGTCCGTGACCGGAATCGGCCATTCCTCGTACCACCGCCGGTCCGCCTCAAGCTGTGCCGCCAGGGAGATCAGCAGCGGCTCGCTGCCCGCCGGTCCGAGGAGCTGGGCGCCGACGGGCAGGCCGCCCGGGGTGCGGCCCGCGGGGACGTTGACGCCCGGCCAGCCGAGCACGTTCCACGGCCACGCGTAGGGGCACGCGGCGATCATCGCCCGGTCGGTGCGCCAGCCGCTCATCGCGGCCAGCGCGCCGACGCGCGGCGGGGGAGCGGCCGTCGTCGGCGCGATCACCACGTCGTACGTCGAGAAGACGGCGCCCACCCGGCGGTGCAGCGCCGCCTCCGAGCGGCGCGCGAGACGCAGCGGGGCGCCCTGCAACAGCCGCCCCATGCGGGCCGCCTCACGCGTGCGCCGGTCGAGGAGGGAGACGTCAGGCACCTGCCGCGCCCACTCCGCGATGCCCGCCGTGGCCCGCGGCACGAACGCCAGGCCGATCTGCCCGTACCGCGGGTCCGCCTCCGCCACGTCGTGCCCGAGCGCGGCGAGCCGGTCCGCGAGCGCCACCACCCGGTCCCGCACCACGGGGTGCAGGTGCTTGGGTGTCGCCGTGAACGGCATCCGCAGCGACAGGGCGATCCGTAGCCGCCCCGGATCCCGCGTCGCGGCCTCGGCGGCCCGCACGGCGGGCGGCCGGTGCAGATCGCCCTCGTGGCTGCCGCTCGCCGCGTCGAGCAGCAGCGCGGCGTCCGCGACCGTCCTGGCCAGCGGTCCGTTGACGGTGATGCCGTGGAAGGCCTCCGGCCACGGCCATGTCGATATGCGTCCGCGCTGCGGCTTGATGCCGACCAGGTGCGTCCAGGCGGCCGGTATCCGCACCGAGCCCGCGCCGTCCGAGCCCAGCGCCGCGGGCACGAGCCCCGCCGCGACCGCGGCCGCCGAGCCGCCCGACGAGCCCCCGGGCGTGTGTGCGGTGTTCCACGGATTGCGGGTGTCCCCGAAACCGGGGCCCTCCGTGAACGGCCACTGCCCCAGCTCGCACGTGTTGGTCTTGCCCACGATCACGGCCCCGGCGGCGCGCAGCCTGCGTACGGCCTCCGAGTCCGCGGCGCTCGGCGGAAACTCGCCCCTGCACCCGAACGCGGTCGGCTCGCCCGCCACGTCCATGTCGTCCTTGACGGCCAGCGGCACCCCCAGCAGCGGCCGCTCCGCGGAGGCACCGCCCGCCGCCAACTCCCGGTCGGCGGCGTCCGCCTCGGCCAGCGCCGCCTCGGTCCGCACCCGCTTGAAGGCGTTGAGCACGGGCTGGGACGCCTCGATCCTGGCCAGCGTCCGCTCGGTCAGCGCACGTGAGGACACTTCTCCCGCGGCCAGCGCACGGGCGGTGCGCGCCAGACCCTCGGCACGGTCAGCACGGTCGGCAGTCATGTGGGGGGGGGGGGGCACCTTCGCTCGACGAACGGATGCCCGAACGTTAACCGGCGAGTAGCCCAACATGGAACGCGTCAGGGGGCGTTGCCCCGCCCGAAGCCGCTCCGTCCGATATCGCTCCGCCCGCCGCGGGGCTCCCCGCACACGTCTGCGAGGATGCCCGTGTCATGGTGCAGATACCGAAGCAGCAGCCCACGCAGCGCTCCGTGCCGACGAGCGCCGACGTCGCCCGCCTGGCGGGGGTCTCCCGCGCGACCGTCTCGTACGTCCTCAACAACACCAGCGCCGTCCGCATAAGCGAGCCGACCCGGCGCCGCGTCCACGCGGCCGCCAGGGAGCTCGGCTACGTCCCGCACGCGGCCGCCCGCAGCCTCCGGGCCGGACACAGCCGCATGGTCCTCATGCCCACCTCGGAGATCCCGATGGGCCCGCTCTTCGGCCGGTTCTTCAACGAGCTGCAGTGGGCGCTCAGCCGGTTCGACTACACCGTCGTGCAGTACGCCAGCCTCGGTCTGACCGGTGAGGACGCCGCCCGCGCCTGGGCCGAGCTGCGCCCCGTGGCGGTCCTCGCGCCCGACGCCTCCGCGCTCAACCCGCGCGGTGTCGCGGTCCTCAAGCGGTCGGGCGCCAAGGCCGTCTTCACGCTCGGACCCCACCGCGTCGAGGGCGCGCACGCCCTGCTCATGGACGGCCGCAGGGTCGGCGAGGCCGCTGCCCTGCACCTCCTCGCCCGGGGACGCCGCAGCATCGGCGTGGTCGTCCCCGCGGAAGGCGGCCTGGAACACTTCTCGCGGCCCCGCCTCGAAGGGGTCCGCCAGGCCGTGGAGAGCGCGCGGACCACCGGCGCCTCCGTCACCGAGCTGCCCCTCGCGTACGACGAGGAGTCCGCCACCCGGCTCGCGGCGCGCTGCCGCACCCTGGGGATCGACGCCGTCTTCGCCTACAACGACGAATACGCCATGCTCGTGATGCGCGCGCTGCAGGACGAGGGCATCGCCGTACCCGACGAGACCGCCGTGCTCGGCTCGGACGACCTGATGCTCGGCAGACTCCTGAGGCCCCGGCTCAGCACCGTCCGCATCGAGCTGCCGTCGGGCCGCGGCCTCGCCGAACTCGTCGACCGCGTGGTGCGCGACCCCGGCGCCGAACCCGAGGTGCACGACGTGCTCGGGGCCGACGTCGTGCACCGCGAGTCCAGCTGACGGCTACGACCCGTCCTGCTCCGCGCTCACTGCCCCTGCTGCTTGGCCTGCTCCTCGGCGACCTGCCGGCGCACGTCGTCCATGTCCAGGTTCCTCGCCTGGCCGATGACGTCCGTCAGGGCGGCCTCGGGCAGCGCGCCCGGCTGGGCGAACACCGCCACCTGGTCGCGGACGATCATCAGCGTCGGGATGGACTGGATGTCGAAGGCCTGGGCCAGCTCGGGCTGGGCCTCCGTGTCGACCTTGGCGAAGACCAGGTCGGGATTGGCCTCGGCGGCCCGCTCGTAGACGGGAGCGAACTGCTTGCACGGCCCGCACCAGTCGGCCCAGAAATCGATCAGAACGAAACCGTTGTCCGTGACCGTCTGGTCGAAGTTCTCCTTGGTGAGCTCCACTGTCGCGCTGCTCATGGTGTTCCCTACTTCCTGCTGTCGGGCGTAGCCGCTGTGCACAACGGCCGATGGTGCGAACGTATTCCGCCCGCCGCACGCGCGGACGGCGCCGTGCGCGCAGGGGCGTGTCCGGCGCGCGTACCCGTGTGGCCACGGCGCACACCTGCCGACAGACTGTCCTCATGACGGATGCCATCACGTACGACGTAGTAGTCATCGGAGCAGGTCCCGTGGGGGAGAACGTGGCGGACCGGGCCCGCGCCGCGGGGCTCAGCGCCGCGATCGTGGAGAGCGAACTGGTCGGGGGCGAATGCTCCTACTGGGCGTGCATGCCCAGCAAGGCCCTGCTGCGCCCCGTGATCGCCCGCGCCGACGCCCGCCGCGTCCCCGGCCTGCGCCAGTCCGTGCAGGGCCCCCTCGACGCCCCGGCCGTGCTCGCCCACCGCGACGACTACACCTCGCACTGGAAGGACGACGGCCAGGTCGGCTGGCTGGACGGCATCGGCGTCGACCTCTACCGCGGCCACGGCCGCCTCGCCGGCCCCCGCAAGGTCACGGTCACCGGCACGGACGGCACGGAGCACACCCTCCAGGCCCGCCATGCCGTGGCCGTCTGCACCGGCACCCGTGCGGCCCTGCCCGATCTGCCGGGCCTCGCCGAGGGTGAGCAGGTCAGACCCTGGACGAGCCGCGAGGCCACCGCGGCCGACCACGTGCCCGGCCGTCTCCTGGTGGTCGGCGGCGGCGTCGTCGCCGTCGAGATGGCCACCGCCTGGCAGGCGCTCGGCTCGCAGGTGACGGTCCTGGTGCGGGGCGGCGGTCTGCTGCCCCGGATGGAGCCGTTCGCGGGCGAGCTCGTGCAGGAGGCCCTCACGGAGGCGGGCGCCGAGGTCCGCTGCGGCGTCTCGGTCACCGCCGTCGAACGCGAGAACGGCACCGTGACGGCGACTCTGGACGACGGCTCCACGCTCCAGGCCGACGAGATCCTCTTCGCCACCGGCCGCGCCCCGCGCACGGACGACATCGGCCTGGAGACCGTCGGCCTGGAGCCCGGCTCCTGGCTGCCGGTCGACGAGAGCCTGCGGGTGGAGGGCAGCGACTGGCTGTACGCGGTCGGCGACGCGAACCACCGCGCGCTCCTCACCCACCAGGGCAAGTACCAGGCGCGCATCGCGGGCGCCGCCATCGCTGCCCGCGCCCAGGGAGTCCCGCTCCTGGAAACCGACCGCTGGGGCGCCCACTCCGCCACCGCCGACCACGCCGCCGTCCCGCAGGTCGTCTTCACCGATCCCGAGGCGGCCTCCGCGGGCCTCACCCTCGCGGAGGCCGAAGCCGCCGGCCACCGCGTGCGCGCCGTCGACTACGACATGTCCGGCGTCGCGGGCGCCGGCCTCTACGCCGACGGCTACCGCGGCCGCGCCCGCATGGTCGTCGACCTGGACCGCGAGGTCCTCCTCGGGGTCACGTTCGTCGGCCCCGGAGTCGGCGAACTCATCCACTCGGCGACGATGGCGGTCGCGGGCGAGATCCCCCTGGACCGCCTGTGGCACGCGGTCCCCGCGTACCCCACGATCAGCGAGGTGTGGCTGCGCCTGCTTGAGACGTACCGGGGCTGAGGCCCCCATCGCCTCTCAGGCGCTCACATAGACGTCCTCCACATACCGGCCCTCGGCGACCAGCTCCCGCCACCACGCCTCCGCCTCCGGGGCGTCGCCGCCCGCGTGCTTCGTGCGAAGGTGTTGGAATGCCTCGCGGACGCCGGGTGCCATGCGGGCGCCGTCGCCGCAGACGTAGACCCGGGCCCCGGCCTCCATGAGGCGCCAGACCTCGTCGGCCTCGGCCTCGATGCGGTGCTGCACGAAGCGGAGGTCGCCCTCTGGAGCGCCGGAGAATGTCGGGCGCATGGAGACCGCTCCCGCGTGCTCCGCGGCTTCGAGCTCCGCGCGGTGGAGGTAGTCGACGTCGGGGTGGTCGCAGCCGAAGTAGCAGAGGCCGGGAGCGAGCCGGGCGCCGCTCCGCAGCAGTTCCAGGCGGTCGGCGATTGCTCCCCGGAACGGGGCGAGCCCCGTGCCCGCGCCGATCATGATGACGGGCGTCGTCGCGTCGGTGGCGATCCGGAAGACGTCGCGGCACGGCTGCACGCGCGCGTGGAGCGTGTCGCCGGGCCGCAGGCCGTGGAGGTACGACGAACCGGTGCCGCGGAACGTCCCGCGCCCGGAGCGGTCCGGCGCCGCCAGGAGCGAGACCATGAGATCGGCGTGGCCCGGCGAGGCGGCGGGCGAGGACGAGATCGAGTAGTGGCGGGGGCGCACCGCCGGCAGCAGTTCGAGCAGCACGGGCCAAGGGACGTGACCGCGCAGTGCCGGATGGCCCTCGAACAGATCGAGGACGCCGCCCTGCCGTGCCGCCAACGCCTCCCCGTCGGCGGCCAGTTGCTCCAGGGCGGCCCGCTCGGGCGGGCACGGGTTGTGCTCGGCGAGCAGGGCGACCTGGGCGGCGGTCGGGGCGTCCCGCAACTCCACGTACCGGCCTAGGAGTTCGCGTACGGTGACGGGCCGGTCGAGCGGCAGGGTGGACCGCCCCGGCCGGTGCGCACGGATGTTGAGGACCGCGTCCGGGTCGACGCCGAACAGCGCCGCCGCGCGCTCCACCAGGCCCGGGTCGTTGACCGGCAGCACGGACAGGTGGTCGGCGGTGCGGTAGGTCACCCCGTCGGGAAGCGCCACCCGCAGGAACCGCTTCGGACGGGCGAGCGGATGCGTGAGGTCGGCGAGGTCGGCGGCCTCCGTCACGGTCATCGGTACCGTGCCGTGCCGGGCGTCCAGCGCGTCCAGCGGTCCACCGGAGACCTCCACGACGTCGTAGACCCTGCCGGGCGGCGCGGTCTCGACGGCGGCTCCCGCACTCTCCGGGTCCCCGTACTGCCGCAGCAGGGCGTGGCGCAGCGCCACGGTGAAGCGTTGTACCGACCCGGCGAGGTCCCCGGAGGCATCGGCCTCGGCACGCTCCAGGAGGCGGGTCGCGCCCGACGCGGCGAGACCGTCGTCGATGAGGGTCGGCACCTGCTGGTAGGTCGCCGCCCAGTTGCGGTCGCCGACACCGAGGACCGCGTACCGCACACCGTCGGCGGCGTCCGGTCCGGCCTGGGACAGCCAGGACACGAACGCGCCCGCGTCGTCGGTGGGCCTGCCGTTGTAGGAGGCGGCGACGATCACCACGGGGGAGTCGGCGGGCAGCGTGCCGGCGGCTTCGTCGAGCGGGGCGACGCGCACGTCGAAGCCCAAGTAGGCTCCGATCTCCCCAAGTTGCTCGGCGTATCCGCGGCAGGTGCCGAAGTTGGAGCCGTGCAGCAGCGTCAGCGCGGTGCCCGGCACGGCCCGGGTGGGCAGGTCGCTCTCCGGCCGGTCGGCCCCGCCCCGCACGCCCGCGGAACCGGCCCCCGACGCGCCGCCGAGCGTGGCCGGCCCGGCAAGGGCGGACAGGCTGCGCTCGCGGTCCGCGGGGGTGCGCGCGGCCAGCGTCATGGTGAAGCCGTCGGGCTTGAGGGTCAGGGTCTCCTTGACCTTCAGGCGGTAGTCGGCGTGGTCGATGAACCGGTAGCGGTGCACCAGCATGCCGAGCAGCATGGTCGCCTCGTGCAGCGCGAACTGCCGCCCGATGCAGGCGCGTTCACCCGTTCCGAACGGCTTGTACGCGTGCGGGGAGCGGGCCGCCTCCACCTCGGGGGCGAAACGCTCGGGGTCGAACTCCTCGACGTTGTCGCCCCACACCGGGTCCCGGTGCAGCATCGGCGTGAGCACCACCACGTACTGCCCCGCCTTGATCGGATGCCGCCCGCCGATGACGGTGTCGACGCGGGCCCGGCGCTGGAACGCGGGGGCGGTGGGCCACAGCCGAAGCGCCTCGTTGAGCACCTGGCGCACGTAACGCAACTTGCCCACGTCCTCGTACGTCGGCTCGGGGTCGGGCTCGTCGCCCCACAGCGCGTCCACCTCGGCCTGCGCGAGGTGCAGGACCGCCGGGTTCTTCAGGAGGTAGTGAAGGGCGAAGGAGAGGGTGCCGGAGGTCGTCTCGTGCCCGGCGATCAGGAACGTGATGACCTGGTTGCGGATGTTCGCCTCGTCCAGGGTCTCCCCGCTGTCCGGGTGCGGAGAGTTGAGCATCAGACCGAGAAGGTCGTCGGCGGAGGTGTCCCCCGACGCCTTGCGCGCCTCGATCACCTCGTCGACCACCCGGGCGAGGAAGGCGGCGTCGGCCTCGAACGCCGCGTCGTCGGCGGCGTAGTCACCGACGGGGTCCCGCGCCAGCTTCGCCTGACTGTGCGCCAGACCCCGTACGAGCGCCTGGACGAAGGGGTGCGGATCGGTACGGCCGAACGACTCGAAGTCGTAGCCGAAGCCGGACAGGCCGATGGTGTCCAGCGTCATCCTGGTCATGTCCTCCGAGACCTCCACCGGCGCGGACTCGTCCGCGCCCGGCGCGAACCGGCCGTCCCAGGAGGCGATGAGGCGCCGGGCCACGCGCAGCATGTGCGGGTGGTACGTCCGCATCGAGTTCATGGCGAACGCGGGGAGCAGGATGTCGTGCGCCTTCGCCCAGTTGGGCTCCTCGTCGTACGCCGTGAACAGGCCGTCGCCGGCGATGCCGCGGACGTTCTGCAGGGCAGGACCGACACCCTTGGAGAACCGTGTCTCGTCGGACAGCTCCTCGACCAGCTCCAGCGAGCTGACCCAGACGGTCTCACGACCGTGGTACCGGCGCACGTAGAGGGGGCCGTGCCGCCGCGCGAGCTCCACGGACTGCTGGACCGGCGTGCTGGTCGGCCCGGCCGCCGTCACATCGACGGTGGGCAGGACGAGGTCCGGGTAGTCCCGGAGACCGCAGACCTCGACGGGGTGTTCTTCGCTCATCGGGCAGTGCCTCTTCCCATGGACGCGGGGGAGTTGAGCGCCCGGTACGCGGGGCGCCGCATCCACGGTGGCCTCCCCGGGGCGGCGGCCCCGCGCGAGAACTACATAATCTTGTAGGGGTCTTTCGCGCGTCACCGGTTGCGCGACGGGCGATGAGGTGTCGGGGCGACGAGATGTCGAGGCGTGAGGGGAAGGAGGCCAAGGGTGTGAACGAGGCCCATGAGGTACACGAGGCGCAGGAGGCGGACGCGGCGGACGCGGCGGTCTGGCGCGGCCGTTTCCTCACCCTGCTCGACCGTTCCCCCGCACCGACCGCCATCGCCAGCACGGGCGGACTCGTCTCCGTCGCCAACCCCGCCTTCGCGTCGGCCCTGGGCCTCCAGCCGGGCCGGGTGGCGAACCAGCTCCTGCTCGACCTGCTCACCCCCACCAACAGACAACAGCTCCGCAAACTCGACGAGGCCATGCGCTCCGGCCGCAGGTCCCGCTACCCGGTCGAAGTGAGCTGGACGGCACGGGGAGCGGCCTGTCACGGGCAGGTCACCGTCGAACCCGTCACCGACCCACTGGCGGACACACCGCCCCTGCTGGTGACGCTGCGCGTAGCGGCGGGAACGGAATCTCCGGGGAATGACGCGGCGGCCCGCACGGAGAGCGCGGCGGAGGAGCTCGCCCACCCGGCCCTGAGCGCCCAGGAGGCCCGCATCCTGCGCCTGGTCGCGGGCGGTGCCACGACATCGGTCGTGGCGCGCGCGGTGGGAATCGGCGTCGACGGCGTCAACTACCACCTGACACGACTCTGTCGCCGGCTGCGGGTCCCGAACCGGACGGCGCTGGTGGCGCGGGCGTACGTACTCGGGCTGCTGGATCCGGAGGCGTGGCCGCCGCAGGTGGCGGGCCCGGCCGGACGCCGCGGCACCGCAGGTAGCGGGCCCTGAGCGCCCCCCCGGACTCTCTCGTCAGGAGCCTGTCAGGCCCGAGTACCCTTGCGGCGTGACGATGCACGAGGCGGCCGACGTGAGTGTCGACGCGATGATCGAGGACCTCAGGACTCTCGTCGAGGTCGAGTCGCCGTCGCGCGACCTCGACGCCCTCACGGAGTCGGCGAGAACCGTCGCCGAAGTGATCGAGAGGCGACTCGGCGGGCGGGCCGCCCTCGTCGCGAGCGAAGCAGGACCGCACGTCCACTGGTCGGGCGGCGGCGACCCCCGGGTGCTGATCCTCGGCCACCACGACACGGTGTTCCCGCTCGGCACCCTCGAACGCCGCCCGTTCAAGGTCGAGGACGGGCGCGCGACCGGCCCCGGCGTCTTCGACATGCTGGGCGGACTGGTGCAGGCCGTGCACGGCCTGGCGGCACTCGACGACAGGTCGGGCGTCGAGATCTTGGTGACCGCCGACGAAGAGGTCGGCTCCCGCTCCTCCCGCGCCCTCATCGAGGAACGGGCCCGCGCCTGCGGTGCCGTCCTGGTGTTCGAGGGCGCAGCTGAAGGCGGTGCGCTGAAGACCGGCCGCAAGGGCTGCGGCACGTTCGAAGTCGTGGTCGCGGGCCGCGCGTCACACGCGGGCCTCGAACCCGAAGCCGGCGTCAACGCCCTGGTCGAAGCGGCACACCAGGTCCTGGACATCGCGGCGCTCGGCCGCCCCGACATCGGCACGACCGTCACCCCGACCGTCGCGTCCGCGGGCACCTCGGACAACGTGGTTCCCGCGGCGGCGACCGTCGTCGTCGACGTCCGGGTCGAGTCGGCCGAGGAGAAGGACCGCGTCGAGACCGCGTTCGCGGCGCTGACTCCGCATCTGGAGGGGGCGGAGCTCACGGTCCGCGGCTCCGTCGGCCGTCCCCCGATGCCCGAGTCGGCGGCGGCCGAACTCTTCGCGATGGCGGAGCGGCTGCTCCCCGGCGTCGGGAGCGCGGCGGTCGGCGGCGGCAGCGACGGCAACTTCACGGCCGCGATCGGCGTACCGACGCTCGACGGCCTCGGCGCAGTCGGGGGCGGCGCGCACGCCGACCACGAGTACGTGCTGGTCGACGCGATGGCCGAGCGGGCCCAGCTCGTCACCGGTCTCGTACGCGCGATCCGCGACGCCAGGGCTTGACGGAGATCCGCCCCGTCCGGTGGAACCCGGGTACGCCGGTTAATGTGAAGTCAGCGGTGATCTTTCCCGGGGCTCCACGGGTCTCTCCGGGGCTACCCGAACCGCGGCGACGGATGCCGCCAACGGTCCCTGCTCGCGCACGAGTGCGCCCGCGGCCGGGCGACGGCGAGTAGGAGGAGTGGTGACGCGGCACGAGTGGCAGGTCGTCGCGGCGGTCGCCGTCGGCGGCGGCATCGGCGCGGTGGCCCGATATGCGGCGTCGCTGTGGTGGCCGGTGGCCCCCGGCGGATTTCCCTGGACGACGCTCGCGGTGAACGCCGTGGGATGCGCGGCGATCGGCGTCCTCATGGTGCTGGTCACGCAGGCGTGGCCCGTCCACCCCCTGGTGCGGCCCTTCTTCGGTACGGGAATCCTCGGCGGCTTCACCACGTTCTCGACGTACGCGGTGGACATCGAGCGGCTCCTGAGCGCCGACCACGTCCGCACGGCCCTCCTCTACCTGGCCCTGACACCACTCGTGGCGCTCGCGGCGGTCTGGAGCGCGACGTGGGCGACACGCCGTGCGGTGGCGCGCCGCGCGGCGCCGGGGAGGCAGGCATGACCTGGCTGCTCGTCATCGCCGGCGGCATGATCGGCGCCCCGCTGCGGTACCTGACCGACCGCGCCGTGCAGGCCCGGCACGGCACCGCCTTCCCCTGGGGCACCCTCACCGTCAACATCATGGGCTGCCTGATCCTCGGAGCGCTCACCGGCGCGGTCACGGCGGGCGCCGCGTCGTCGCACATCCACCTCTTCCTCGGCACGGGGCTGTGCGGGGCGCTGACGACGTACTCGACCTTCTCGTACGAGACACTGCGGCTCGCCGAGAGCGGTGCGCGGCTCCACGCGGTGGCGAACGTGCTGGTGAGCGTCGCAGCGGGCCTCGGCGCGGCCTGCGCGGGCGTGGCGGCAGCCGAGGCGCTGTGGCAGTGAGCCACGGGCGCAGGCACGCCTTGACCGCGCGCACCTCGCCCCCTGGGGCGCTCCTAACGGGAGCATGGAGCGCCCCTCCACAGCCTCACACCTGCACTTCACACCAGCACTTCACACCTGCTCACGCCTGAGCGAAGTCCCCGTTCAGCGCGGCGGCCATGCGCAGATGGGGCGCCGCGTCGTCCGGACGGTTCTGCCGCTCCAGCGTGCGGCCCAGCATGAGCCGGGCGTAGCTCTCGACCGGATCGAGGTCGAGCACCTTGCGCAACTCGGCCTCGGCCCGCCGGAGTTGTGCCGAGTGGTAGTAGGCGCGGGCGAGCAGCAGACGCGGGGCGACCTGCTCGGGCACCTCGTCGGCCAGGGCGTCGAGGATGCGCGCCGCCGTCACGTACTCCTTGGCGTCGAAGAACTGCCGCGCGCGCTCCCAGCGCTCCGCCGCGGTCCCGTGGTCGTAATAGGTCATGTCCACTGTCTGCCTCCTTCGGGGGCTGCAACGACGCCGTGTAGTTGAATATTCCACCACTCCCTCTGTCTCCTCGTCCGGGGCGCCACGGGGCTAGGTTGTGCGACATGAGCAATCTTGATCGCGAGGCGGTTCCTTCCTTGTGCGGCGGGCGTGGGTTCGTCGTCGCGGAACCGGTACGGGAACTCCTCAGTCCCCGCCGGGTCAAGCTCGGCGAGTCCACCGAGGTCCGTCGCCTGCTGCCGAACCTGGGCCGCCGCATGGTCGGAGCCTGGTGCTTCGTCGATCACTACGGCCCCGACGACATCGCCGACGAACCCGGCATGCAGGTGCCGCCGCACCCGCACATGGGCCTGCAGACCGTCAGCTGGCTGCACGACGGGGAGGTGCTGCATCGCGACTCCACCGGCAGCCTGCAGACGATCCGCCCCCGCGAACTGGGCCTCATGACCTCGGGCCGGGCCATCTCCCACTCCGAGGAGAGCCCCAGGCCTCACGCCCGCTTCCTCCACGGCGCGCAGCTGTGGGTGGCCCTGCCCGACAGCGACCGGCACACGGCCCCGCTCTTCGAGCACCACGCGGAGCTGCCGCAGATCACGGCACCGGGTCTGACCGCGACACTGATCCTGGGCACACTGGACGGCGCGTCCTCGCCCGGCACGACGTACACCCCCATCGTGGGCGCCGACTTGACCCTGTCCGACGGCACGGACGCACGCCTCCCCCTGGACCCGGACTTCGAGTACGCCGTCCTCTCCATGTCCGGCGAGGCACACGTCGACGGCGTGCCCGTACTCCCCGGTTCGATGCTCTACCTGGGCTGCGGCCGCACAGAACTCCCACTGCGCGCGGAATCGACCGCGTCCCTGATGCTCCTGGGCGGCGAGCCGTTCGAAGAGGAATTGGTGATGTGGTGGAACTTCATCGGCCGCAGCCATGAGGAGATCGAGCAGGCGCGGGGTGACTGGATGACGGGCACCCGCTTCGGCGAGGTGAAGGGGTACGACGGCCCCGCCCTGCCCGCCCCGGAACTGCCGCCGGTCGCGCTGAAGCCGCGGGGACGGGTGCGCTGAGCTGGGGTTATGTGTCTGGTGCTGATGGTCGCCGAGGTGTAGGGGGAGGTTGTCGATCTCGCGCGGCGGGAGTGCCGGAAGTGCTCGGTCGAGCTGTGAGGGGACGGTCGCAGAGGCGGGTTGCGGCTCGCATGTGTCGGCACCTTTGACCAGGTCTAATCGGACGCTTGCTGACCCTTTGCTGACCTTACTGACGAGTAGTCAGATTGGCTACCCTCTGGCGCGTGTGCTGGTGGGAGGCCCAGAACGGCCCGTGTTTTGAGCGGCGGTAGCGGCTTTGTTTCGCATGCCGACCGTCTGATGCTGACTAATCGAGGGCGCTGGCCCCTGACCCACGACGGCGCCGCGAGCTTGGTCCTATTTACGCGCGACGACGTATGGTCTGCGGCCTTACCCGAGAAGGCTCACGTCTGATCACACGCAGAGGGGTCGCAGTGCGCCTCTTAGAGTGCGGCGGAGCCGCGAAACGAATGGCTGATTTGACCGGCTGATGCCATTCGCGTGGCAAGCAGTGTGGCGATCCACGTGTTCGGAGTGCCAGCAGGTTCTTCGTCTGCTGGTGGTACACGCCTAGCCTTGCTCCTGACCTGCGACAGAGGGTGAAAACGGCTGGTGTGGGGCTGTGTTGGTCCGCACCTGGTCCGGATCTTGGAGAAAGCCCGAGGTGCCAGCGAGCGGGCCGCGCGGTCCCACATGGCACAGGTAGGCAAATCCGTCTCGGAGCGTCCAGCCAGTCCAATGCGAACGCCTATGCCCAGCTTTGGACCGTCGAGTTGGAGGGTGTCCAGAGGGTTGGTGACTTTTCGGTGACACGAAGAGGCCCCGCCGGTGGTCCGGTGGGGCCTCTTCATGTGACTGGTCAAGGGGCCAGGTCATAGCCCTTTGCCCGTGAGGATCCGCCTCGGCTGCTCCCGCTAGGCTCCAGGTGGCGACCCAGGTGGCGCGGATGTGGGCGGGGCTGTACTCGCGCTGCCTCGCGGTTCGGCCTAGGGCGCCCATCCTGTTGGTGGGGGGGAGCACGCGGTGCTGGGGCGCAGGTTGTGGCGGCACGGACATCTCGTCCGCTGCCGCCGGTATCGCGGTGTGGTTGGTTCAGCCCCGCGGTTCTCTGTCGTGTGGCGGAAGGCAGACCGCCCGCGCGTCCGGCTGCGCGGGCGTGCGATTCATTCGGGTGCGTGATCCTGGGGAGCGTGAGCGCTGCCCAGCTTCAATGCCGCTGTCTCGGGGGGAGAGCGATTCGGTACTGCTAGCGGGTGGCCGGGGAAGGATGACGGTTAACACCGCCGTAGCTCCGGGGGCTGACTCCTGACATCTCCGGACTGAAGTGACCTGACCATCCTGTGTCGTTCTCGGGGTCGGGTGGTGCGCTCAGGCGCTGGTTCGGGCAAGCGTGTCCAGAGCACTGTTTTGCGCGGCGTACGTGCACTGTCTCACTGATGACCGCTCGCCCGAGCCAGCGTCACTGCCGATCCGGCGAACACCACCGACAGAGGTGAATCGCAGATCAGTTCACCAGAAGCTGCTGGCTCGGGCCCTTACCGGGGTACTACGGGTACTACGGAGGTAGTGCTCGGGGTGGATACGCATCGCGACTTTCACGTTGCGGCTGTGCTGTCCATGACCGGGAAAACTCTGGGGATCGACCGTTTCCCCGCCACAGCGAGCGGATATAGACAACTGAACGCGTGGGCAGGCAAGCTCGGCGGCATAAAGAGAGCCGGAGTGGAATCGTCTGGCAATTATGGTGCTGCTCTGTCGCGCTACCTCCTCTCACAGGGCATCGAGGTCCTTGAGGCTCCGGGCCCTGGGCGCTCGGCCCGCCGCCGACGGAGCAAGTCGGATCGAGCTGACGCGGAGGCCGCCGCGCGTGCCGTGCTCAGCGGTCGCGCGCTCGCCAGTGAAGTCAGGTAGCGGTCCCGCCGAGATAGCGCGCATCTACATCGTGGCCAAAGATTCCGCAGTGAAAGCGCAACGACAGGCAGCGAACCAGCTCAGGGCAATATTGGTCACCGCCGACCCAACCTTGCGTGAAAAATTGGCCACGCTGCCCAGCCGTGCGCTTGTCCGTGCCTGCCTGGAACTGAGTGAGGGCGACGACGACACGGATCCGGTGGCGCGGGCGACACGCTTCCCGTTACGGATGCTGGCTGAGCGAATTGAGCAGCTGAGGGCGCAGGCCCAAGTGCTGGAACGTCGACTGTCGGACCTGATGCGGTGTCATCATCCCCGACTTGTCGACGCTGTGGGCATCGGCCCGCACAGCGCTGCTGTGTTGCTGACCGTCATGGGTGACAACGGTGACCGACTGCGTGGTGAGGCGTCGTTTGCCGCGTTGTGTGGGGCAAGCCCGGTCGAGTACTCCTCTGGGAACAAGCAGCATTGCCGGCTCAATCGAGGCGGAAATCGGCAGGCGAATGCTGCGCTGCACCGCATCGTGTTGATCCGGCTGCGCTGGGATGCCCGGACTCGGGCGTATTACGAGCGGCGCGTATTGGAGGGCAAGACACGGCGTGAGGTTATCCGCTGCCTGAAGCGCTATGTGGCCCGGGAGGCCTATCGGCTGGTGCAGGAAGACCGCCGAAGCCTGAGCCGCACACCGGCTGAGGTTCCGGACGAGGACCAAGCGTAGTACCGAGTGCCCTGTCAGGATTGCGGCGGCGTTCTTCCGTGTTCGTATGACACGAACGCAGCACCAACCACCCCTACAGCAGGGAGCCCGATCATGGCGTGCGATTCCTGACCGTCACTGCAATGCCCTGTCAGGGGCCGGGGCGTCCCTCTGCCCATGCCCACGTACCGTCGCTCCGCCTCCCGCGCGGCAGAGAGCGCCTGCTTGCGCGAGGACCGTCGGTTCGCCTGCGCTCGCGCTGAGTTGACCTGCCCGGAGCTGACGTGCGCCGGAACTCTGGACACGGGCTCTCGCTCGGTTCACCCCCGCTCGCGCAGAGCCCCTTGTCCATGCTCTCCTGTGCCCTGGGGGTGGCCGGTTCACCTCCGCTTGCGCGGAGCCGACCACTCAGGGCCACTCCGACGTCCGCAACACCCCGGTTCACCTCCGCTCAGGCGGAGGTGAACCGCCGGTGTCCTCGCCGATGAGCTCGACGGCGGCGTGTGCTCCGCGCAGGCGGAGGTGAACCGGTAGATCACACCCTGGGCGTGATCGAGGACATGTGTGCTCCGCGCAGGCGGAGGTGAACCTCCGCGCCAGAGCCTGATCCGTCGTGACGATCGGTGTGCTCCGCGCAGGCGGAGGTGAACCAGGCGACGGGCCGGCGGGGCGGCGCAGGCAATCGTGTGCTCCGCGCAGGCGGAGGTGAACCGGCGACGGCGCGTTGCAGGACGCCCACGGCGAGGTGTGCTCCGCGCAGGCGGAGGTGAACCGCCGAGCGACGGCGTGATGCCGGTGTAGGTGAGGTGTGCTCCGCGCGGGCGGAGGTGAACCGGCCGCGGGCACGGAGCGGTCCGGGGCGCAGCCGTCAATGTCTCCCGGTCTCCCCGGGCCGCCACTGCGAGCTCTTCTCCCGCGTGCGGTTCTAGGCTGGTCTGCTCGCCAGTCGGCCTTCCGGGACCAGCCGTTGCAGAGATGGGTCGCTGCGGTCGGTGTTTCAGCGAAACCTCACCCGTGCGGGGTTGGGGTCGCAAGATGAGCAAGAGTGAACGGGCGGGGCGCGGCGGGTGTGCGGCTTCGCCCAACTCCGTTGTGATGAATGCCACTTGCGATACGGGAACCCGTCATGTGCAGGTAAACGGCAGTTCACCGCCGCTGCTCACGGCGCCTTTCTGGACTGATGTGCACCAATCGTGAACACGTTCCGCAGCGGCCCATGATCATGCCGTCACATTTTTCCGGGTCGCGTTGAGTGAGCGGCCTCGATTCTCGACAAGGTGGTCGTAGAGCCGCCCGGCTCACTGGTGAGCGCCCTGGTGGGACACGCGCGCACCAACCTCCATACGCACAGGGACGTGTGATGACCACTGTGAGGCCCGCGTGACCAATGACGATCACGCGCTGACGGACGCGTTCGGAGTCCCTCTCCAGCGCCGCTCCGAGCCGCCCGCTGCGCCTGCTGCGCCCGGCACAGGGCTGCCCATCGACTTCGAGGGCTTCTTCCTGGCCCAGCAGGAGTTCTTCCACGCCTTCGCCGAACTCCACCTCGGCCACCGCAGCGCCGCCGAACTCGTCGTCCACGACGTGTTCCTGGAGATACTGGCGACCTGGGACGAGCTGCTGAGCGAGGCCGACCTCGAGCAGCAGGCGATGGCCGTCCTCAGCCGCCACGTCACCCGCCGCCTCGCCCAGGAGCAGCGGCCGCCGGCGTTCGTCATCGCCGGCCCGATATCGCGCAACCTGGCCCGCGTCCGCGCCGAGATGGAACTGGCGCCCAGCAACGCCGGGCTGTACGAGGCGATGCTGGACCTGCCGACGCGCCAGTACAACGTCATGGTGCTCCGGTACGTCCTCAACTATCCGGTGACCCGCATCGCCCGCTACATGGGCCTGGACCCGCGCACCGTGGACTACCACATCCGCAAGGGACGCGAACGCCTGCGCGTCCTGCTGGACCTGCCCGCTGACGGGGACCGCCGCAAAAAGACGGCCCCGATCAAAAAGAGCACCAAGGAGAAGAGGGGGAACGATGAGGACGCTCGATGACGTGCTCGCTGACGCCGCCATGCCGGTGCACACGCCCAGCAAGTTCGACGTCGGCGCGGCGCTCAGGAAGCTGGCCGTCGACGCCGGCCGCGCCAAGAGCACCGTGGACACCCGGCGCGCCGCGCAGGCAGGCCAGCGTCTGACCGTGATCGCCCGGTGGATCCTCAACGCACCACACGCCGCCCACCACGTCGACCAGCTCGCCCAGGGCGAGGCGGACCTGCCCGTCGAAGAGGACACCCTCGACGTCGAAGGCGCCGCCGTGTTCGCCTCCCTGCTCTACCTCACCGGACAGCACCCTGAATCCGCCCAGTTCTGGTGGCAGCTGGCCGCGGGTGCCGGCCACCGCGCCTCCGCCTACTGCCTCCACCTGCACCACACCGCCCTGGGCGAACAGCGCGAGGCCGCCCACTGGCTGCACCAAGTCCTCTACGACCTCGGCGACAAACTCGACGACGGCTTCTTCGAGACGGTCGAGGCCATCGCCCGCTACGTCTACCCCCGCCCCGACGGCCCCGCACCGCTCACCGGCGGCCTGGAGATGGAAGTCGACCGCCTCGCCGACGACGGCGCTCCTTGCATGATCGTGCGCCGTCCGGACCGGCGCCTGGCCCAGGCCCTGCGCGAACACACCCGTACCTGACCCCGAACAGCAGCAAGGAGCCCCATCACGCGCCCCCGGTTTCCTAGGCCAACGGGACGCAGGGCTCCTCGCATCGCACGACATCCCCCGACACACCCAAGCGACGAAGGACATCCCTCATGAAGACTAGCCGCCGGCGGCGTGCTGTACACCGGTTCCGCACCACCATCGCCGACACCCGCCGCACACTCACCCACCGCGGCCGCCGCATCCGCCACTGGGCCCGCGCCCGTCGCCGCACCGCCCTCAGCCAGATGCTGCGCGGAGCCTGCTTCGGCAGCGGCAGCGGCCTGATCACCCTCACCATCTACTGGATCACCCACCGCTGAACCTGCGAGAAGGCACCCGCTCTTGAGCGGTGCGGTATCTGTCGGGCCGATGGCGGTGGAAGGCTCATTCCTTCCCCGCGTCGCCGGGAAAGATGATGTCGCCGCAACAGCCGACCGGCCGCAGGACAACGGGCAGGCCGATCTCGCCGCCCTCGACGTGTTTGCACGCCGCGGCGTGCAGCCCGTGGGCGGTGACCCCGGAGTGCGTGCACCTGTACGCGGGCGAAACGGGGGCGACTGCTTGTAGGTTGGCTGGATGTCTGATCAGAGCGAGATAGAGCAGATCACTGGGGTGTGGGGCCGGCTTACTGGCTGGCTGGCCGAGTATGCGCCTGCCTCGTACGCCTCGCTGCTTCCCCCGGCGGATGCCGGCACTGTCGCGGCCGCGGAGGCCCGTCTGATGCATGTGCTCGACTTCGGCTTCCCGCCCGAGCTGAAAGCTCTGTGGCAGGTGTGCGGAGGTGTCCGGAAGGTCGATGTGCCAGGCAATGAGGACGGTGAGCTGTGGGCGGGGCGGTTCCTGCCCGGAGGGATCTTCCTCGCTCCCGAAGCCTCGCTCTGGCAGCGTCTGCGCTTCGGTCCGGGTGAGGACGATCCCTGGCAGGGGGCCGACTTCGTGTCCTTCCTCGACGCCGAGGAGCCAAGTGGCGCCGGCGAGTTCGGCATGTATGCCTCATGGTCGACGGATCCGACCCTGCGGGGTGTCGGGGAATGGTCGACCATGACGGGCCCGGATCTGTCACCCCCGGCCTGGCCGTCCGTGGCCGCCTACCTGGAGGCGGTCTGTGAGCTGCTTCAGAGCGGCGCTGGGCCCCTGCTGGAAACGGCTGACCGGCAACAACCCGTGCTGTCTCTGGGGTGTCTGGTGTGGATGGATCCCGAGGATGGCCTGGAGGGTCCCTGGCGGCCTGTGCATCCGTGAGATGAGCTGGTGCGGGCCCGTCGGGCCCGCACCAGCAGTCAGGCGATGGTGATTACCTCGCGGTCATCGTGCACCGGAACGGCTTTCCGGTGCCGTCCGTGGGCTCGCACTGGCCGCTCATACGGGTGTCGAGCCAGTAGGCGTCCCTGTCCATGATCCGCATCTGCTTCATGAACGAGGCGAAGTTCGCCCCCATGGACTCCTGATTGTGGACACCGGAGATCGCCGAACGGCCGCACACCTCGTTGAAGTGCGGCACGTTGTCCCATCCGCCGCCGAAGTCGACGTTGTACAGGTGGATCTTCGTGCCCTGCTTCTTCGCGAAGGTCTGCAGGCATGCTTTCCCGTTCGGGGTGCCTGTGGTGGAGTCCGTGGGCACGGCCTCGTTGAGCCCACCTTCGCTCTTCTTCATCCCGCCGCTGTTGTAGGAGGAGGCGAAAGCGAACTCGTCGCAGTTCAACTCGTCGTTCGCATCGTCCAGAGCGCTGGCGTCACCGTTTTCCGCGGCCCACCCAGTGGGGCACATACGGGCCCGGTTCTTCTTGTTCTGCGCGGCATCGCCCATGTAGTAGAGGGGCTTGTCGTACCGTCCCGGCTGGTTTTTCAGCTTCTCCTGGACCAGCCATGCGTGCGCTGCGGCCTGAGGGTAGCTCTTGGCGTTGAAGACGTAGCTGGGGGCCGAGTTGACGAAAACACAGCCCGTGCCGTCGTACTGCGTGGTGAAGGTGTCACAGCGGATCTCATCCAGGTCGGGGTTCTCCTCCCAGTAGTCCTTGGACCACTGGTAGTCGACCCTCTGCCCGACGCCGGGAGAGTGCACCGTGCCCTCGATCTTCACGTCCGGCTTGAACCGGTACTGCTTGTCCGCCACGGAGTCATCCCACGTGTACTTCGTGGTCAGAGTCGCGCTGTGCTTGTCGCCGGGGTACCAGTGCGGCGTAGCCGTCCAGTCGCCGCCCTGGGGTTCGATCGGCTTGCACGGGGACTGACAGCTGTGGCCGTTGAACGCGGACAGGCTGATACCGCCGTCGAAGTCGGATGGAATGTCATCGCCCTTGACCGTGAGCCGTTCGGTGAACGTGCCGATGGCCTCATTCAGGCGCAGCTCGCGGGTGAAGGTGAAATTGGCCTTCGCTATGGGGTCGTCCTCGGGGCCCAGCCAGTAGGTGACCGAGCGCCTGTCGCATTCCTTGAACCGGTCGGCGAAGGCACCGGGGGAGGTGTCGCACCAGCCGGCGTCCCGCAGGTTCCCGGACTTGGCGGCGGGCTTGTCCGGCACCGGGTTGGTCTTGACGCACGCCTGAACGCCGTTCTTGTCGGCCGGGCCGCACTGCTGCTCGGCGGCCTTGTAGGGGCTGCGGGCGGTGGCGGACTTCAGCGGCTTGGTCTGATGGCTGTTGGGTGGTGTGGTGAAGCCGGGGTTCGGCGCGTTGTGGTCCGGCTTGGGAAGGGTGAGGTCAATGGGCAGTTCGATGCGCATCCGGGCCCAGGGAGACCACTCCGTCTCGTACAGGCCGCCGTCATAGGCACTGGTACGGAAGAGGTAGTCGACGTTCGGTTTCAGCACCCACGGGTCCACGGTCACGGTCGCCCGAGAGCCGCTCGGGACGAACTTCGAGACCAGGACGCCGTATGGATTTTCGTCGGTGAGCTTGACCTGCGTCTTAGGTTTGCCGTCCGTGCCGATGGTCCAGACCTCGAAGGTGAGGTTGGCCTTGTCGTTGTCCTTATCGGTGACCTTGTTGCGCAGTTGAACCTTGGTGGTCTCCACGCTCCAGGTCTCAAGCCCACCGTCGACCTGCTTCCAGGACGGGCCGGCATCAGGGTCCTTGCCCGACTCCGGGCGGTGCGAGTTGGCCCTGAGGGTCTTCTCCGCGCCTGCGGCGGGACGGGAGGACGGAGCGTAGTCGGGGCCGGGGTTCGACGTCTGGTCGGGCACGGGAGCGGCGGTAGCCATCCCGGAGCCCAAGAGCAGGGCAGCCGTGACGCCCATGGCTAAGCGGGCGAGGGTACCTCTTCGTCTGGTGGAACTGGACACGTAGTCGTCGTCCTCACTCATGTGGTTACGGTTAGTCGCGCCGCCGACATTCCTAGGCCCCACGCCACACATACAGCAACACCAACTAAGCGGACATCACGGCTCGTTCGTCCGATGCCGGATGTGACGCTGCACACGGTTGCACCACCCCCGGTCACGATCTGATTGCACTACACACGTAACTCACGCGAGTTTCGGCCAGCTGGACGAGGCCCTCGCGCAGCCAGGACGGGGAGAGCGCTCGCCGGATTACGGCGGAGCTGGAATACCGGCCGTCGGCCTGCATGTCCCGAACGGGGAATCCGGTTGCCTGGACTACCAGTCCGTCCGCAGACTCGCGATCATGATGGCTCACGCACGCGGCCTGGTCCTCGAACGCTTCCGCTGGATCGGCGGCCACGCCGACGTCTGGCAGATCTTCCGTGACCCCGGCACGCTCGCTGCGGTGGTCCGCGCACTGACTGGACCGTTCCGGGAAGACGGCGTCACGGCCGTCTGCGGCATCGAGTCGCGGGGATTCCTGCTCGGCGCGGCAGCGGCCGTCGAGCTCGGCGTCGGCTTCGTCGCGGTACGCAAGAGCGAGGGGATCTTCCCGGGGGAGAAGGTCGCCCGGCGCAGCGACCCCGACTACCGGGGCACTCGCCAGGAGCTGCGTCTACAGCGAGCGGTGGTGGGCCCTGGGGACCGGGTGCTGCTGGTCGACGACTGGATCGAGACGGGCAGCCAGGCATCGGCTGTGCGGTCGATGGTCGAGGAGTGCGGCGGGCAGTGGGCCGGCTGCTCCGTCGTCGTCGACCAGACAGTCCCGGACCGCCGGGCGGACCTCGGCGTCCGCAGCATCATCACCGCCGCCGAACTACCGGCCTGGGACGGAAGGTCCTGAGACGTGTCCGTTTAGCCGATTGGCCAGTTGGCCGGATGTGTCTCTCCCATTAGAGGGCTGCCGCCTCGGGCTGGGCAGGGTTGCGGATGCTGTCGAGGAGTTCCCCGGAGGTGATTGCGTGGCGCTCTGGCGGGTCGTCGCGGCTGCCCAGTACCCGCGATTTTCCCTCAGGTGACGCCTCGTCAATAAAGCAGTCATGCCGCATGTTGACGCACCCTTCTGCGGCAGCGACGAGTTGGTGAGTTCCAACAGGAGCGGGAATAAGGGGCCGCAGCATGGGTGGGGTGGAGCTTTTCGGTGGAATGGAGGGTGGCTTGCGAACGGCGCCGCGGCACCTGCCAGTTGCGATGCCCCCAGCCACATGGTCGGCAGGAAGGCGATCGTGCGCTTCCTCGCTGAGGGCTTCCCCCGCTTGTTCGTGCGTGACGTCACGGTCACCTTCCACGAGTTCCACGCCGACGGCGAGCGGGTGGTCGTGGAGGAGACCATGACGGCGACTCTGGCCAACGGCAACCACTACGCCAACGACTACTGCTTCGTTTTCGAGCTCCGGGACGAGCTGATCCACCGGGTGCGCGAATACATGGACACAGCCCGCGGGCACCGCATGGTCTTCGGAGAGGTTCCGTCGTAGTCATCCTCTGCCTGGCCGCGGTGCGCTCAGACCCCGCCGAACAGCAGAGTCGCGCCGGGCGGCGCGGATCGGCTTCAGCGCGGCCAGCGTGTTCCCGGCGCCTTTCTTGCGACGGTTGACGCCCCACAGGTTGTCGTCGCCGACCGAGTAGCAGCGGTGGAAGTAGCGCACCCCGTGGGTGCGGTGGTAGGTGGCGGGCACCCGGTCGGGGTGTCCCTGGTCAGCCCAGCAGCTGCCGCCGGTGGGCCGGATCCGTATGGGGTGCCTACTCCGCCGGGTCCTCGTCGGCGTGCCGCACGGCCTTCTTCACCGCCTGCTCGACTTCGTGGCGCGGCTGGCCGGTGTCGTTGGCATGCGCGGTGACGGCGGACTGGAAGGCGGCCGCTGCCTCGTATCAGCTGCGTCACTGCGCCTGATACTCGTCGTCGACGAGACCCGCGAGCTTCGCTCGCGCTTCCTCACAGGAACGTTCCAGCTTGATCTGTTCATCGGAGATCTCGGCCACGGACATGGATCTTAGGGCGGGTGCCGTCTGTCCTGTTCGATGAGCTGGTCGTGTCATCGCGCTTGGCGCCGCGGTCTGCCGGTATGACCTTTGCGCTCGCGCGGGTGACGCTCCACCCGAAGTATCCCCGGTGGCCGGCGGGCCTCGGTATCAACGGGTTGTGATCAAGAACTGTATGCGCGCGGCGCTGGCCGCAGCCTTCCTCGCCCTGCCCCTCACCACCATGTCCCCGGCTTCGGCCGCCGACGCCGCCCCGGACGCGCTCCCGATGACTCTCAAGCAGGCGGTCGCCGCCCTGCCCACAGCCGCGGAGTCGCGGGACGGGTATCAGCGCTCCTGGTTCAAGCACTGGACCGACGAGGACCGCGACTCTTGCAACACCCGCGAAGAGGTCCTCATCGCCGAATCCCGCACCGCGCCGATCATCGGCCCGGGCTGCAAGGTCACCGGCGGCCGGTGGCACTCCTACTACGACGGGGAAACTCTCACCCAGCCCCGCGGCCTGGACATCGACCACATGGTGCCGCTGGCCGAGGCCTGGGACTCGGGCGCCAGCACGTGGAGCGCGGAGCGCCGCAAGGCTTACGCCAACGATCTCGGCGACGAGCGGTCCCTGGTGGCGGTCACCGCGCGCAGCAACCGCTCGAAGTCCGACCAGGACCCGGCCGAGTGGCAGCCCCCGCTGGCGGACGCCCGCTGTACGTACACCACCGACTGGGTGGCGACCAAGCTGCGCTGGGGCCTGGCCGTGGACAAGGCCGAGCGGCAGGCGCTGAGGAAGCTGGCTGCCGGGTGCGGGCAGGAGAGGGTGGAGTACGAGCCCGCCGGCTGACCATCCCAAGATCCCTGCGGCGGATGCTGACGCCTGGCGCAGGGATCGAGGACCGACCGCAACTATCCGGTCACTTTGTGGATGTTTCTGTTTGCGCATAGTGCAACGGCGGCGCGAAGGGAAAGACGTCTGCGGCTTTCATCATGATTTCTACCGCCAAGAGGAGGGGCCAGTTCCATCCCGTGTTGCACGGGTGTTCGGGGGAAGTGCCGCGTGATCTGTGGGGGTTGTGTGGCAACTTGTGTGCGCCTCGTGACCACTGGGGTCTGCGAGATGTGTCTTCCTGTGGGGGGAAGCCTTGTTACAACGCACCGTCGGTGCGCGTGTTTCGCGTGCACGCAAGAGAACCCGCTATGCCACAGCGGCGGCTCTGGCCGCCAGCGCTCTGACGCTGTCCCTGCTGCCGGCCGCAGGTATCGCTGCAGCCGACGAACCGGGATCGGCATGGGGCAAGGACGCCCCGAACTTCACGATGCCCGAGGTGAAGGTCGGCTCCAACAAGCCAGCCACACCGCAGGCCGAGGCGAAGCCCTCTGATGAGGTCGCACGGTGGAGGGCCCAGCAGAAGGAGCGGGCCCGCGGCGGTGAGGCGGCCGCGGCACGTGTCGCCCCTGCCGAGATCCCGCCGCATGTGCCTGAGGGCCAGGGCGATGTGCCGTGGCACCGGATCAGCAACTTTGCGATCACGGACGCGCTGACGGCCCGCATCAACTTCTCCACCGGCAACCTGATGCTGACCGCCACCGACTTCTCCATCGCCGGCGTCGGCCAGAAGCTGACTCTGGCGCGCACCTACAACTCCCTGGATGCGCCGTGGGGCAAGGTCTCCCAGCGCTGGTGGCAGCAGTACGAGCGCTACCTCCAGGTCCTGGACGACGAGGTCGTGCTCTATGACGCCTCCGGCGACACCCTGCGGTTCAAGAAGGCCGCCGACGGTTCCTTCACCACGCCCAAGGGCTACTCCAAGGAGCTGAAGAAGAACACCGGTGGCACCTACACCGTCACCAACTGGAAGTCGCACACCAAGGACACCTACGACGAGCACGGCACCCTGACCAAGGTCACCGACAAGAACAAGGGCACCATCACCGTCACCCAGCACGACAAGGGCGACGAGCACCAGGGCTTCAAGTTGACCGAGACCCGCTCGGGCCGCTGGATCGACCTGCTCAAGACCGACGCCTCGCAGTGGCAGGCCAAGGACAACTCCGGCCGCACCGCCGTCTTCGACCTCGACCCGGACGGCAATCTGCACAAGACCACCGACGCCGAGGGCAAGACCACCACCTTCGGCTACGACACCTCCAACCGCCTGACCAAGATCACCACGGCCGAGGGCCGCGTCACCGTCTTCACCTACGACAGCCACAACCGCGTCACCTCGATGCTGCGCGCCACCGAGCTGAACGGCTCCGGCCACACCGGCCCCACCTGGACCTACAAGTACAGTGCGGAGTCGCCGACAGCGGCCGGCACGACGACCGTCACGGATCCCGAGCAGCACGCCACGAAGTACCAGCATGACGGGGACGGGCAGGTCACCGACGTGACCGACGCCCTGGACCGGAACCGGAAGACGTCGTTCGACGCGAACCACAACATCGACACGGCTACCGACGCCATGGGCACCGGCACCACGCCCGGCAACGTGACCGACTACGGGTTCAACACGCGCAACAATCTGGAGAGCGTGAAGGCTCCGACCGGCGGCAAGGGGGTGGCCAGCTGGCAGACGATCGCCGGCGGTGACGTGCCCAAGGAGGCCACCAACGCCGACGGCGAGAAGACCACCTTCACCTACGACACCGCAGGTAACACCAAGTCAGTCGCCCAGACCGGCACCGGCGGCGGCAGCGTCTCCTATACCTACAACCCCGCGTCCCCGACCTGCGGCGGCTTTGAAGGCCAGCGCTGCACTGCCGAGACGAAGATGTCGTCGACCAAGACGGTCAAGACGTCCTTCACCTACGACGACAAGGGCAACCTCACCAAGGCCGTCCCGCCCAAGCCGCTGGGCCAGACCACCTTCACCTACGACAGCCTCGGACGCACCGAGACCCTCACCGACGGCCGAGGCATCAAGAAGGTCTTCACCTACGACCACCTCGACCGGATCAAGACCGTCTCCACCACCAACGACACGGTCCGCTACTGGTACGACGGCGACGGCAACCTGCGCCAGCGCGACGACTCCACCGGCACCATCAAATACACCTTCGACCCGCTCCAGCGAGAGACCGTCCGCACGCTGCAGGACGGCTCCCAGACACTGCTCGCCTACACCCCCGCCGGCAACGTGGACTACTACCAGGACCCGGCAGGGAAGGTCGACTACACCTGGAACGAGGTCAACAAGCTCAAGGAGTTCAAGGACCCGCAGGGCCGGGTGACGACGTACAAGTACAACCGCAACGACGCGCGCACCGAGACCGCCTACCCCGGCGGCACCGTGCAGACCGTCGGCGTCGACAAGTCCGGCCGCCCAGAGACGATCAAGGCGACCTCCGGCAAGGGCACCCTGGTCGACCTCACCTACACCTACGGCTACGGCACTGACGCCAAGACCGACGGCAACAAGATCCGCACCAAGACCGACGCCGTCAGCGGCATGAAGACCAGCTACACCTACGACGGCGCCGGCCGCTTCTCCTACGCCGCGGAGAAGAAGGGCTCCACCCTCAACTCCTCCTGGCAGTACTGCTACGACCTGGCCGGAAACCTCACCAGCCAGGGCAACGCCGAGGACTGCCCGCGCGGCACGACCTACAGCATCAACGACGCCCAGCAGATCACCGCGAAGAACGGCTCCTCGGCGAACTGGTCCTATGACGCCGACGGCAATGAGACCGCCGGCGCCTCCACCCCGGAGGGCACCCGGACCGGTGAGAAGTGGTCGGATCACAGCCAGCTCACCTCACTGACCGTCGCGGGCAAGACGTACGCGGGCCAGTACGGCTCCACCGACCAGAGCGAACGGATCAAGCTCGGCGACACCTACTTCCACAACGGCCCCCTCGGCCTCTCCGCCACCTCAACTGCCGGTGTGGACACGGGCTTCAACCGCGAGCCCGGGGGCACTCTGAACTCCATGACCCGGGACGGAAAGACCTACTTCTACCTCACCGACGCGCTCGGCTCCGTCATCGCGGTCACGGACGAGTCCGGCACCAAAGTCAACACCTACAGCTACAGCCCCCGGGGTGTGGAGCGGTCGACGACCTCGGAGAAGGTCTCTCAGCCCTACCGATTCGCCGGCGGCTACCAGGATCCCACCGGCCTGTACCACTACGCGGCCCGTTACTACGACCCCAACATCGGCCGCTTCAACAGCCCCGACCCCTCCGGCCAGGAGAAGAACCCCTACCTCTACGCCGAGGGCGACCCCGTCAACCGCATCGACCCGGGTGGCTTGGGCTCTATCGGCATCAGTGGCGAGGTATGTGCTTTTGGCGGGTGCGTTGGCGGAGGCGTGGCGATCAACGACGACGGATCCGTACACCCCAGTGTCTCGGCAGGTGTAGGCAGCCCAGGAGCCAGCGGCGGTATAGACGCCAGCAGTAGTGACGCTACGTCTGGCCCGTCCGCCAGCATCGAATGCTCGGCGGGCCCCTACAAGGCGTCGGTAAGCAATGAGGGCGACACCACAGCTGGCATCAGCACCGAATACTCGAGCCCTGGATGCTCTGCGACGGCTCAGTACACCTTCTAAAAGAGGAAGGACAAGAAAATGGTGACTCTATCCGCAGCGGGGCGTGGCGGTGGATCCGACTTCCCCGTATGGGGCCAGGTTCTCATCGTTGTCGTGGTCGTGATCATTGGAGTCGCCATGGCGACAAAACTGATGCGCCAGCGTAGGAAGTGAGCGAAAGGGTGCGCTGCCATGCGGCAGCGCACCCTCAGCCTCAGGCTTCTCCAGATCGCGGCGTTGCTGCGGATCAGCGCCAGACGGCGTCAGTTCGACGAGTCCGCATCCGTCCCGGAGGATGCCCTGAATGGTGATCTTCCCCATGGCTGTGATCAGCGCGCGTTTCCCCATGTGATCCGCGCCGGCCGAGGAGTTACCCAACCGGAGCGGCTGTGCCACCGACCACGTTCCGGCTCCCGGGCGGAGACAGGAGCCCGAGGGCGTGTTGGTGAAAGTCGCCACCGACGACCACGAAAGGGCCGCAGCGCGGGTGTTCTTCAAGGAAGCGGTCGCTGAGGCGACCGCCGCCGGCAGCGCGAACGGTACCGCCATGGCCTACTACCTCAAACGCTTCCGCGCACGAGCCGCCCTGGCGCGGTCTCCTGCCCCCTCCGCCTTCACGCCCAGCCCTCACCTGATGTCGCCACCCCGGCCCGCTGTCCGATACAGTAGATCTTGAACTGGTCGCCCCAACTAGCGGCGTCCGGTGATGCGTTGGTGGTCCAAGGAAAGACGCCCCGCTTCCTGCAGGGAAATGCAGGTGCAAGGCCTGCCCGGCGCTCGATCAAGGGGCCCGTACACGCACAGCGTGTACGGGCCCCTTGCGGTACTGCGCCAGGCGCACCACCAGATCGGAAGAGCGGCGGGTAGGG
>NZ_JBFAHP010000046.1:0-4602 GCF_040654255.1 Streptomyces sp. NPDC050732
GCCCGGCTTGTGCAGGCCGAAGGCGACCGCGGCCGCCGTCGGCTCGTCGACGATCTTCTTCACCACCAGGCCCGCCTTCTCCGCGGCCTCGCGCGTGGCCGCCCGCTGCGCGTCCCGGAAGTAGGCGGGCACGGTGATCACGGCGTGCGTCACGGGCTCGCCGAGGACCCGCGAGGCGTCCCTGACCAGCCTGTCCAGGATCACGCTGGAGATCTCCGCGGGGGTGCGGGCGCGCCCGCCGAGCAGCACGTACGCCCGCGGGTCGTCGTCGGGGCCCGCCACGATCTCGTAGCTCATCCGGTCGCGCGCCCGCGCCACCGACGCGTCGGCGAAGTCCCTGCCCATCAGGCGCTTCACGGACACGACGGTCTCCTTGGGCTGCCTGACCGCCCAGTTCAGCGCGTCCTCGCCGACCAGCGGCTGGTCCTTGCCGTCGCGGTGCATGACGCCGACCACGGACGGCGTGAGCCGCTCGCCCTTGCTGTTGGTGAGCACCGCGATGCCCGCGCGGTGCGGATCGTGGGCGGCGACCGCGCTGTTCGTGGTGCCGAGATCGATACCGATGGCCTTCATTCCCGCTCCGTCCCTTGCTCCGTGCCGCCGTCGACGGCGACCACCACCCGGGCGGCACGCAGCACGTGCCCCCGGTACCGATATCCGCGCCGCAGAATCTCCAGGACCTCGTCGCCCGCGGCTCCGGGCGGCGCGGCGCGCACCTCGACGATGTGGTGCGTGGCCGGTTCGGCCGGTTCACCGACGCGCCCGACGCGTTCGAGCCCCTCCTCCGCCAGGTCCCTCTCCAGTTGTCCGGCGATCAGCGCCAGGCTCCCGCGGTACGTCTCCACATCGCTCGCCGCGCCGTCGGCGAGGAGCCGGTCGAAGGAGTCGAGGGCGTCGGCGCAGCGCAGCAACAGCCGTTCGGTGAGCGCGCGGTGAGCGGCGTCACGGGCGGCCAGGTCGCGGGCGTGCTCGTAGGCGAGCCGGGCCGTCGGGTCAGACATCGAACCGGATCAGGTCGATCAGCTCGTCCGTGAGGCGCACCGCGTCCTGCGGCGGCGCGGCCGGTTCGGCGGCGAGCGCGCGGTCGATGTCGCCCAGGGCCAGAGGGAGTTCGGCGGCCGGGTCCACGTCGTACAGGAACAGGTCGACGAGCAGTCTGCGGCGCACACCGCGCAGCTCGTCCCACGCCTGCTGGGTGACCGGCGTCATCAGATGCCGGGCCAGCAGCTCGAAGGAGACGTCCCGCATGTCCTTGTGGGACGTCCAGGGAGTCACGCCCACCGGGGCGAGCACTTCGTAGGGAGAGGGTCCGCCCCCGTCGGCGGAAGGGTCCTCGATCACGCGACGCTGCCTCCTTCTTCGTTCTCAAGCGGCTTCGTGTCCGGTGTGAGTTCGGCGAGCCAGCGGTGCACGGCGTCGAGCAGGGCCCGTCTGATCCTGCTGTCGGTGGGCTCCGCGCGGGTGGCGCGGATGAGATGGTGCAGGGCCCACAGGATGTCGCCGCCGCGCAGCGCCCGCTCGGCCCGGTCGGTCAGCTCGGCCGCCCACGACGCCAGGTCGTTGTCGTCGGGCGGCGCCTCCTGGCCGTCGCTGCGGATCAGGGCGCCCATGCCGGCGACGCCGAGGTGCCGGGTGAGCAGCTTCTCCATCTCGTCGAGGGCCTCGCCGAGCGTCTCGCGGTACCGGTGCGTCAGCGCCTGGCCGAGGCCCACGTCGAGGAGGCCGAGCGCCTCGTGCAGCAGCTTCAGGCGTGCGGGCACGTCGTACGTCCGCTCGTCGAGCGTGAAGACGAAGGCCCGCGCGAGGTTGTCGCGGGCGTGGCTCGACTCCGGGTTGAGGGCGAGGGCGCGGCGCAGATCGGCCTCCGCGCCGTGCATGTCGGAGCGCATGCCGTGCTTGGTGCGGGTGTAGCCGCGCCACACCCCGCGCATGGACAGCAACGCGGAGAGTTTCGCGTGCAGTTGGCTGAGCAGCTCGCGGTCGAGCGGGTGCAGGACGGTGAGCGCCGACTCGACGAGCGTGACGGCCTCGTCGAGGCAGTCGCCGAGCTGCACGCCGTCCTCGTCGGCGAGTGCCTCGACCCGGCCGAGCACCGTACGGATCACGGCCTTCTTGGAGCGGGCCTGCATCCCGGCGTTGCGGGACACCTTCACCAGCTCGCGCCAGTGCGTCAACGCCTCGTCGAGCCCGCCGTCGCCGCGTGTCAGGGCCGTCCTCGCGAGGGCGAGCCGGACGTGCACGGCGAGCTCGACGCCGTCCTGGAGGAGCCGGGCGTGCCGGCGCGGCAGCCGTACGTACGCGGGGTTGCGCCGCAGGAAGTCCCGGCAGTGTGCGCACTCATCGGTGTGCGCGGACCGCGACGCGGGCCCGGCGCAGTCCTCCGGCAGCGTGGTCAGGGTGCGGAAGGCGGGCAGCGAGCGCAGCGCCGCCTCGAACTTCCGCACCTCCGACAGCGCGAAGCCCGGCGCCAACTCCGAGAAGGCCCAGCGCAGTTCGCGTACCGCGTACTCGCCCGGGTCCTTGCCCTGCTGGGCGGCCGCGTCGAGCCCGGCGGCGAGCTCCGCGAGCGGCTCCTGGAGGCGCAGCAGCCGCAGATAGCGCGGCCCGCACGCCAGCGTGGCGCCCGCGCCCGGCACGGACGGCAGGCCCCCCACGTCCTTGAGGACCCGCGCGCCGCCCAGCTCCGACTCCAGGAGGGCAGCCAACGCCTGGTAGTCGGCGGCCTGTTGGGGTCGGCCCTGCTCGGTGTGCCGCTGTTCGTACGCCGACAGCTGCCCGAAGAGGTGCTGGCTCAGCTCCCAGCGCAGCGACGCCATGTCGTCGTGCGTCACGTCGCGTTCGTAGGCGGCGGCGCGCTCGGCCCGCCAGCCGTCCCAGTACTCGTCGTCGCTGAGCAGCGTCGCCCAGTACGCGAGCGCCGACTCCCAGGCGTGCACCGCGTGTTCCCACGCCCCGCTCTGCTCCAGCTCCTGCGCCTGCCACAGCCGGGCCGCGGCGAGCCCGTGCAGCACGGCCATGTCGCCGGGCGCCGCCGTCAGCCGCCGCTCCCACTCCGCGACGGCCGCCTCCCGGTCCCTGGCGAGCAGGAGCAGCAGCGGGGCGTCCTGCGGGGACCGCTCGCACAGGGCGGCGAGGAGGCCGGGCCCGTCGTCCGGCGACAGCCCGGCCAGCGCGTCGCGCAGCGCGGCGGGGGAGTGCCACCGGTAGAGCAGCGCGTCGAGCTGCAGCCGCCGCCCCGGCAGCCGCAGCCGCTCCAGGGCGACCCGCTCGTGCCACGACATGGAGCCGCGCTCCAGAAGGGCGTACGAGGCGTTCTTCACGATGTCCATGGAGGCGCCGGGGTCGACACCCGCGTCCCGCAGCGCCAGGTACGGGAACGCCTGGTCCCGCACCGCGAACGGGTCGGCGACCAGGGGAGCGCCGGTCAGCCCGTCCGCCCAGGGCAGCAACCCGACGAGCCGCCGCAGCCTGCGGCACCGCACGTCCGCCCGGTCGAGCGCGCCGCCCGCCCGCTCGTACGCGGCGACGGCGGCGCTCCACCGCCCCGCCGCCTCCAGCAACCGGCCCTCCGCGTACGCCAGATGGGCATCGGCGTCCCGGTGCCCCGGGCACTGCCGGAAGGCGTCGGCGGCCCGCTGCCACTCCTGGTGCGCGTCGGCGAGGCGGCCGCGGGCGTAGGCGGCGACGGCGGGCGCGTCCCTTTCGGCCCCCAGCGCGTCGGCCTCGGCGGCCACCCCGGCCCAGTCCCCCTCGGCCTCGGCGGCCCGCACACGCGCGTACCGGCCCCGCGCGGCGACGTCCACGCCCGGCACGCCCTCCCGCTCCAACGCCGCGTACGCCTCGACGACCCGCCGCCAGTCCTCGACCCCTTCGGCCCCCGCCTCCTCGACACGCGCCCACACATACCGCCGCCGCACCCCGACATCGGCCCACCCCTCGTCCATCTCCCGATACACGCCAAAGGCGCCCTGCCACCGCTCGTTCACCTCGTGGGTACGGGCGAGGGCGTAGAGGTAGAGGTGGAGGGCTTCGTGGTCGGGGGCGTCGCCGGCTGCGGAGGGGGGCGCGTGGTCGGCCTCTTCCCCGGGCGGGGGTCTGGTGTTGTCTCCGGGTGTCGGGTCGGCCACTTCCCCGTATGCGGGGGTGGTCTTGTCTCCGGGTGTGGAGCCGGCCCCCTCTCCGGCCGTCGGGCCGGTCTGCTCCTCGGGTGTGTAGCCGGTGTTGCCGCTGGGTGTCGGGGCGGTCCTCTGCCTGGGTGCGGGGCTGGTCGTCTCGTCTTCGGGCGGGGGGACGGCCCCGGATCCGGACGTCGGGCCGTGCGTGCCGCCCGGGGATTGCTGGGTGCCGTCGGGAAAGGTCCGGCGGTGCGGTTCGCCCGGGGGTTGCGGGGTGCCGTCGGGGAAAGTCCGGCGGTGCGGCCCGCCTGGGGGTTGCGGGGCGCTGTCGGGAAAGGTCCGGCGGTGCGGCCCGCCCGGGGGTTGCGGGGTGCCGTCGGGAAATGCCCGGTGGTGCGGTTCGCCCGGGGGTTGCGGGGTGCCGTCGGGGAAAGTCCGGCGGTGCGGCCCGCCTGGGGGTTGCGGGGCGCTGTCGGGAAAGGTCCGG
>NZ_JBFAHP010000046.1:4701-67724 GCF_040654255.1 Streptomyces sp. NPDC050732
GCGGTGCTGCCCGCCCGGGGGTTGCTGGGTGCCGTCGGAAAAGGTCCGGCCGTGCGGCTCGCCCCGAGGTGGCGGGGTGCCGTCGGGGAACGCTCGGCCGTGGATCTCGCACGCCGACGCCCAGTCACCCTCCTCCTCCGCCCTGCGGCCCTCGGCCTTCCGGCGCAGGGCGCCCACCGCGCCCTCCCGCGCCGCGTCCGGCACGCCGGTGAGGAGGCTGAGTACGGCCGCCCAGTCGCCGCGCAGGTCGGCGGCCACGCGCGCGCGTGCGTAGAGACGTCGGACGCCCACCTCGCCGTCCGCGTAACCGTCGGGCAGCCGCCCGAACCCGTCGATGACGCCGTTCCACTCTCCACGCGCATCGGCGGCCCGCCCCCGCGAGTACAGCACCCGGTCGGGTACGTCCCCCATCTCGGACGGCAGCCCCCCGAACAGCGCGAGCGCCTCGTCCCACCGCCCTGCCGCTTGGCGGAGGCGTCCCTGGGCGTAGGCGCAGAGGTCCTGTGCGTCGGCAGGGACGTGCTCCACCGCCCCGGGGTCCCCGCATCCCCCGAAGGCCTCCGCCGCGGCCGCCCAGTCGCTCGCGGCCGCCGCCGACCGGCCCTGCGCGTAGTGCCGCAGCGGGCGGGTGGCGCGGAAGTCGTCCGGCAGGGCGGCGAGGTGGGAGAGCACGGCCGGCCAGTCCGCGGCGTCCACGCAGGCCAGTGCCGCCTCGTACACGTGCGCGCGCAGGTCGCCGAGGAACGGTTCCGCGGCCCGCCACCCCTGCGCGGCCGCCGCCTCCAGGTCCGCAAGGGCCGCGGCGAAGTGCCCCTGTTCCGCCGCGCCGCAGCCGCGCGCGTACAGGAGCCGCACACCGCCGTCCAGGAAGCCGTCCGCCGCCGCGAAGCTCTCGGCGGCCGTGGCCCACGAGCCGATCAGCTCCGCCGCCCTGCCCGCGGAGTAGGCCTCCCACGCGCCGCGGTCGGGCCCCGCCTGCGCGAAGGCCTCCCGCGCCGCGGGCCAGTCCCCGGACTCCGCCGCCGCCCGCCCCCGCGCGTACGCCGCCCGCGGCGCCGCGTCGTCGAGCCCCGCGCACGCCGCGTACGCGGATTCGGCCGTACGCCAGTCGGCGCGCTCCTCGGCGGCCCGGCCGGCCACGTAGGAGGACCACGCCGTGGCGGTGCCGTGGGCGGGGCGGAGCGCGAGGACGGCGGCGTAGGCGTGGGCGGCGGCCGCCCAGTCGCCCGCCTGCCGGGCCTGCTCGGCGGCCTCGCAGACACGCGCCACGTGCAGTTCGTCCCGTGCCGCCGCGAGCCGCTCCACCACGTCCCGCAGTCCGCCGGGCCGGGCGGCGAGCACCTCCTCGTACCGGGCGATGGCCGTGGTCCAGTCGCCGGCCGCCTCCGCGGCGCGCGCCTCGTCGACGAGGGAGGCGAGCCGCCGCAGCCCGGCGACCTCCGCGGCGAGTGCGCCAGGCACCGGCCCCGGCAGCAGCTCCCGCACCACGTCCAGCTGTGCCTCGGCGGCCGCCGCGTCCCGCTCCCCGGCGAGCAGCGCGCACAGCTTCTCCAGCTCAGGCCAGGCCAGTTCGAAGGCGGCCTCGGCCCGCATCCGGCGCTGTTCGTCGGCGTAACTCCGCGTCGCCGTCCGCAGGATCCGCTGCACCTGCGCCCAGTGCCCGAGGTCGCGCTGGAAGCGGGCCGCGCCGATCAGGACCGTAGAGCCGACGTGGCCGACGGGGCTCTGGAAGGTCCGCAGCGCGTCCTCGCCCTCGCGCAGCGGGTCGGCCACCGCCCCGGTGCCGAACTCGTCGTCCCGCACCTCGCGCGCCTTGAAGAGCCAGCCTTGCCGGCACCCCTCGTGGAGGAACAGCGCGGGCGTCGCCCACTCGACGGCCGTGTGCTCCGGCTGGTGGGAGATGCGAAGGCGTGCGGCGGCCACGGCCTCGTCGACGGTCTTGTTGGTCGCGATGCCCTTCAGCAGCTCGGGGCTGAACACGCCCGCCGACACGTCGCTGACCCGCCCCCGCATCGCCACCACGGCGGGCACGCCCCCGCCGATCAGGGCCTGGGCGAGCCCGGAGAAGGGTTCGAGGTGCGAACTGTCCGCCCCTGAGCAGAGGTTGAGGGCGACGAGCCTGAGCCGTCGCGCCTTGAGCAGCATCGCGCTGAGCAGGTCCGCGGGCACCCGGTCGACGCCACCGGTCTCCGTCTCCAGGGACACCACGCCCTGCCCGATCTCCTCGTCGTACGAACCGTGCGCGATCAGCAGCACGGCCGTGGGGAGTTCGGAGTGCGCGCCGAGCGCCGACTCCAGGCTCGCGCGCGTCGTCCGCTCAAGCACCGCTGTCTGTACGGCCACTTCGGGCAGGTCGTGGCGGAGCGCGGCCACCTCCGCGGCGGCCCGCAGCGGGTCGAGTCCGCGGGGCGAGGCGCAGGCGACCAGGAGCCGGATCAGGCTCGGCTCGTCCGCGGGTTCGGGCAGCCGCTGCCCCAGCGGCCCGCCCGCAAGCGAACGCGTCAGTGAGTAGCCGTGGTTGAGGGCGAGCGACTGCTGGGGGCTGCCGGGCGGCGCGCAGAGCGACTCCAGGGGGAGGTCGCGCAGCTCGGGCGGCAGGTCGAAGCGGAGCCGCAGCCCGCGTGCGGGACGCATCCGCTGGGCGCGGTCGAGCGCCGCGTCGACGCACACCCCGACGCGGTCCCCGATCTCTTCGCGGCCCCCGTCCGCGCCGTCCTCCTCCGCGCCGTTCTTCCCCGCACCGTTCTCCTCCGCCGTGCCCGCGTCGCCGAACAGCAGCCGGAAGACGCCCCGGCCGAGCGCCCGCAGCTGGGCGACGGTGTGCTGCTCGCCCATCGGTGCGAGGCCGAGCTCCGCCGAGATCAGCCGGTCCCACTGCGCGCGGAACGCCGCGGGTTCTCCGCCGACCGCGATGACCTCGGCCGCGCACGCGGGGCCGTTGGCGGTCACGAGGTAGCGGGACCCGCCGACGTGACGGACCCGGATGCGGAGTTCCTCGTAGGTGAGCACGGCCGTCACTGCTCACTCTCGTCGGGCTGCCACATGACGTGGTCGAGGTCGGCGACCGCGGCTTCCCGCTGCTCTTCGAGGTAGGGGTCGTCCGGGAAGTGGGTGAGCGCGGCGGTGAGCTGGTCGATGGCCTCCCGCAGGGTCGCCCGCGCGCCCGACAGGCTGCCCGAGCTCCAGCGGGCCAGGGCGAGCCCGCGCAGTACGGCACCGAGGCTGACCTGCGCCCGCAGCAGGTGTGGGTTGAAGGCGACGGAGCGGCGCAGGTCGGCCGCGGGCTGATCGAGCAGGGCCTCCGCGTCGTTGGCCACGGAGATCCCCCGATCGGCCAGGACGCGCGCCAACTGCCCCTCAAGCCGTCCCCGTTCATTGGCCCCGATCACCGACCGGGTCATGTCGAGCGTGTCCACGGCGAGGCTCAGCCGTCCCGCGCGGTGTGCCTCGCGCGCCGCGCCGAGCGCCATGTCGACGATGGCGGTCTGCGTCTCGCGGTACCGGTCCAGCTCCCTGCTGTGCACCAGCGCCCGCCGCCAGTACGCGGCGGCAGCCCCGAAGTCCGGGCGAGGAGAGCCCAGTTCGGAACGCCCCATGCTCAGCCGCGCCTCCAGCGCCAGCCCACGCGCGTCGAGAGCGAGCCTGCGGTGCTTGTCCGGAAGCCCCGCGTAACCAGGATTCAACTCGTCGAACCGCGCACACCCCGGCTCACACACCGCCCCGGCCCCGGGCCCGCCCCGCGCCCGGCAACCGGAACAACGCAACTCGGCGAGCGCGGCCAGAGCATCGACGGCCTTGCCCTGCCCCAACAGGAGCTGCGCAAAGCCGAGTTCGGAGAAGGCGTAGGTGAGGGAGGGGTGGTGGGGCGGGAGTGTGCCGGGCGTACCGGATGGGGAGGATCCCGCAACCCCTCCGGGCGGCGAGGTGGACCCCGAGGGCGCCCCGGTGCCCGCAATCGCCGCCTCCCGCGCCGCGGTGAGGGTGTCCGCGACCGCCGCCTCCCGCGCTGCGGCGAACGCCCCGAACTCCGTCGTCCTGCCGAGCTCCGCGATCCGCAGCGGTCCGCAGATCAGCGGAGCCCCGCCGCCCGCGGACGGAAAGCCGCCGACGGCCGCCAGCAGCTTCGCGGCGTCGGCCTCGCGCTGGAGCAGCGGGCCGGGCGCGACGCGGGCCGCGGTGTCGTCGTCGGGCATGCGCCGTTCGAGCACCTCGCGCAGTCCGGCCCGCAGGTCGGGCACGAGGGCGGGCTCGACCGGAACGCCGTACCGGCGGGCGGCCGCGGTCCGGACGTGCTCCCAGAACCCGGCGTCGTGCAGCACGGCGGCCCAGGCGGCTACACACCGCTCCCACGTGCAACAGCCCTCCTCCACGGGCGAGTTGAGCAGGGCCACCGCGAGCGTGTGGGTGACCCGGTGGTCGGCGGGATCGTGCCGGACCGCGTCCCCGAGCAGCGCGACGGCGGACGCGCGCCGCCCGCTCCGCACCAGCGTCACGGCGTACAGCGGGGCGAAGGGCCAGGGCCTCGGGTCGACCCCGCGTGCGGCGTCGATCAGCGCACCGGCCCGCCCCCACCGCTCCGCGGCTCGCCGCCACCGCTCTCCGCCCCGCTCCGCCTGTCGCTGCCCGCCTCCGCCCCCGGGTCCCGCCAGCGAGGTGAGGGCCGCCCTGCGCAGCCGCAGCGAGACCTCGCGTGGGGAGCGGCCCGAGAGGGCCGCCACGACCCAGCGGGCCTCGTCGTCGAGCGGCCCGGCCAGGGCGGCGGCGCGCAGGTCGCTCAGCGCGGCGTCCGGGCGGCCCGCGCGGGCGTGGACGTAGGCGCGCTGGACGAGGCTGCGGCTGTGCGGAACGGCGCAGGCGAGGGACGCGGTGAGGTGGCGCTCCGCCGCGGCGAGGTCCCCGCGGTGCGCGGCCGCGCAGCCCAGCCAGTGCAGCGGCCCCGCGGCCGCGGGACGCAGGCCGTGGGCCCGTTCGAAATCCGCCTCCGCGCCCTCGACCTCCCCGCGGGCGAGCCGCACCCGGCCCGCCCCCGTCCACGCCCGCGCGGCGAGCCGCGCGCGCCCGGCGGCATCACCCCCGGTGGCGCCGTCTCCGGGAGCACCGTCCGCGTCACCCGTGGCGTCCGCCTCGACCGGCACCGGCACCAGCGCCAGCGCGCGCCGGAAGTGGCGTTCCGCGTCCGTGGTGTCGCCCTCCGCCAGCGCCGACTCGCCGTCGACGCAGGCCTGTTCGGCCCCGGTCAGGTCCGCACACGCGATCCGCGCAGTCACAGTCAGCCCCCGATCCGCGGCGGCCGGACCGCCACGTCCTCCGGCCGGCGGGTCAGCCGGCGGCCTCGTCAAGGACCGAACGCCAGCGGCCCTGGGCGCGGTCGTAGTGCAGCGGCCCCACCGCGAACTCCGCCAGGTCCAGCGCGGTGAGCGTCTCGTACGCCTCGGCGGGGAGATCCGGCTCCAGCACGATGTCGAGGCCGGTGACCGCGTCCCGCAACACCATCGGCCGCGCCTCGCGGGTCTCGCGGGTCTCACGGGCCTCACCCATGGTGCCGTCCGCGGGCGACGCGGGGCGCGCCGTCCGTCGTACGACACCCTTGAACGCGTCGTACGCGTCCTTGACCGCCTCGGCGCCGAGGCCGCTGAGGAACGCCTGGAGGGGCAGCGACGCCAGGACGATCCACGGGATGTCGGCCGCCCCGCGGTGGTCGAGGGTGCGCCGGACCCGGACCGGTGGGACGCCGAGCCGGTCGAACGCGGCGACCAGCTCCTGGCGCAGGTCCTCGGGGACCTCTCGGTCCAGAAGCAGCTCCGCTCGCGGCGGCGCATCGGTCATGGAGGTGATTCCTTCCGGGGGCGTGGACGGCAGCCTAGAGGCGTGAGCCGTGCGCACGCGGCGAAACCGGTGATTCGGTGGGGCCGGACCAGGGGCGGTCCCGCCGACGTCCCCGCCGGGCTGCGGGACGGCGCCCCCTGCACGCCGTCGCCCCATACCGCCGCACGCCCCCGACACGCCCCGAAGCGCCCCCGATTCACGCGATGGTGCGATCATCTGCCCTTGCGCGGATGCCGGTCGGAGGGCTCGGGTAGAGCGGGGCTCATGACGCAGCCGTTCGAACTGCCGCACTTCTACATGCCGTACACCGCACGACTCAATCCCCACCTGGAGGAGGCCCGCGCGCACTCCGCGGAGTGGGCGCGCGAGATGGGGATGCTGGAAGGTTCCGGCATCTGGGAGCAGAGCGACCTCGACGCGCACGACTACGGCCTGTTGTGCGCCTACACCCACCCCGACTGCGACGGGCCCGCCCTGTCGCTGATCACCGACTGGTACGTGTGGGTGTTCTTCTTCGACGACCACTTCCTGGACATGTACAAACGCACCCAGGACCGCGCGGCCGGCAAGGCCCACCTGGACCGGCTGCCCCTCTTCATGCCGATGGACCTGTCGGTCCCGGTGCCCGAGCCGCGGAACCCCGTAGAGGCGGGCCTGGCCGACCTGTGGGCGCGCACGGTGCCCTCGATGTCCAAGGACTGGCGCCGCCGCTTCGCGGAATCGACGGAGCACCTGCTGAACGAGTCGATGTGGGAGCTCTCCAACATCAACGAAGGGCGGATCGCCAACCCCGTCGAGTACATCGAGATGCGCCGCAAGGTGGGCGGCGCCCCCTGGTCGGCGGGCCTCATCGAGTACGCGACCGCCGAGGTGCCCGCGGCGGTCGCCCGGTCCAGGCCGCTGCGCGTGCTCATGGAGACCTTCAGCGACGGCGTCCACCTGCGGAACGACCTCTTCTCGTACCAGCGGGAGGTCCAGGACGAGGGCGAGCTCAGCAACGGCGTGCTCGTCCTGGAGACCTTCTTCGACTGCACCACCCAGGAAGCCGCCGACATCGTCAACGACATCCTGACCTCACGGCTGCACCAGTTCGAGCACACGGCCGTCACCGAAGTGCCCGCCCTCGCCCTGGAGAAGGGCCTCACCCCGCCCGAACTCGCCGCGGTCGCCGCCTACACGCGCGGACTGCAGGACTGGCAGTCGGGCGGCCACGAGTGGCACCTGCGCTCCAGCCGGTACATGAACGAGGGCGCGCTCGACGCCTCGCCGCTCGCCGGGCCCACCGGCCTCGGGACCTCGGCGGCCGACGTGGGCGCACTGCTCGCGGCCGCCGGGACGGAACGGCTGCGGTCCTTCACCCACGTGCCCTTCCAGAAGGTGGGCCCCTCCCGAGTGCCCGACCTCTACATGCCGTTCCCGCTGCGGCTCAACTCCGGCCTGGACGCCGCGCGGCAGGGGATCACCGGGTGGGCGCACGCGATGGGCATCCTGGCGGAGGGCGTCTGGGACGAGGACAAGCTCGACGCGTACGACCTGCCGCTGTGCGCCGCGGGACTCGACCCCGACGGCACGCAGGAGGCCCTCGACCTCAGCTCGCAGTGGCTGGCCTGGGGCACCTACGGAGACGACTACTACCCCCTGGTCTTCGGCCACCGCCGCGACCTCGCCGCCGCGAAGCTCTGCACGGAGCGCCTCACCGCCTGCATGACCCTCGCGGGCGACCCCGTGCCGGAGCCCACGAACGCCATGGAGCGCGGCCTCGTCGACCTGTGGCGGCGCACGACCCGCGACATGACCGACACACAGCGCCGGGGGCTGCGGGACGCCGTGGGAGTGATGACGGAGAGCTGGGTGTGGGAGGTCTTCAACCAGCTGTACGGCCGCATCCCCGACCCGGTCGACTACCTGGAGATGCGCCGCGCCACCTTCGGCTCCGACCTCACCATGAGCCTGTGCCGCATGGGCCACGGCCCGTCCGTGCCGCCGGAGATCTACCGCAGCGGACCCGTGCGCTCCCTGGAGAACGCCGCCATGGACTACGCCATGCTCGTGAACGACATCTTCTCGTACCAGAAGGAGATCGAGTACGAGGGCGAGATCCACAACGGCATCCTGGTCGTGCAGAACTTCTTCGGCTGCGACTACCCGACCGCGCTGCGCGTCGTCCACGACCTGACGACCCAGCGCATGCGGCAGTTCGAGCATGTCGCCGCGCACGAATTCCCGGTTCTCTACGACGACTTCGCGCTGTCGCGGACGGCACGGGCGGCCATGGACGGCTACGTGGCGGATCTGCGGAACTGGCTGGCGGGCATCGTGCACTGGCACCGCGCATGCCGGCGCTACGGCGCGGAGGACCTGGCCAGGCGCGCCCACGGCTTCGTGCCCGACCGGGTGCCGAGCGGTCCCCTTCAGATGGTTTCATCCGGAATGCAGGGTTCGTGGAACTTCACTGGGGCGCCGGGAGTCTTCTGAAGTGAAGGCGGCCTTCGAGCGGCCGCGCAACGGGGGATGAACACGGGGGTGTTCCACCATGACCGACATCATCGAGCGCATCGCGGATGACGAGCGCACCACGGACCGGCCGGCGGGCGACCACGCGCGTACCGAAGGGGAGGCGAAGGCGCCCGTCGACGGGGAACTGGTGCCGTTCGTGGCGCCGTTGACCGTCCCGCCGGTCCTGCGGCCCGACTCGGCGGACGTGCGGGAGGAGACCGAGATCGCGCTGCGCCCGACCTGGGTGCGCCTGCACCCGCAACTGCCACCGACGCTGATGTGGGGGTACGAGGGCTCGGTGCCCGGCCCCACCATCGAGGTGCGGCGCGGGCAGCGGATCCGCATCGCCTGGACCAACCGCATCCCGCAGGGCGAGTATCCCGTCACGGCCGTCGAGGTCCCGCGCGCCGACCCGCCGCCCAGCACGCTGCCCGGCCGCGCGGGCGTCGAGCCGAACAAGGACGTGGCGGCGCTGCCCGCCTGGTCGGTGACACACCTGCACGGCGCCCAGACGGGCGGCGGCAACGACGGCTGGGCGGACAACGCCGTGGGGTACGGCGACGCCCAGCTCTCCGAGTATCCGAACGACCACCAGGCGGTCCAGTGGTGGTATCACGACCACGCCATGAACATCACACGGTGGAACGTCATGGCGGGTCTGTACGGCACGTACCTCGTCCGGGACGACGAGGAGGACGCGCTTCAACTCCCTTGTGGCGAGCGGGAGATCCCTCTCCTCATCGCCGACAGGAACCTCGACACGGACGAGGGCGACAACCGGCTGAACGGCCGCCTCCTGCACAAGACCACCATCGTCGACCCGAAGAACGCCGAGACGGGCAAGCCGGTCTCCCTGCCCTTCACCGGCCCGTACACCACGGTCAACGGCCGCATCTGGCCGTACGCCGACGTGGACGCGGCCTGGTACCGCTTCCGCCTGGTCAACGCGTCGAACGCCCGCATCTACGACCTCGTCCTGATCGACGAGGACGACAATCCCGTGCAGGGCGTCCTCCACCAGATCGGCAGTGACGGCGGGCTCCTGCCACGCCCTGTGCCGGTCGACTTCGAAGGGGCCCTGCCCACGCTCACCGTCGCGCCGGCCGAGCGCATGGACCTCCTCGTCGACTTCAGGGGACTGGCCGGGCAGCGGCTCCGCCTGGTCAACAAGGGGCGCGGCCAGGCGCCCGGCGTGCCCGACGTGGCGAACGACGTGCGCTATCCGCAGGTCATGGAGTTCCGCGTCGGTGAGTGCGCCGAGCCGGACACCTTCGAGCTGCCGGAGATCCTCTCGGGTTCGTTCCGCCCGCTCTCGCACGACATCCAGCACGGCCACCGGCTGATCGTGCTGACCCCGCCCGCCACCAAGGGCGGTGGCGGCCACCCCGAGATCTGGGAGATGGCCGAGGTCAAGGAGCCGGGCGACATACAGGTCCCGACCGAGGGGATCATCCAGGTGCGCGGCGAGGACGGCAAGGTCAAGACCTACCGCCGCATCGCCCGCACGTTCAACGACGGCCTCGGCATCACCATCGCCGAGGGCAGCCACGAGCAGTGGAGCTTCCTGAACCTCGCGGCGAACCCGCCGGTGCTCCACCCGATGCACATCCACCTGGCGGACTTCCAGCTCCTCGGCCGCGACACGTACGACGTCTCGGGCTTCGACGTCACCATCGGCGGCACCCGCGCCCCGGTCGCCGCCGACCCGGGGCGGCCGGTCCCCCTGGCGCCGAACGAGCGCGGCTGGAAGGACGTCTTCCGGGTCCCCGGCGGACAGATGCTGCGCGTCATGGGCAGGTTCGACGGGGCGTACGGCAGGTTCATGTACCACTGCCACTTCCTGGAGCACGAGGACATGGGCATGATGCGGCCCTTCGTCGTCATGCCGAAGGAGGCCCTGAAGTTCGACCACGGCGCGGGCCACGGCGGCGGCCACGGAGACCACTCCGGCTAGACCGCTCCGGCTAGGCGGGCACGCCCGCGTGGCGTACGGCGGCTCGCGCCAGCGCTCGCACGATCGGGTGCGGCCGCGAGCCGTCGCCGTCCAGCTCCGGCTGGAAGAGGGTGATCAGGAAGAAGGGGTGGCCGGGGAGTTCGGCGATCCGGGGCCGGCCCTCCTCGTCCTCGCCCGTGAAGCGCAGCCCGTGCTCGCGGAGCGTGTCGAGGTGGGCGCCGGGGCCGTAGGAGCAGTGGTAGCGCTCGATCGACGTGCGGGCACCGACGACGGACTCGGCGAGCGAGCCCGGGGCGATGGTCACCGTGCCCTCGTGGCCGACCAGCGAACAGGCGAGCGGAGCGATGAGGAAGTCGTCCGCGTCGGGGTCGTTCTCGGCGTGCGCGACACCGGTCAGACCGCACACGTTCCGCGCGAATTCGAGGAGCGTGTGCTGGAAGCCGCCGCAGGTGCCGAGGAAGGGGATGCCGCTCTCGCGCGCCGTGCGGATCGCGGTGAGCGCGCCCGCCTCGCTGCGGTAGGGGCTGCCCGGCAGCACCCACACCGCGTCGAAGCCGCGCACGGCGTCCGGGTCCTCGGCGTCCCCGGTCGGTATCCAGTACGGGTCGAGCGCGAGGTGGTCCGTGGCGGCGAGGGAGTCCAGGAGGAGCGGAATCCGGGTGTGGGCGGTGACGTTGGGGGAGCGGTCGCCGACGAGGGCGATGCGGGCGGCGCGGGACGCGGGGGTGCCGAGGACTGAGGCGTGCGTTGCTGCGGTCATGCCGATGATTTTGGGCGCGGCCCGAGGTTCACGTCCAACGATGAAATCTGCACGCTCCATAAGCGTTACTGATGCCCAGCACGGTCTGCCCTGCACGGTCTGCCCTGCACGAGCTGTCCTGCGCGATCCGCTCAGCGCGAGCTGTCCTGCGCGATCTTTCCTGCACGATCCTGGGGGCATGGATCCGCACCTCCTGCGCACGTACGTGACAGTGGCCCGCCTCGCCTCGTTCTCCGAGGCCGCCCGCGAGCTCGGCTACACCCAGTCCGCCGTCTCCCAGCACATCGCCGCCCTGGAGCAGGACCTCGGCGCGGCCCTGCTGACCCGCCGCCCGGTGGCCCCCACCCCGGCGGGCGCGCGCCTCCTGGAGCACGCCGACCCCCTGCTGCTGCGCCTCGACGCGGCCCGCGCCGAGATCGTCCGCATGGCGGCCACCCCCGAGCAGGGCCTGACGCTCGCGGCCACGCCGACCGCGCTGACCCGGCGTACCGTGCGGGCCCTGCCCCTCGCGGGGGTCACCCTGTCCGTACTGCCCCGCGACGAGATACCCGCGGCCGTCGCGACCGGCGCCGCCGACCTCGGCCTCGTCGACGGCCTCGCCGCCCCGAACGACCCGCTGCGCCTCCCGGACGTGGCGCCGTTGACCGCGCGCGGCATCGCGCAGGAGCCCGTCGCCGTACTGCTCCCCGAGGACCATCCGCTGGCCCGCCGCACCGGGCTGCGGCTCGCCGACCTCGTCGACGCCCGCTGGCTCGACGCCCCCGGCACCGGCCTGCCGCTGGCCCGGCTCCGCACCGCCTGCGGCACGGCGGGCTTCCGGCCCGCGCTGCGCTACGACGGCACGGACCTGCGTACCCTCGCCGCGCTGGTCGCGGCGGGCCACGGCCTCGCCCTGCTGCCGCGGCCGGTGGCCGACGAGGCGCCGGGCACGGTCGCCGTGCCGCTGACGGCGCCCCGTGTCGTCCACCGCACGGAGCTGCTCCACGCGGGTACCCTGCGCGGACCCGCGGCGGCGCTGGCCGCACAGCTGGACGTCACTCGTTCGTGAGGCGTCGCCACCGGGTCACGCCGGGTAGAGCTGTGGCCGGAGGCGAGCCATGGATCAGACCACGTTGCGTCCCAAGCCGATGCCGGGGCAGCACCCCGGCCACAGCCAGGGCCCGGCCCCCGGGAGGCGCCTCGGGAAGCTGCCCGGGCCGGGCAAGCCGCCCCGGCCCGGAAAGCTTGCCCGGCCGGGGAAGAGCCACCGGCCGCACGCCGCGAGGCGCCGCGGCAGGCGCCTGACGGCCCTGCTGTTCGGGCTGCTGTGCGCGGTGGTCCTGGTGCTCACGGGCATCGGCCTCGGCACGGTGGGCGCCACGGTCGTCGGCATGAGCAAGCTCGCGGAGATGCGGAGCGAGACGGGCGGGATGGGGAGGACGGCACCCGGGCCCGCCGCTCCCGGCGCCGGCGCCGCTCCCGCGAAGCCCCCCGTCCCCCCGGACGAGAAGGCCCCGCACCCACCCGCCGCCACCCTCGGCGTCGAGGCCGTCGACGCGCTGCGCGGCCCGGGCGCCCAGCTGGTCGGCGTCCACATCCCCGGCCCCGGCCACACGGCCGGGCTGGTGCGCGGCGACACCCTGCTGGCGTTCGGCAGGACCCGTATCGACTCGGCGGCCCAGCTCGCCGCGGTCGTCGGTGCCGCACACCCCGGCAGGCAGGTCACCCTGACGGTGCGCCACGCGGGCGGTGCCCGTCAGGCCCTGTCGGTCAGGCCGGGCGTCGTCACGTGAGCCCGTCATGTGAGCCCGTCATGTGAGCCCGTTACGTGAGAACCCGTCACGGGAGAGCCCGTGACGGGACCCGGGTTCGCGCCCGCGCGCCGCCGGGGGCAGGATTCCTGACGTAGACAACAGGAGGTCCTCATGAGCAGCGCGCCCGCGCCCTTCACCGCCGACGACTACCGAGCACGCATGGACCGCGCCGCCGCGGCGGCCGCGGACGCCGGCCTCGCGGGCGTCCTCGTCGCCCCGGGACCCGACCTCGTGTGGCTCACCGGCTACCGGCCCACCGCGGCCACCGAACGCCTGACGGTCCTCGTGCTCGCCGCCGGACAGGACCCCGTCCTCGTCGTGCCGACCCTGGAGGCCCCGGACGCCGCACGGGCCGCGGGCGCGTCCGCGCTCACCCTGCGCGACTGGACCGACGGCAAGGACCCGTACGCCGTCACCGCGCCCCTCCTGGACGTGTCGGGCCGCTTCGGAGTGAGCGACAACGCCTGGGCGATGCACCTCCTCGGCTTCCAGCAGGCCCTGCCCGGCACCTCCTACGTCTCCCTCACCCAGGCCCTCCCGATGCTCCGCGCCGTCAAGGACGCCGCCGAGCTCGAACGCCTCGCGGCGGCGGGCGCGGCGGCCGACGCGGCGTACGAGGAGATCCAGAAGGTGCCCTTCGCGGGCCGCAGGGAGACCGACGTCGCCGCGGACCTCGCGGACCTGCTGCGGCGGTTCGGCCACTCCCAGGTCGACTTCACCGTCGTCGGCTCGGGCCCCAACGGCGCCAACCCCCACCACGAGGCCGGTGACCGCGTCATCGAGCACGGCGACATGGTCGTCCTCGACTTCGGCGGCCTGCTGGACGGCTACGGCTCGGACACCTCCCGCACGGTCCACGTCGGCGAGCCCACCGCCGAGGAGCAGCGCGTCCACGACGTGGTGCGCGAGGCGCAGGCGGCGGGCTGCGCGGCGGTGCGGCCCGGCGCCGCCTGCCAGGACATCGACCGCGCGGCCCGCGACGTGATCACCGAGTTCGGCTACGGCGAGTACTTCATCCACCGCACCGGACACGGCATCGGCGTCACCACTCACGAACCGCCCTACATGATCGAGGGCGAGGAGCAGCCGCTGGTGCCGGGAATGTGCTTCTCCGTAGAGCCCGGAATCTATCTGCCGGGTCGCTTCGGAGTGCGCATCGAGGACATCGTGACGGTCACCGAGGAGGGCGGGCGGCGGCTGAACGCCACCGCCCGCGAGATGGCGATCGTCAGCTGAAAGGCGTCAACCGAAGGCTGGAAGGCGTCAACTGAAGTCCGTGCGGGGGCCGGTGCGCGGCTCGCGGCCCGGGTAGTACGCGAGGACGTCGTACGGGTAGGGCAGCGGCCGCGCGCTCGCCGTGGTCAGCCGCTCGTGCTGCTCGGGCGTCAACTCCCAGCCCACGCAGCCGAGGTTGTCGGTCAGCTGCTCCACGGACCGCGCCCCGACGATCGGCGCCGTCACCCCCGGCTGCTGGAGGAGCCAGCGCAGCGCCACCTGGGCCGGAGTGCGCCCGGCCTCCTCGGCGACCTCCAGAACGGCGTCGACGACCTGCCAGGTCTCCTCGGTGGCGCGCTCCTTCCAGGACGCCGCTCCGCGCGTGCCCTCGGGCGGTGCCGTCATGTCGCGCCGGAACTTCCCCGAGAGCCAGCCGCCCTGCAGCGGGCTGTACGGGATGACACCGACGCCCTCCGCCGCGCTGAGGGGCAGCAGCTCCCACTCGATCTCGCGCCCGAGGAGGTTGTAGAACGGCTGCAGGCAGGAGTACGGCTCCCAGTCGTGCGCCCGCGCCACGTCGAGGGCCTTCTGCAGCTGCGCCCCGGAGTGGTTGCTCGCTCCCAAGTAGCGGACCTTGCCCGCCTTCACGAGGGTGTCCAGGGTGGACAGGGTCTCCTCGACGGGCGTCGTCGCGTCCCACACGTGGGTCTGGTAGAGGTCGATGTAGTCGGTGCCGAGGCGCCGGAGGCTCGCGTCGACCGCCGACAGGATGTGCTTGCGGCTCAGCCCGCCGGCGTTCGGCGCGTCGCTCATCGTCGCGAACACCTTGGTGGCGACGACGAGTTCGTCCCTGCGGCGGCCCTTGAGCCAGCGGCCGAGGATCTCCTCCGACACACCGCGCCCGTACATGTCGGCCGTGTCGACGAACGTGCCGCCCGCCTCCGCGAACGCGTCCAGCATGCGGTGCGACGTCGCCTCGTCCGCGGCGCTGCCGAACATCATCGTGCCCAGGCACAACTCGCTGACGCGCAGCCCGGTCCGGCCCAGAAATCGTTGCTTCATGGTTCGCCTCCCCAGATGAGGCCCTCAAGATAGGCGAGGCGCCGCACGCCGGGGGCCGCGCGGCGCGTCACGCGGTGGCCAGGATCACGCACGACTCGGCCGGCAGCCGCACCACCCCGTCCGGTCCCGGCGCCTCGACCGGCTCCCACGCGGCGACCACGCGCGCGTGGCGCCCGTCCAGGGGTACGACGACGGGCTCCTTGCCGAGGTTCACGGCGATCCGCAGGTCGCCGCGCCGGAACGCGAACCAGCGGGCCCCCTCGTCGTGCGCGACCCGCACCGCCGCCAGGTCGGGGTCGGTCAGGTCGCCCCGGGAGCGCCGCAGGGCGATCAGCTCGCGGTGCCAGGCGAGCAGCCGGGCGTGGTGGCCCCGCGCGGGCTCCGACCAGTCCAGACACGACCGGTCGCGCGTCCCGTGGTCCTGCGGATCCGGAATGTCCTCCTCGGCCCAGCCGTGCGCCGCGAACTCCCTGCGCCTGCCCCGGCGCACGGCCTCGGCGAGCTCGGGGTCCGTGTGGTCGGTGAAGAACTGCCAGGGCGTCGTGGCACCCCACTCCTCGCCCATGAACAGCATCGGTGTGAACGGGCTCGTCAGGGTGATCGCGGCCGCGCAGGCGAGCAGGCCGGGGGAGAGAGCGGCCGAGAGACGGTCGCCTTGCGCGCGGTTGCCGATCTGGTCGTGGGTCTGCGCATACGCCAGGAAGCGGTACGCGGGCGTCCGCGCGCGGTCCACGGGTCGGCCGTGGGCGCGGCCACGGAACGTCGAGTACGTGCCGTCGTGGAAGAACCCGCGCGTCAGCGTCTTGCCGAGCGCGGCCAGCGGGGCCCGCGCGAAGTCTTCGTAGTAGCCCTGCGACTCACCGGTGAGCGCGGTGTGCAGCGCGTGGTGGAAGTCGTCGTTCCACTGTGCGTGCAGGCCGAGGCCGCCGCTCGCGCGCGGGGTGACGAGCCGCGGGTCGCCCAGGTCCGACTCGGCGATCAGGGACAGCGGCCTGCCGAGCTCCGCGGCCAGGGAGTCGACGGCCGCGGAGAGTTCCTCCAGGAAGTGGCACGCGCGCGTGTCCCGCAGCGCGTGCACGGCGTCGAGCCGCAGGCCGTCGAGCCGGTAGTCGCGCAGCCAGGCGAGGGCGCTGCCGATCAGATACGCGCGCACCTCGTCCGAGCCGGGCGCGTCCAGGTTGACCGCGGCGCCCCACGGTGTCTGGTGCGTCTCCGTGAAGTAGGGCCCGAACGCGGGCAGGTAATTGCCGGCCGGGCCGAGGTGGTTGTGGACGACGTCGAGGACGACGCCGAGACCCTGCGCGTGCGCCGCGTCGACGAACCGCTTCAGTGCCTCCGGGCCGCCGTACGGTTCGTGCACCGCCCACAGCGACACCCCCTCGTACCCCCAGCCGTGCCGCCCGGGGAAGGGGCACAGCGGCATCAGCTCCACATGCGTGACGCCGAGTTCCGCCAGATGTCCGAGCCGGCCGGCCGCCGCGTCCAGCGTGCCCTTGCGCGTGTACGTGCCCACGTGCAGCTCGTACAGGACCGCTTCCCGCACGCCGCGCCCCGCCCATGGCGTGCGCCACGCGTACCGGTCGTGGTCGACGACGGCGCTGAGGCCGTCCGGCCCGTCCGGCTGGCGCCGCGAGCGCGGGTCGGGCAGGACCGGCCCCCCGTCGACCGAGAAGCCGTACCGCGTGCCGTCATCGGCCGCCGCCTCCGCCGTCCACCACCCCCCGCGGTCCGCGTCGCGCTCCATCGCGCACGTGGTGCCCGCACACTCCAGCACGACCCGCTCGGCCTCCGGCGCCCACACTTCGAACCTCACCGACGGTTCTCCCTCGTCCGCTGTCCGTCACACCGTGGGTCCCATGGTGCGTCAGAAGCCGTCGTCCCGTGGGAGGAAGCGGTCGATCGGCCGCCGGTCCACCCGTTCTGGACACCCGGGGCGCGCGTACCCGACAATTGCCTGGTGACATCCTCTTTCGAGTTCTCCACGTTCCCGGCGGCCCCCGCGCGGGTGACGGACGCCGAGCGCGACCGGGCGCTGGACGCACTCAAGGAGGGCGCGGCCGTCGGCAGGCTCTCGCACGACACGTTCCTGCGCCGCATGGAGCTCGTGCTCGCCGCCCGCAGGCCCGACGAACTGGCGGCGCTCACCGACGACCTGCGGACCGAGGGCCGCTGGTCGCGCATGGTGCTCGGCGGTGTGGAAGCCGTCTCCGGGTTCACGATGAAGCTGCGCAGGGCCTGGGAGGCCGAGCGCCTGCCGAAGCTGCTGCTTCCGTCACCCGACAGCCACCACCCGCTGCGGATCGGCCGCGACCCGGCCAACGGCCTGCGGCTCAGCCACGACACGGTCTCCCGGGTCCACGCCGAGCTGCGGTGGCAGGGCGGCATGTGGGTGCTGCGCGACCTCGGCTCGACCAACGGCACTTCGGTGAACGGACGCAGGGTGACCGGGGCGGCCATCGTCCGGGACGGCGACTCCGTGAGCTTCGGCCGGATGGCGTTCCGCCTCGCGGTGAACTGAGCGTCGGTTCACGCGCGCGTGCCACGCGGCCGCGACCGCCGTGAGCGACTGGTGCTCCACCTGGCGCTCCAGCGGCACCCAGCGGGCCCTGAACCGCTCGGCGCCGCCCGAAGGCGTCGACGCTGTCTATGTACGCCATGGAGGTGTCCGCGGGCGGCAGCCGCCGCCAGTCGTCGGCGAGCCCCGGCACCAGGGCGAGCGCCCAGCACACCGCCCGCAGCAGCGGCCCCTCGGCCCCGGCGCAGCCGCCTCGCGAGCGCCCGCATCGCCCGCACCGGCGCCGGGTGCGCCACTGAGGCCATCGCAGTACGCCATGGGGCGGAGGGCGTGTCACGGACCGCATCACCCGTACGGCTGTACGAGGCCTGCGGTGCGGGCCGCGCGGTGGTCGTCTTGAACACACCCGCGCGGCCGCTCGCCGCGCCGACGCACAGGTGGGAGCCCCGCGGTGCGCTGCCTCTCCGTCCCGCCCGAGGACCCGATACCCGCGGCCACCCCGCCCGGTCTCCTGTCGCCCGTGCTCGCGCGGGACCCGTACCCGGCGTTCCGCGTGCTGCGGGAGAGCCACCCCCTGGCCCGCGACGAGTTTCTCGGTGCGTGGCTGGTGAGCCGGTACGGGGACGTGTGCGAGGCCCTCGCGCGGGACGAGCTCGTCGCGCTGCCGCCGGGGCGGACCCTCGCGCACATGGAGGGCGCCACGCACCGGGCGCACCGCGCCCTGGTCGAACCGGCGCTGCGGGGCCGCGCCGTCGCCGCCCTGGCCGCGGGCGCCTCGCGCACCGCCCACGTACTGGCCCGCCGGATCGCCGCCCGCCCGGAGACGGACCTGGTCACCGAGTTCTGCCGGTGGCTGCCGACCGCCGCGGTCGTGGCCGCGCTCGGCCTGCCCCACGAGGACACCGCACGCGTCCAGCGGTGGTGCCGTGACGGCCTCGGCCACCTCGGCGGCGGCCACCACGAACTGGACGCCCGGCTCCGCCCCCACCTGGCGCGGCGGCGGTCCCGGCCCGGCGACGACCTGCTCTCCGTGCTCTGCGCCGCCGAGGTCGACGGGCGGCCCCTCTCGGACGAAGCCGTGGCCGGCCTCGTCGGCTCGCTCCTCGGCGGCGGAGGCGAGGCGACCGCGCTCGCCCTCGCCTCGTTCCTCGCCAACCTCCTCGACGACCCCGCACAGCTTGCCCTGGTCCGCGAGCGGCCCGAACTGATCCCCGCCGCCTGGGCGGAGTCCCTGCGCCGCGACCCGCCCGCCCCCGTCGTGCTGCGCCGCGCGGTCCGCCCGGTCGTCGTGGCCGGCACCACGCTGCCCGCGGGGGCCGTCGTGGCGTGCCTGGTCGGCGCCGCGAACCGGGACCCCGCGCGGTTCGCCGACCCCGACCGCTACGACATCCGCCGCGCGGACCCGGGGCGCCTCGCGTTCGGCGCGGGCCGCCACGCCTGCCCGGGCGCCGAGCTCGCGGCCCGCACCGCCGGGTACGGCCTGCACGCCCTGCTGGACGCCCTGCCGGGGCTGCGCTGGGCGCCGGGCTTCAGACCGGATCCCCGGGGGCTGCTGACGCGCGGCCCGCGGACTCTGCTCGTACGCCCTCAGTGACGCCCTCGGTGACGCCCGCGTCGGCGATCCGCTCCAGGAGCGCCACCGGCGACACGGAGAAGAGCTCCGCCACGCGCGCGTGGCCCTCGAACTCCCGCTCCGGAGCGAGCAGATCGGCCCACCGGCCCGCCGGGAGCGCCAGCTCCGTCTCCCGCCAGCCGCCCGCGTCCGCGAGCCGCAGGGACAGCCGGGTCGCCGCCACCACGACCTCTCCGGAGCGGATGAACGCCAGGCAGTGCGCGGCGCCGGGCCCCTCTGCGGCCAGCGGCTCGTACGTGCCCGTGCCCCCGAACAGCTCCGGCCGCCGCCCGCGCAGCCGCAGCGCCGTCGCGGTGAGGGCCAGCTTCTCCTCCGAGAGGTCCCACGGCTCCCGCTGGGCGTCGAGCCGCTCCAGGACGTGCGGCTGGAAGCGGGCGGGCTGCCGGTTGTCCGGGTCGACCAGGGCGCGGTACTCGCCCTCCGTGCCCTGGTAGAGGTCGGGCACCCCGGGCATCGTCAGGTGCAGCAGCGCGGCCCCCAGGACGTTGGCCCGCACGTGGTCGCCGAGCTCGCGCGCGAAGGCCGCCACCGCGTACAGCGGCGGCCCGCACGGGCCCGCCTCCACGAACGCGCCCACCGCCTTCTCATACGCCTCGTTGGGCTCGGTCCAGCTGGTGTGCAGCCCTGCCTCGCGCACGTGCTTCAGGAGGGCGTTCTGCAGCCGCATGTCGTAGGGGAAGCCGAAGCCGACCGCCGTCTGCCAGGCGGCCCACGCCAGTTGCGGATCGGGGGCGCACGTGCCGCCCACGCGCGAGGTCTGCTCGGTGACCTCGACCAGGAGGTCGGCCCACCGGCCCGGGCACTGCGTCAGGACGGAGATACCGGCCCGGACGTCGGCGCTCCGCTTGGTGTCGTGGGTCGTCAGGACGGTGCCCGAGTAGGGCCAGTCGCGCTGCACGCGCGCGCAGTACGCGTGGAACTCCTCCACCGGCACCGCGGGACGCTCGGGCGCCCCGCCCACCTCCGCCGCCGAGAGGAGCGGCGCGTGCCGGTAGAACGCGGTGTCCTCGACGGCCTTGGCGCGCAGCGCCGACGCGGTCTGCGCGAACCGCGCCCGGAACTCCTCCACGGCCGACAGGACCTCCGGAGCCGCCCGCAGCCGCCCCAGCGCCAGGTCCCGCACGACATCGACCGTCCGGGCCTCCTCGGGCACGCTGAAGGCCGCCCTGGCCTCGTCGGCGGCGCGGGCGGTGAGCACCGTCTCGGGCGCGTCGCCCCCGGAGGCGTACGGCCGGTAGACGGGCAGCCGCACGAGCAGTTCCCGCAGCGCGGTGCGCAGCATCCACGGGGCATGGTCGCGCAGCGCGGGGACGGCCGCGCAGATGGTGCCCGCCGCGCGCGTGAGCCGGTCGACCTCGGCGGCCAGCTCGCGCGTGACGACCTTGTACGCGGCTCTGCGCACGGTCGCGTCCCAGTCGCCGCCCCGGTCGGCGGGCGGCGCGGCGAAGCGGCGGTACTGGCCGAGGAGTTCGCCGGCGCCCGCCGGGTCGGTGAGGACGCCGTCGATGTGCCGCAGCGCGTCGTAGCCGGTGGTGCCGGCCACCGGCCAGGCGGCGGGCAGATGTTCGCCGTCGGCGAGGATCTTCTCGACGACCGTCCAGCGCCCGCCGGTCGCCTCGTGCAGCCTCTGGAGGTACGTTCCCGGGTCGGCGAGGCCGTCCGGGTGGTCGATCCGCAGGCCTTCGACGACGCCCTCGCGGAGCAGCTCCAGGATCTTCCCGTGCGTCGCGTCGAACACGTCCGGGTCCTCGACGCGCACCCCGATGAGATCGGAGATGGTGAAGAAGCGCCGGTAGTTGAGCTCGGTGCGGGCGAGCCGCCACCAGGACAGGCGGTACCACTGCGCGTCGAGCAGCTCCGGCAGCGGCAGCTCCGCGGTGCCCTCCCGGATGGGGAACGCGTGTTCGTGGTAGCGCAGCACGGCCCCGTCGACCCGCAGCTGCCCGAGCTCGTCCCCGAGCCGGCCGCCGAGGAAGGGCAGCAGGACGCGCCCGCCGCCCGCGTCCCAGTCGATGTCGAACCAGCGCGCGTACGGCGACCGCGGGCCCTCGCGCAGCACCTCCCACAGCGCGTGGTTGTGCCGCGGGACCGCCGCCATGTGGTTCGGCACGATGTCCACGACCAGGCCGAGCCCGGACTGCCGGGCGGTGCGGGACAGGGACCGCAGCCCCTCCTCGCCGCCCAGCTCGTCCCGCACGCGCGCGTGGTCCACCACGTCGTAGCCGTGCGTCGACCCGGGGACCGCCTCAAGGACCGGTGACAGGTGCAGATGCGAGACACCGAGCGAGGCCAGATGGGGGACGGCCGCCTCGGCGGCCGCGAAGGGGAAGTCCGGCTGCAGCTGGAGCCGGTACGTGGCGGTGGGCGGCGGTGGTACCGCGGAGCCGGGGCGCTCCGGTGTCATGCGCGTCATGCGAACGTACGTACCCGGTCTGGAGGCTTTCGTGTCATCGACTCATGCGTGTCCGCCCTACGACGTCGTTAGCGTCGGACGATGGCTCAGAACACACGGGACGCGTACCGCACGGTGCTCCGGATGACGGGGGCGGCGCTCCCCGTCGTCTCGTTCCTCGGCAGGCTCCCCGTGGCGATGATCCAGTTCGGCAGTGTGCTGCTGGTGACGGAGACCAGTGGGTCGCTGGCCACCGGCGGGATCATCGCCTGTGCGCTCGCGCTCGGCCAGGTGTCCCTGGGGCCGTTCGTCGGGCGGCTCGCGGACCGGCACGGCCAGCGGACCGTGGTGCTCGTCCTCTCGCTCGTCAACGCCGTGGCGATCGCGGCGTACACCCTGGGCGCCCTCGCGGACCTGCCCACGCCTGGCCTCGTCGCCCTGGGCGCCCTGGCGGGCGCGACGATCCCGGGGATCGGCCCGCTGGCCAGGGCGCGGGTCGTCCCGCTGGTGCGCGCCAAGGGCGGCGACGACCGTCTTGCGAGCACCGTGCTGTCCCTGGAGAGCACCATGGACGAGCTCTCCTTCGTGCTCGGCCCCGCCTTCGTGGGCCTCGCCGCCGTGGCGGGCCACCCTGCGTACGCCTTCGGGGCGGCCGCGCTGCTGGTCGCCGTCTGCGGCACGGCCTTCGCGCTGCACCCCACGGGACGTACCCCCAGGGCGGCCGCCGGGGGACCGCCACGCGCGCGTGGCGAACGCCCGCCGCTGCCGCGCTCCGTGTACGTGGTGCGGGTGGGGCTCCTCTTCCTCGGCGTGCTGCTCGGCGCCTGCGGGGCGGGCATCACCGCGCTCACCGAGGAGCTGGGCAGGCCGGGGCAGGCCGGGCTCGTGTACGCGGCGATGGGCGTGATGAGCGCGGTGGTGGGGCTCTCCATGGCCGCGCTGCCCGAGCGCTTCGGGCTGACCGCCCGGTGGCGCGTGGCGACGGCGGCCGCGGCGCTCCTGTCGCTGCCCCTGGTGTGGACCGACCGCCTGGCGGGCCTCTACGTAGTGGTCACTTTCTTCGGTGCGATCTACGCCCCGAACCTCATCACGGGCTTCGCCCTCACCGAGCGCGCCGTGCCGCCGCAGCGGCTCGCCGAGGGCATGACCTTCGCGGCGAGCGCCTTCGTCGGCGGCCAGGCGGTGACGCTCGCGGTGGCCGGGCGGCTCGCGGAGTCCCACGGCGCGGGGGCCGCGTTCGCCCTCGGCAGCGCGGCCGCCGCGGTGGCGTTCGTGATCGCCCTGATCGCCCGCCACGAACCCCACCGCCCCGAGGTCCCCGCTCAGCGGCCCCGCGCCACCGTCACGCCGGACGCTGCAGCACCGTGAGGCTCCGGTCGGCCAGCGTGAGCCGGTCGCCCGCCCGCACCTTCGGCCCCGGCTCCGGCGGCACCCCGTCCTCGTGCGCCGTGTCGATCACGAGCTGCCACTGACGGCCGTGGTTGACCGGCACCACGAACTCGATCGGCTCCGGGGACGCGTTGAACATCAGCAGGAACGAGTCGTCGGAGATCCGCTCACCGCGCGGCCCCGGCTCCGAGATGGCGTTGCCGTTCAGGAACACGCTCAGCGCCCTGGCGTGCGAGGCCTCCCAGTCCTGTTCCTCCATCTCCTCGCCCTCCGGGGTGAACCAGGCGATGTCCGACAGTTCGTCGTGCGTGCCCTGGACCGGCCGGCCGTGGAAGAACCGGCGCCTGCGGAAGACCGGGTGGTCGCGCCGGAGCATCGCCATCGTGCGGGTGAAGGCGAGCAGCGAGTTCTCGCCGTCCGGCCAGTGCACCCACGCCCGTTCGTTGTCCTGGCAGTACGCGTTGTTGTTGCCGCCCTGCGTGCGCGCGAACTCGTCGCCGTGGCTGAGCATCGGCACGCCCTGGGAGAGCATCAGGGTGGCGGTGAAGTTCCGCATCTGCCGGGCGCGCAGCGCCAGGACGTCCGGATCGTCCGTCGCGCCCTCGGCACCGCAGTTCCAGGAGCGGTTGTGGCTCTCGCCGTCCTGGTTGTCCTCGCCGTTGTCCTCGTTGTGCTTCTCGTTGTACGAGACGAGGTCGTGCAGCGTGAAGCCGTCGTGGCAGGTGGTGAAGTTGATCGACGCCAGCGGGCGCCGCCCGTCGTCCTGGTAGAGGTCCGACGAGCCGGTCAGCCGGGAGGCGAACTCCGCGAGGGTGCGCTGCTCGCCGCGCCACAGGTCGCGCACCGTGTCGCGGTACATGCCGTTCCACTCGGTCCACAGCGGCGGGAAGTTGCCCACCTGATAGCCGCCCTCGCCGACGTCCCAGGGCTCGGCGATCAGCTTCACCTGGCTGACCACCGGGTCCTGCTGCACGAGGTCGAAGAAGGACGAGAGCCGGTCCACCTCGTGGAACTGCCGTGCAAGCGTCGCCGCGAGATCGAAGCGGAACCCGTCCACGTGCATGTCCGTGACCCAGTGCCGCAGCGAATCCATGATCATTTGCAGCACGTGCGGCGAGCGCATCAGGAGCGAGTTGCCGGTCCCCGTGGTGTCCATGTAGTAGCGGGGATCGTCCATGAGGCGGTAGTACGAGGCGTTGTCGAGCCCCTTGTAGGAGAGCGTCGGGCCCAGGTGGTTGCCCTCGGCCGTGTGGTTGTAGACGACGTCGAGGATCACCTCGATGCCCGCCTCGTGCAGCGCCTTCACCGCCTGCTTGAACTCCAGGACCTGCTCGCCGCGGTCGCCCCACGAGGCGTACGCGTTGTGCGGGGCGAAGAAGCCGATGGTGTTGTAGCCCCAGTAGTTGTTCAGGCCCATGTCCACCAGACGGTGGTCGTTCACGAACTGGTGGACCGGCATCAGCTCAAGCGCGGTGACGCCGAGACCGGTGAGATGCTCGACGATCGCCGGGTGCCCGAGCGCGGCGTACGACCCCCTGAGCTCGTCCGGAAGGTCCGGGTGCAGCATCGTCAGGCCCTTCACATGGGCCTCGTAGAGCACCGTCTCGTGGTACGGGGTGCGCGGCGGGCGGTCGTCGCCCCAGTCGAAGTACGGGTTCACCACGACCGACGTCATCATGTGCGGCGCCGAGTCGAGGTCGTTGCGCTCGTCCGGTTCGTCGAAGTGGTAGCCGTACACCTCCTCGCCCCATTCGACGCGCCCGCTCACCGCGCGCGCGTAAGGATCGAGCAGCAGCTTCGCGGAGTTGCAGCGGTGCCCCTGCTCCGGCGCGTAGGGACCGTGCGCCCGGAAGCCGTAGCGCTGTCCCGGCATGACGCCGGGCAGGTACGCGTGGCGCACGAACGCGTCGGACTCGCGCAGCTCGACGGCCGTCTCCGAGCCGTCGTCGTGCAGAAGGCACAGCTCCACGCGCTCTGCGGCCTCGGAGAAGACCGCGAAATTCGTGCCGGCTCCGTCATATGTGGCACCTAAGGGATACGCCTGCCCAGGCCAGACCTGCATGAATACGACTCTTCCACTCACGCCCCCGCAAGAGGGGGCCACTTCGGCCACAGTCGCCCGGAAAGTGGGGCAACCACCCAGGAGTTGTACCCGTCTAACCGTCTGACCACATACTCGGTATGCCCACGAATGGGGCGCCAGGGGAGTAGGGGGAGTAGTGCGAGAGATAGTCAGACGCCACCTCGGGAAGGTGGTGGCGGGAGCGGCGGTCGCGGCGACCGCCACCGCCGTGCTGGTGGGCGTCAATATGCCGGGTGCGGAGGCGGGCGGCTCGGGGGACCGCCAGGCCAACGCGGCAGCGGCGGAGCAGGACGCCATCGCCAAGGACGGCGTCGTGGAGGCCGCGCCCGAGGAGGGCGCGAAGGGCATCGGCAGCGACCCGCTGACCGACGAGGAGATGGAGCGCGCCGAGAAGGCATCGGTCTCCGGACAGCTGCGCTCCAGCGCCCGGGACGTCGAGGGAGACCGCGGCCCGCAGCTGCTGTCCACCAACCTGAGCGAGCCGGACCCGGCGGACACCGGCACCGCGCCGCGCCGCGCCGAAGTCGTCTACTACGACTACAAGAAGGACGCCGTCATCACCAAGACGGTCAACGTGGAGACCGGCAAGGTCGAAGACACGGTCACCACGCAGAACGTCCAGCCGCCGCCCAGCCAGGAAGAGCTCGCCGAGGGCGCCAGGCTGCTGATCGCCGACCCGCTCGGCAAGGGCCTGAAGAAGGACTTCAAGCACGCCACGGGCAAGGCCCTGACCGGCCCGCAGCAGCTGCAGCTGAGCGGCATGGTCTTCCGCAAGGAGACCGTCAAGCGCGTGCCGTCCGACCTCACCGAGTGCGGCAAGCACCGGTGCCTGCAGGTCGTCACCAAGGTCAAGAACGGTCCGTGGATCGACACCCGGGCCCTCGTCGTCGACCTGAGCACCCGCACCGTGGGCCGCCTCGGCTGACCCGGCCGCCCGCGCCCACGACACCACACACCAACTTCTCCTCGTACGAGGGAGTTCACTCCACCATGCACGTCAACAGACTTTCGCGCGCCCGCAAGGGGGCCACGATGGCCCTCGCGGTCTCCGCGCTCCTCGGCGGCGCCGTCACCGTCGCCGCCCCCGCGTCGGCGGCCCCGGCCAAGGCTCCCGCCAAGGCGCCCGCCCCCGCGGCCGACTGCAGCGACGCCTACAAGATCGAGCAGACCGTCGACGGCGGCACGACCTGGCGCATGTGCTGGCACTACAACTCGCTCTCCGGCCTGATCCTCGACAAGATCAGCTACCAGCCGAAGGGCGAGCCCAAGCCGATCCCCGTCCTGACCAGCGCCCGGCTCGCCCAGGTGCACGTGCCCTACGACGACGGCCAGGCCGAGTACGACGACGTCACGGGCACCGACTTCGGCCAGGCCCTGCAGAACCTCAACGCCGGTGAATGCCCCGGCGGCACCATCAAGACCGTCAAGGTCCCGCGCCGCGGCGACGTGAAGGGCCTGTGCACCACCACGCGCGCGCGTGGGCACGCGTACCGCCTCAACGACGACGCGAGCACCGGCGGCAACGGCAAGGTCTACTCCGCCCAGGGCAAGGACCTGCTCGTCTACACCGTGAACAAGGCCTCCTGGTACGAGTACATAACCGAGTGGCGGTTCTCCTCGGACGGCACCATCACGTCCAACGTGGGCGCCACCGGCAGCCTCTCCCCGTACGACTACGACGGCGGCGACGACCGTGGCTGGCCCATCGGCAAGGGCCAGCAGGCCAAGGCCGAGAGCCACGCCCACAACGTCTTCTGGCGGCTCAACTTCGGCCTGGACGGCTCCCCGAAGGCCAAGGTCGAGCAGTACGACTCCAAGGTCACCCCGCCGGCCGGCGACGGCAGCCCCACCACGAAGACCACCCGCACGCAGGTCACCAAGGAGATGGCGGGCGACCGCAAGGACATGCGCTGGTGGCGCGTGGTCAGCGGGGCCGGCAAGAACAAGGACGGCCACCCGCGCTCGTACGAGTTCGTCCCGGGCCCCAGCAGCAAGCACGCCGGACGGCCCTTCACCAAGCACGACGTGTACTTCACCCAGTACAAGAAGTGCGAGCAGTACGCGAGCAACAACCCGGGCTGCCCCAACGGCACCCCGGACAGCGTCGACAAGTGGGTGAACGGCCAGACCATGGACCACCCGATCTCCTGGGTGCACATCGGCTACCACCACATCGCGCGTGACGAGGACCAGCAGCCCATGCCGGTCCACTGGCAGGGCTTCTCGCTGGCCGCCCGTGACGTCACCGCTATGAGCCCGCTCACTCCGCAGGACCTCGCGAACCAGAACGGCCAGCCCCCGGTCGGTGGTTGAGAAACCACCCTTCCCATCGGGCTGCACCTCCTGCCGCTCCCGGAGTACCCTTCCTTGATCGTTGACCGGGGGAGTGTCCGGGAGCGGAAGGCGGTGCGCGGGTGAGCTCGGGTGGTCGGGAGCTGCCCCCTGGTGACGAGGGTCACGAGGGGAGCTCCGCGGACGTACCCGCTGGAGCGGTGTCCCTGGCTCGGCCGATGGAGACGGGGTCTCAGATCGGACCCGAACTGGACTGGGACGCCGACGCCTGGCGCGAGGTCCGTACGCGCGCCCAGCGCGCCGGGCGGGCCTACATCTGGCTGAATCTGGTGGAGCAGCGGCTGCGCGCGGTCGTGGCCGCTGTTCTGCGTCCCGTCTACGAACCCGTCCACGCCGACGACTGGGTCGTCGCCGCGGCGGGCCCCGCCGGGCAGGAGTGGGTCCAGCGGGCCGTCGCCGTGCGCGAGGTGAGCCGCCGCAAGGGGTACCTGCTCGACCCGGCCGACGACAACGTCCTCAGCTTCCTCACGCTGCCGCAGCTCCGCGAGCTGATGGTGCAGCACTGGCCCTGCTTCGAGCCGTACTTCGACGACCGCCGCGACGTCGAGCTGGCCCTCGACGAGCTGGAGGTCACCCGGAACGTGGTCTCCCGCAACCGTGCCCTCTCCGAGGCGGTCCTCGCCCAGGCGGAGCGCGCCTCGGCCAGACTCCTGGACATGCTCGGCTCGGGCACCGACACGCCCTCCGCGCGCCGTCTGCCCGTCGACGCCGTCGAGGACCTGGTCGGCGACCGGTACGCGGACGTGGTGGGGGTGTACGGGGACCGGGTGCGGCTCCTGCGGCAGTTCCCCGCCGAGGACATCTTCGGCGGTGCCCGCCGCCTCGACGCGATCGGCATCGGCCTCAACCTCCTCGTGCAGAACTTCTCCGGGCGCCGGCTGGTCAGGCTCGCCGAGTCGGGCTGCCGGGTGCGGCTGCTCTTCCTCAATCCGGCGAGCAGCTCGGTCAAGCGCCGGGAGCGTGAACTGGGCATCAAGAAGGGTGAGTTGAGCCGTTCCGTCGAGATGAACATCCTGCACATGCGCCGGGTCAGGGCGCGGCTGCGGGACCCGGGCGCCTTCGAGATCCAGGTCTTCGACGAGACGCCCCGCTTCACCGCGTACCTGGTCGACGGGGACGGCGCGGACGGCATCGCCGTCGTCCAGTCGTACCTGCGCAGGGCCCGCGGGATGGAGGTGCCGGTCCTGGTGCTGCGGGGCGGCAGCCGGGTGGTGAAGTCGGGCGATCCGGGCGAGAGCGGGCTTTTCACCACATACCGCGAGGAGTTCGAGCTGGCCTGGGCGGACTCGCGGCCGGTGTCCTGACCTCCGGGGCACCCTGCTGGCCGGCGAAAGCGGAATGCGGCCCTCGGATTGTCAGTGGCGCATGGGATCGTGGTGGTCACTGGGGGAAAGCACCACGAAGAAGGGGGCGGCCATGGGCTGGCACCAGGAGCTGCTGATCGGTTTCGACCTGGAGACGACGGGGACGGACCCGAGCGAGGCCCGCATCGTCACCGGCGCTGTCATCGAGGTCAAGGCCGGCGAGACGCTGGGGCGTCGCACCTGGCTCGCGGACCCGGGGATCCCGATCCCCGCCGGGGCGGTGGCCGTGCACGGCATCACGGACGAGCGGGTGGCGGCCGAGGGCAGGCCCGCCGACGAGGTCGCGGACGCGCTCGCCGGCGTCCTCACCTCGTACTGGCAGTCGGGCGTCCCGGTCGTGGCGTACAACGCGGTCTTCGACCTGAGCCTGCTCTCCGCCGAGCTCCGGAGGTACGGCTTGCCGTCCCTGCGCGACCGCCTCGGCGGCATCGACCCGGGCCCGGTGATCGATCCGTACACGATCGACCGCTCCGTGGACCGGTATCGAAGGGGCAAGCGGAACCTGGAAGCGGTCTGCACGGAGTACGGCGTGGTCCTGGAGGCCGCCCACGACGCCGCGGCCGACGCCCAGGCGGCGGCCCGCCTCGCCTGCGCGATAGCCGACCGCCACCCGAAGGTCGCGTCCCTCGGCCCGGCGGACCTGCACCGCCGCCAGATCGAGTGGTACGCGGAGTGGGCGGCGGACTTCCAGAACTTCCTGCGCAAGAAGGGGAACGCGGACGCGGTGGTGGACGGCGTGTGGCCCCTGAGGGCCGAGGATTAGGCCCTAGAAGGGGTACCAGCGGACGGTCGCGTCGCCGTCCCGGAGGGACGCCACGCGCCGGCGGAACTCGACGAGCGCCTTCGGATTGGCGGGCGCGTGCTGCGCGACCCACGCGCAGCTCGCCGTCTCCCGGGCGCCGCGCAGCACGCCGCACCCCTCCCACTCCCGCACGTCCCAGCCGTAGACCGACACGAATCCGTCGTACGCCTCCGGGGAGAGCCCGTACCGGTCGCGGGAGAGCGCCATGACGACCAGGTCGTGCTCCCGCAGGTCGGCGGAGAACGTCTCCAGATCCACGAGCACGGGCCCGCCGGGGCCCACCAGGACATTGCGGGGCAGCGCGTCGCCGTGCACGGGGCCCGGCGTGAGGTGCGGGGTCAGCGCCGCCGCGGCGACGGCGAACCCGTCCCTGCGCTCGCGCAGATAGTCCGCGTCGGCCGGATCGATCGCGTCACCGGCGAGCCGCAGCCACCGCTCCACACCGCCGAGCAGTTCGCGGCGCGGGAGCTCGAAGGAGGGGGAGTCCAGTGCGTGCACGCGACGGATGAGCGCCGCCAGATCGCGCGGCTCCGCGGGCCGCACGGCATCAGGGAGCCGGTGCCAGAGCGTCACCGGATGGCCGTCCACCAGGCGCGCCCCGGTCTCGGCGGCCCGCACGGCGGGGACGCCGGCCTTCTCCAGCCACGCGGCGACGGCCAGCTCGCGCCGCGCCCTCGCGAGGAGTTCGGGGGCGGCGCGGCCGACCTTGACGACCAGCTCGCCGACGGCGAACACCGCGTTCTCGCCGAGCGCGAGCAGCTGGGCCCCCCTCACCGGAACCGGCAGCTCCGCCGCGTCCAGTACGTCCCGCGCCCGTGCCTCGTCCATCCCGTGCCTCCCGCACCTGTTGCCCCGTTCGCCCGACAGTCTCGCATTCGCACAGGCCAACCGGCGTGCGAGGGCGCGCAGCTGCTTGACGTACCAAGATCACATCAGCACGATGACGGGGGCCGCCGGGGCGGCCGGACCCGCACGAGCCGCCCGAAGGAGCCGATTCCGTGACATTGGCGACCGCGACGAAGCGGTCAGCGAGAGGCGCGCAGGGACGAGGGGCCGCGGACCACGGCGCGTGGTTCCTGGTGCTGCCCGCGCTGATCCCGATCCTCGTCCTCAGCGTCGGCCCGCTCCTCTACGGCATCGCGCTGGCCTTCACCGACTCCCAGTCGGGCCGCACCGAACCCACCCAGTGGATCGGCGCCCTCAACTTCCAGGACCTGCTGCACGACACGCTGTTCTGGGACTCGTTCAGGATCGGCCTGCTGTGGGCCTTCGGCGTCACCGTGCCGCAGTTCTTCCTCGCCCTCGGCCTCGCCCTCCTGCTCAACCAGCCACTGCGGATGCGCTGGCTGGCGCGGGCGCTCGCGATCATTCCGTGGGCGATGCCCGAGGTGGTCGTCGGCATCATGTGGCGGCTCGTCTACCACCCGGACGCGGGCGTGCTCAACGAAACGCTCGCCGACCTCAGCCTGGGGGACGGCAAGGACTGGCTGACCGGCACGGCCACCGCGCTCCTCGCCGTCATCGTCGTCGGCATCTGGGCGGGCATGCCGCAGACCACCGTCGCGCTCCTCGCCGGACTGCAGAACACCCCGCGGGAACTGCACGAGGCGGCCGCGATGGACGGCGCGGGCGCCTGGCGCCGGTTCCGCACCGTCACCTGGCCCGCGATCAAGCCGATCGCCCTCGCCATCACGGCGCTCAACTTCATCTGGAACTTCAACTCCTTCGCCCTGGTCTACGTCCTCACCCAGGGCGGCCCCGGCGGCCGCACCCGCCTCCCCATGCTCTTCGCCTACGAAGAGGCGTTCCGCTACGGCCAGTTCGGCTATGCCGCCGCCATGGGCTGCGTGATGGTCGCGGTGATCTCCGTGATCCTCGCCTGCTACCTCGTCGGCCGCCTGAAGGGAGGCGACGAGGCATGATGCGTACGAAGAAGTCGACGCGCGCCGCGCAGTACGTGGCACTCGCCGCCTATCTGGTCTTCCTCGCCTTCCCGTTCCTCTGGCTGATCTCCACGGCCTTCAAGCCCGCCCGGGAACTGGGCAGCCTGCACCCCACCTGGATCCCGAAGGACCCGACCCTGGAGAACTTCCGGCAGGCCTTCGACGAGCAGCCGCTCCTGCGGGCCGCGGGCAACTCCCTGATCGCGGCGCTCAGCGCGGCCCTGATCGCGGTCGTCATCGCGACCCCGATGGCGTACGTCATGGCCAGGCACCGCAGCCGCCTCGCGAAGGCGGCCACCGGATGGGTGGTGATCAGCCAGGCGTTCCCGTTCGTCCTGATCATCATCCCGCTGTTCCTCATCCTGAAGAACCTGCATCTGATCAACTCGCTGGTCGGTCTGATCGCGGTGTACGTGGTGTGGTCGCTGCCGTTCGCGCTGTGGATGCTCGTCGGGTACGTCCGCGCGGTCCCCACGGAGCTGGAGGAGGCCGCGGCGGTGGACGGCGCGAGCAGGGTGCGGACGTTCGTGTCGGTCGTCGCGCCGCTGCTCGCGCCCGGCATCGTGGCCACGGCGATGTTCGCCTTCATCACCGCGTGGAACGAGTTCTTCTTCGCGCTCGTCCTGCTCAAGACCCCGGAGAAGCAGACCTTGCCGGTCATCCTCAACCGCTTCATCGGCGCGGAGGGCGTCGCCGACCTCGGGCCGCTCGCCGCGGCGGCGTTCCTCGCGACCATCCCCTCGCTGGTCATCTTCGCGATCATCCAGAAGCGGATCACGGGCGGCATGCTGGCCGGGGCGGTGAAGGCCTGATGCGTACGGCACCACGGCTCCTCGCGGCCACGGCGACCGCTCTCGCCCTGCTGCTCACCGGCTGCAGCGGCGACTCCGGTGACGACGACGGGAAGATCACTCTCCAGTTTCAGTCCCTCGCCTGGCAGAAGGAGTCCGTCGACGCCAACAAGGCGCTCGTCGAGGAGTGGAACGCCACACATCCGGACGTCAAGGTCGAGTACGTCCAGGGAAGTTGGGACAGCGTCCACGACCAGCTGCTCACCTCCTTCGAGGGCGGGGAGGCGCCGGACATCATCCACGACGCGTCGGACGACCTCGCCGACTTCGCGTACGGCGGGTATCTCGCGGACATCGGCGACCTGCTCCCCGAGCGCCTCAAGGCCGACATCCCCGAGCGCAGCTGGGAGACGACGACCTTCCGGGGCAAGGTCTACGGCGTGCCGTTCCTCCAGGAGCCGCGCGTCCTGATCGCCAACGCGAAGTGGCTCAAGAAGTCGGGCGTACGGATCCCGACGCCCGAGAAGCCGTGGAGCTGGGCGGAGTTCCGGAAGATCACCAAGGAGCTCGGCGACGGCGAGGACGGGAAGTACGGCGTCGCCTGGCCGCTCAAGGAACCGGTCTCCGCGACGCTCAACCTCTCGCTGTCCACCGGCGGGAAGATGTTCCACCGGGGCGCGGACGGCAAGGTCGACGTCCGCTTCGGCGCGGCCGACGCGGTCATGCCGCGCACGGTCCACGACCAGGTCAACAACGACAGGAGCGCCTCGGGCACGACCCTCGGCTTGGGCGGCTCCGACACCCTGCCCGGCTTCTTCGGCGGCAAGTACGCGATGGTCCCGCTCGGCTTCTCCTACCGCCAGCAGATCGCCCAGCAGGCGCCCGAGGGCTTCGACTGGCAGGTGCTGCCCGCCCCGGCGGGCGAGGAGGGACTCGTGCAGGGTGTCAGCCCGCAGACCCTGTCCGTCTCCGAGGACAGCCCGCACAAGAGGGAGGCGGCCGAGTTCATCGACTTCTTCCTCCAGCCGGACAACATGGTGAAGCTCGCGCGGGGCGACTGGATGCTGCCCACGGGCGCGGAGGCCCTGAGGGATCCCGCCCTGCGGACGAAGAAGGACGACTGGGCCGCGGGGACGGCGCTCGCCGAGCATCTGCGGCCGGCGCCCGCGCAGACCGTGCGCGGCTACCCGGAGTGGAAGGACAAGGTCGCCACGCCCGCGCTGCAGGAGTACTACAGCGGGGCGATCGGCCTCCCTGAGCTCAGGAAACGGCTCGTCAAGGACGGGAATCTGGTGCTCAAGAGGTATCAGCGGTGAGTGCTCCGCCGGGTGGGCGGCTGGTTCGCTGCGGGCCGGATGTGGCTGGTCGCGCAGTTCCCCGCGCCCCTTGAAAACCCCAGTTCCCCGCGCCCCTTGAAAACCCCAGTTCCCCGCGCCCTGACGGGGCGCCGTACAGCACCGGGCGTTCAGGCCCTGGTCCCGTTGCCCTGGCCCGCCCGCACGAGTCCCGTCTCGTAGGCGACGATGACCGCCTGCGCGCGGTCGCGGACGCCCAGCTTGGCGAAGATGCCGGTGGCGTGGTTCTTCACGGTCTGGACGCCGATCGCCATTCGCTGGGCGATCTCCGCGTTGTCGAGGCCCGCGGCGATCAGCCGGAGCACCTCGACCTCGCGCGGGGTGAGTCCGGAGAGGCCCCCGGCCGGCGGGCGCGTGGCCGGGGCCGGGGTGACGAAGGTGGCGAGCAGCCGGGTCAGCAGCCGCGGGGCGACGACGGCCTCGCCGCGGTGGACGGTGCGCAGCGCGGCGACCAGCTCCTCCGGGGAGACGTCCTTGGGCAGGAACCCCGAGGCCCCCGCCCGCAGGGCACCGACCACGTGCTCGTCCATGTCGAAGGTGCTGAGCGCGAGGACCCGGCAGCCGGGCAGCTCGGCGGCGAGGCGCTCGGTGGCCCTGACCCCGTCGAGCACCGGCATGCGGATGTCCATCAGGATCACGTCGGGGCGCAGTTCGCGGGCCGCCGCGATGGCCTGCTCGCCGTCGCCCACCTCGCCGACGACCTCGACGGCGGGGTCGGAGAGCAGGATGAGCGACAGGCCGCGGCGGACGAGGGGCTGGTCGTCCGCGATGAGCACGGTGATGCGCTCGGGCCCGGTGCCCGACTCCGGCGTCGGCTCGGCCCCGGCGGTGGGTCCGGTGGGAGAGGTCATCGCGTGCCGTCCTTCTCGTGTGTGTCGGCGGCGTCAGGGGAGTCGGCGGTGCCGGCGTCGTACGCGTCGGCGGGCAGCGGCACGCTCGCGACCACTTCGAACCCGCCTTCCGTCCGGCTGCCGACGCGCAGGGAACCGTCGTGCAGAGCGATGCGTTCCCGCATGCCGAGGAGACCGTATCCGCTGCCCGTGACACCCCCGCCGGGCGCCCTGCCTGCGGTGGCCCCGGCCCCGGCGCCGTCGTCGGTCACCTCCACGGTGACGCGGTCCGGGAGATAGGCGAGCCGCACCGTCGCACGGGCGGGCCCCGCGTGCTTGCGGGCGTTGGTCAACGCCTCCTGCACGATGCGGTAGAGGGTGAGCCCGACGGTCATCGGCAGCGGGCGGGACCGCCCGGTGACGTGGAGTTCGGCGGGCAGGCCCGCGGCGGTGGAGTCGGCGACGAGCCGCTCGATGCCGTCCACCCCGGGCTGGGGCTCCGACGGCGCCTCCTCCAAGGTGTCGGTGCTGCGCAGCACCCCGAGGAGCTGCCGCATCTCGTGCAGGGCGGTGCGGCCGGACTCCTCCAGCGTCACCAGTGCCTCGCGGGCCGTCTCGGGGTCGCGGTCCAGGGTCGACCTGGCGCCGCCCGACATCAGGTACATGGTGGTGATGTGGTGGGCCACGATGTCGTGGAGCTCCCGCGCGATGCGGCGCCGCTCCTCGGTCACCGCGCGGTCGGCGAGCAGCTTCCGGTTGATCTCCAGCTGCCGCTGCCACTGCCGCACGGCCAGGCTGATGGCGACGATGAGGCAGGGCGTGACCAGGACATCGGTGAGGCCGACCCCCAGGAAGGGCACGTCGTTGTGCCAGTAGCGCGCGATCTGCACGGGCGCGGTGGCCACGGTCGCCAGCGCCACGGCACGCCGCCCGCTGTACCTGGCCACGGTGTAGAGCCCCACCGCGACGGCGCCGCCGTAGCTGTTCGACATCGGCGTGCCCGGGTCGACGGCGAGCCCCAGATTGACGGCCAGCTGCACCGCGAGGACCGCGCCGAACACCGGCACGGGGTGCCGGCGCCTGAAGAGCAGCGGGACCAGGGAGACGACGATCAGCAGGACACCCGGTACGGTCACGGCCGCTCCCGTGCCCTCCTCGCCCGGGGCGAGGTACGCCAGCACGTCGAGCCCCACCGCGACGACGGCGACCGCCACATCACCCGGCGTCGGCCGGGCCCCGCCCGTGGGCGGTACCGGCGGGAAGAAGTCGCGGCCCATCAGGGCGCCTCCAAGTCGAACCAGTCCGTCGGGCCCCGATGTCCCGTCGCTCCACCCATTACATCCCGACCGGTGGGGCCGGGAATCGGCGCGGAGGCGGTTCTTCCGCCCCGTACTGGAGTACTGCCCGCGACGCCGTACCGGACCACGGTCACGGGCGCGTCCCCTCCCGGCGGCCGACGCTCCCAACGGGCCCCGCGTGATGACCTGTTGGCATGATCCGCAAGCTGACCTCCTTCTCCACCCGGCACCGATGGCTGACCATCGTGGTCTGGACCGTCCTCGGAGCGGCCCTGTCGTTCGTGGGGCAGACGATGATGTACGACGTCACCGACTCCCAGGCCGGGGACTTCCTGCCCAAGAAGTACGACTCGGCGGTGGCGCTGCGCATCGCGGAGGACGAGTTCGGCACCAGGCCCGACCCCAACGCCCTGACGGTGCTCGTCGCCAAGAACGACGGCGGCAGGCTCACGGCGGGCGACCGGCGGCGCATCGCGGACACCGCGGCGGGCCTCGGCCGGGAGCGGATCGCGGCGCCGAAGCCCGAACCGCTCATGAAGGACCACTCGCAGACCCCGCGCGTCTCACCGGGAGCCGTGGCGCCGGACGGGACGTTCCGGCTCCTGACGGTGTCGTTCGACGGGAACCCCCAGGACCCCGGACTGCAGGACGTCTACAAGGAGTTCCGCGACACCGCGAAGGACGAGTTCGCCGACGCGGACATGCGGGTCGGCTTCACCGGCGGCATCGCCTCCACGGTCGACGACACGGAGGCCGAGGAACCCACGGGGAAGCTCGTCGCCAATCTGACGATGGGCCTCATCGTCCTCCTGAACGTGCTGGTGTTCCGCAGCCTCGCGGCCGCGTTCGTGCCGCTGATCGCGGTGGCGCTGATCGGCGGGGTCGCCTCGGGCACCGTGGTCGGCGCGGCGAAGCTCTTCGGCATCAGCCTCGACGCGTCGACGCCCTCACTGATCGGCGTCGTCCTCATCGGCATAGGCATCGACTACTTCCTCTTCCTGATGTTCCGGTTCAGGGAGCAGCTGCGGAACCACCCCGGGCAGAACGCCCGGACGGCCGCGGCCGAGACGACCGGGCGGGTCGGCAGCGCGATCACGTCCGCCGCGCTGACGATCGTGGCGGCCTTCGCGACGCTGGGCCTGGCGAGTTTCGGGCAGTTCCGTGTCCTCGGCCCCGCCATCGCGCTCTCCGTGCTCGTCATGCTCCTCGCCAGCCTCACGCTCATGCCGGCGCTCCTCGCCCTCTTCGGACGCGGCATGTTCTGGCCCGCGCGCGCCTGGAAGAAGGAGCGCACCGGCGGCTTCACCGCACGCCTGGGGCACGCGGTGAGCAGCAGGCCACTGCGGTACGCCCTCGGCAGCCTGGTGCTGCTCGGCGCGCTGGGCGCGGGCGCGCTCGGCATGAAGATGAGCTACGACCAGCAGGGCCTGCACGAGACCGCCGCCACCAGGACCGCGGAGCAGATCTCGCGCAGCCTGCCCGCGGGCGTCTCCGACCCGCACACCGTGTACGTACGCAGCACGAACGGCGGTGACATCAAGGCGAGTTCGCTCACCGGCATGACCCGCTCCCTCGCCGAGGCGGAGGGCGTCGGCGAGGTGGGCGAGCCGGTGCTCAGCAAGGACCGCACGGCCGCGCGGGTCGACCTGTTCCTCAGCGTGAAGTCCGATACGCAGAAGGCACGCGACCTGGTCTCGGGACCCGTCAGGGAGACGGCCGCACGGACCGCCCCGGAGGGCACCGAGGCGTACGTCACGGGGACGGCCGCCGTCTTCGCCGACATCTCGACGGCCGTGGAGAAGGACCTTCGGCTGGTGTTCCCGGTTGCGGCCCTGCTGATCGCGGTCATCCTCTTCCTGCTGTTGCGCTCCCTGCTCGCCCCGGTCGTGCTGATGATCGCCGTGGGGCTCGGGTTCCTGGCCACGCTCGGCTCCAGCACGCTGCTCTTCCAGCACGGCCTCGACCGGCCGGGGGTCTCGTTCACGCTGCCCCTGGTGCTCTTCCTCTTCGTCGTCGCCCTCGGCACCGACTACAACATCCTGATCACCGACCGCATCAGGGAGGAGATGGAGAAGCAGGTACCGGCCCGGCACGCGGTGGCCGAGGCGGTACGGCACACCGCGCCCGCCGTCGCCACGGCCGGCATCGTGCTCGCCGGGTCCTTCGCGAGCCTGGCCGCGAGCCCCGCAACCCAGGAGATCGGCTTCGCCACGGGCCTGGGCATCCTGCTCTCCTCGCTCGTGCTCTCCCTCGTCCTGGTGCCCGCCCTGGCCGCGCTCCTCGGCCGCGGCCTGTGGTGGCCCCGCAGGCCGGCCCGACCCCACGGCCGCCACCACGCCCCGTCGGTCCCCACCACCGCCCCGCCCGGCGCACCGCCGACCGGCAACTACCCCGACTACCCCGACTACCCCGACTACCCCGACTACACCGGCTCGTACGGGGCGAGCCGGAGGTAAGTGCGACAGGGCCCCGCACCGCCGAAGCGATGCGGGGCCCAAAAGTGCAGCCGCGTCGTCACACCGCCACCGACTCCTCCATCTCCTCTTCCTGGGCGTCACCACCGGCCACCCGTGCGTGGCGTGCCTGAGCGGTCGCCGGGGTGACCGCGGCGCGCCCGCGCCGCTCCCGGAGTGCCGCGACGCCGACCACGACCAGGCCGAGCAGCAGCCAGCCGGCCAGTGTCCAGACGTGGGCGCCGAGTCCGTGGCCGCCGAAGTAGAGGTGGCTGCGGACGCCCTCGACGAAGCCCGCGCCGTTCCAGAAGGCGTGCAGGGAGCCGAAGAAGCCGTTCTGCAGCTCGGGGCGGAAGAGCCCGCCGGACGTCGTGAAGTTGAGCATCACGAAGAGGACCATCATCGCCAGCGTCGTCCAGCGCTTCAGGAACGTGTGCAGTCCCACGCCGATGAAGAGGATCCCCGCCGCGTACAGCCAGCACATGGCCCACACGCCCCACAGCCCCTGGTGCACCAGGTGGAAGACCGGGCCCGCGAGCGCCGCGCCGATCAGGCTGACGGCGAAGGAGACACCCACGACGAGCCCTGCGCGGGCCCGCATCCGCAGCCCTGCGCCCGCCGCGCCGAGCACCGCCACCGACGCGTACGAGCCGATGCTCACGGCGACGAGCAGGAAGAACAGGCCCTGGCCCGTGGGGTCGTCGTCGACCGGCGCGGCCACGTCGGTGACCTTCAGCGGCCTGCCCTGCTCCGCCGCGACGGGCGTGAAGATCTTCTGCGCGGCCGTCGCGCTCATGTCGGATCCGGCGGTGGCCACGATCAGCTCGGGCGACTTCGCGTCGGGGACGTAGGCGCCCGCGATGTCCTGCGACTTGAGGGCGTCGACCGCCTGGTCGCGGGTGGTGAGGGTGCGCACGTCCAGGGCGTCGCCCGCCTTGTCCTTGACGGTCTGCGCGAAGGCCTGGGTCTGCGGGCCCGAGCCGACGACGGCGATCGGCATGTCGTTCGGCTCGGGCGTGACGAACGCGCCCATGTAGGCGAGGCCCATGCCGAGGCACATCAGCAGGGGCGTGAGCAGGTGGAGGAGGACGTGGCGCAGGACGTCACGCAGTCGGGCGGCGGGTTCCGCGGGGGTGGCGGACATAGGGGGGACTCCGGTGGATCGGCGTGCTCGGGCTGGGCTCGGCAGAGGTGGTTGGCATATACAACTCTTCTTGTGTTGTACTCTACAACCATTCGAGGAGAGGGAGAAATCGTGACCGATCGAGAAGGGCCCGGGGCTGGACCCGAGGCCGGAACCGGCGTCCGGGACGAGTCCATCGAGATCATTCAGCGGGAGATGACCGCGTTCGCCCGCCGGGCCCGCGCCACCGCCGCACGGATGCACCCCGAGCTCTCGCTCGTGTCCTTCACGCTGCTCGGCCATCTGGAGGACCAGGGGGGCTGCCGGGCCACGGACCTCGCCGCGCACTACACGCTCGACAAGTCGACCATCAGTAGGCAGGTCGGCGCCCTGGAGAAGGCCGGGCTCGTCGAGCGGCGGCTCGACCCGGCCGACCACCGGGTGCACGTGCTGCATCCGACCGAGCGGGGCAACGAGGTCCTCGCGCAGGTCGGCGCCGCACGCCGGGTCGCCTTCCAGGAGCGGCTCGCGGGGTGGAGCGGGGCGGACCTGTCGCGGTTCGCCGAGTATCTGCTCCGCTACAACGAGGCGGCGGCCGCCGACGACAACCCCGCCTAGCTCCCGCTACTCCCACCACTTGCACTTGCACGAGACGTCTCGTCTCGCTTAAGGTCCGGGCATGACCTCATCCGGGCCTGCCCACATCGCCATGTTCTCGATCGCCGCCCACGGGCACGTCAACCCGAGCCTCGAAGTGATCCGCGAGCTCGTCGCGCGCGGCCACCGCGTCACGTACGCCATCCCGCACCTCTTCGTGGACAAGGTCGCCGAGACCGGCGCCGAGCCCCGGCCCTACGCCACGACGCTGCCCGCCCCGGACGACGACCCGGAGGCCTGGGGCACCGAACTGATCGACAACATCGAGCCGTTCCTCGCCGACGCGATCCACGTCCTGCCGGAGCTGGCCCGCGCCTATGAAGGGGACGAGCCCGACCTCGTCCTGTATGACATCACCTCCTACCCGGCACGCGTCCTCGCCCGCCGCTGGGGCGTCCCCGAGATCTCCCTCTCGCCGAACCTCGTCGCCTGGGACGGTTACGAGGAGGAGGTCGCCGAGCCGATGTACGCGGAGCTGAAGGAGACCGAGCGCGGGCGGGCGTACTACGAACGCTTCATCGGCTGGCTCGCCGAGAACGGCATCACCCAGCACCCGGACCCCTTCGTCGGCAGGCCGTCGCGCTCCCTCGTGCTGATCCCGAAGGCGCTGCAGCCGCACGCCGACCGGGTCGACGAGAGCGTCCACACCTTCGTCGGCGCCTGCCAGGGCGACCGGGCGGCGCAGGGCGACTGGGAGCGGCCCGCGAGCGCCGAGAAGGTGCTGCTCGTCTCGCTCGGCTCGTCCTTCACCAAGCAGCCCGGCTTCTACCGCGAGTGCGTCAAGGCCTTCGGGGGCCTGCCGGGCTGGCACGTGGTGCTCCAGGTCGGCAGGCACGTCCACGCGGGCGAGCTCGGGGACGTACCGGAGAACGTAGAGGTGCACCCCTGGGTGCCGCAGCTCGCGGTCCTCAAAAAGGCCGACGCCTTCATCACCCACGCCGGCGCGGGCGGCAGCCAGGAGGGTCTTGCGACCGCGACGCCGATGGTGGCCGTGCCGCAGGCCGTCGACCAGTTCGGCAACGCGGACATGCTCCAGGGGCTGGGTGTCGCCCGGCACGTGCCCATGGAGGAGGCCACCGCCGAGACGCTGCGCGAGGCGGTCCTCGCGCTGGTCGGGGACCCCGAAGTGGCCCGCAGACTGGGGGAGATCCAGCGGTCGGTGGCGGGGGAGGGCGGCACGCGGAGGGCGGCCGACCTCATCGAGGAGGAGCTGGAGAAGGCGCGGGCCGAACGACCCCGACGTGACGCTGCGTGACGCGGTTCCCTCGGCGGCCCAGTTATTCGGTAACGCTCTGATAACGCGCCACCGTGCTGGAAGGCCCATTGACTCGCCCTGAAAGGTTGACTGTTACCCCCGGTCAAAGGTTGCACAGCGTAGATCTTGTTCCTTGGGTGAACCACTTCCTAGCGTGGGGTGAACTTTCGCCGAACGCCAGGAAGTTGACCCCCATGCGTCGAGACATACCGCCCCTCGCCGAGGTGCGCCGCATCACCGAGAAGAAGCGTGACGCGTGGTGGACCGTGTTGCTTGTCGACCCGGTCGCCACGCCGCTCGTGCGGCTCACCGCCAAGTACACGCGGATCACGCCGAACCAGATCACCTGGGGCGCGTTCCTTCTCGGGCTCGGCTCGGCGGCGTGTTTCGCGTTCGGCGACTGGAAGTGGCTCGCCCTCGGTGCGGTGATCTACCACTTCAGCTTCATCCTCGACTGCATGGACGGCAAGGTCGCCCGGCTCACCGGGCAGGGCTCCGTCTTCGGCGCCTGGCTGGACTTCGTCTTCGACCGGATCCGCGTCATGGTGTGCGGTGTCGCGCTGATGTGGGGCCAGTACGACCGCACCGGCGACACCCTCTACATCTGGCTCGCGCTCGCCGTCGTCGCGCTCGACACCCTGCGCTACATCAACTCGCTGGAAATCTTCAAGATCCGGCACACCATGCGCAAGCAGATCAAGACGCGCATGCGGGCCGCCCGGCGCGCGCAGAACGACGCCGAGCTCGCCTTCATGGAGGACCTTCTGCGGGACAACCCCTCGGCGGACATCGAGCAGGACCTGCAGCGGGCCGCGGGCGAGGCGCCCTACGCCCAGCAGCAGTCGCAGGAGGCCGGAGCCGAGGGGGAGACGGCGGCGGTGGCTCCGAAGGCCCAGGTGATCGACCTGCACCAGGAGTTCCGGCGGAAGTTCCCCGCGTATCTGCGGGCCCGTTCCTTCCTGCTGCGCCACCGCATCCGCGCGCACCTGGTGAGCGGAATCGAGTTCCAGATGGGCGTCTTCATGATCGGCCCGCTCTTCGACGCGGTGATTCCCGCGACGATCATTTCGGGTGCGCTCCTGCTGGTCTTCGAACTCGCCATCATCTACAAGCTGCTGCTCTCGACCCGTGACTTCACGCGGACGATCGACTCCTTCGAGGAGCAGAAGGTCCCCGCCGCGGCCTGAGGCGCGACCGCCCGCACGCATGCTCCCGACGCCGGACGAGCTGGTTCTCCCAGCACGTCCGGCGTTGTCGCGCGTGTGGCGCGAAACGCCTTCTGTTACCGGGAGTTGGGGGTGCTGTGGCCCGGGATGTCCGGTCCGGCAGCACAGATCCGGTTTGTTATTACGGAACCTTGTTGAACAAGTCACAGCTGTATGTAGGTATTGATCTGCGCGCGTCAATCAGACAGGGTTTCGTCCCAACACCCGGAGATCTTCCGGCCCCAGAGGGATGTCGCGACGAACTTGTCGTCACGGCAGGCCCTGCGCGAAACAGCTGAACACCCCCCCACATCCCCCCACACAGCACTGAGGAGACCCCTCTTCATGGCAACACACAAGCGTGCCCGCACGATGAAGCTCACCGCCGCGATAGCCACCGCCGCCACCGCGGTCGGCGTCACCGTCTTCGCGACCTCCTTCGCCGGTGCGGCTACCCCCGCCGAGGGCAAGGTGTACGGCCTGGACGCCAAGGGCGCCGTGGCCGGCAGCTACATCGTGATGCTCGACGAGAAGGTCGACAAGGCCGGCAAGTCCGACCTGGCCGAGGAGTACGGCGGCGAGCTCAAGCGCAACTACTCCTCCGCGATCAACGGCTTCTCCGCCAAGGGCCTGAGTGAGACCGAGGCCAAGCGCCTGGCCGCCGACCCGTCCGTCGGCAAGGTCGTCCAGTCCAAGAAGTTCACCATCGACGCCACCCAGGACAACCCGCCGTCGTGGGGCCTGGACCGCATCGACCAGGCGGACACCGCGGCCGACAAGAAGTACACCTACCCGGACGCCGCGGGTGGGGGCGCCACCGCGTACGTCATCGACACCGGTGTCCGCGTCAGCCACAAGGACTTCGGCGGCCGCGCCGTCTCCGGTTTCGACGCCGTCGACAACGACGACAACGCCGACGACGGCAACGGCCACGGCACGCACGTCGCCGGCACCATCGCCGGTGACGCGCACGGCGTCGCCAAGAAGGCGAAGATCGTCGCCGTCCGCGTCCTCGACGACCAGGGCTCCGGCACCACCGAGCAGGTCGTCGCGGGCATCGACTGGGTCACCAAGAACCACCAGGGCCCCTCCGTCGCCAACATGAGCCTCGGCGGCGGAGCGGATGAAGCGCTCGACGCGGCCGTACAGAAGGCGATCGACGCCGGCGTCACCTTCGCGGTCGCCGCGGGCAACGAGTCGACCGACGCCTCCCAGGGCTCCCCGGCCCGCGTGAAGGACGCCATCACGGTCGCCTCCTCCACCAAGGACGACGAGCAGTCCGACTTCTCCAACTACGGCTCCGTCGTGGACATCTACGCCCCGGGCTCGGACATCACGTCCGCCTGGAACACCGGTGACGACGCCACCAACACCATCTCCGGCACCTCGATGGCGACCCCGCACGTCGTCGGCGCCGCCGCCGTCTACGTCGCCGCCCACCCGGACGCCAAGCCCGCGGACGTCGCCAAGGCGCTGACCGACGGTGCCACCGCCGACAAGATCTCCAACCCGAGCGAGGGCACGCCCAACAAGCTCCTGAAGGTCGTCGAGTAACCCTCGCCGCCCGCTGAGCCGCGGCCGTCGTGCCCACCCCCACGGGGCACGGCGGCCGCTCTATCGTGTGCACATGGCGATCAAGACATACGCGGCGCTGCTGCGCGGCATCAACGTGGGCGGCCACAGGAAAGTGCCGATGGCCGACCTGCGGACGCTCCTGGAGGGGCTCGGCCACGGCGGCGTACGGACGTATCTGCAGAGCGGCAACGCCGTCTTCACCGCGGACCACGGCGGCGAGGAGTCCCTGGCGGCCGAGGTCCGGGCGGCGATCGAGGAGCACTTCGGCTTCGCCGTCGACGTCCTCGTGCGCGACAGCGCCTACCTGAAGGCGGTGGCCGACGCCTGCCCCTTCCCCGCCGCCGGCCTGCAGCCCAAACAGCTGCACGTCACCTACTTCTCCGCACCGGTCGACCGGGAACGCTTCGCGGCAATCGACGAAGTCGCCTTCATGCCCGAGGAGTTCAGGCTCGGCGACCGCGTCCTCTATCTGTACGCCCCCGACGGCCTCGGCCGCTCCAAGCTCGCCGAACAGCTGGCGAGACCCGCCCTGACCAAGGGCCTCGTCGCCACCACCCGCAACTGGAACACCGTCACCCAGCTCGTGGAGTTGACCCGTGACTGACCGCAATGCCGCCGTCCAGGCCGCCATCGAGGGCGAGCTGCGCCTCATCGACCCCGAGGTGCGCGCGTCGCCCGAACTCTTCGAGGTCCTGCTGCACCCGGAGTTCACCGAGTTCGGCGCGTCCGGCGCGCAGTGGGACCGCGCGTCGATCGTCCGGGTCCTCACGGCGACCCCGGAACCCGGCACCCGGCCCTTCACCACCTCCCGCATGAAGGGCGTCCAGCTCGCCGACGACCTGGTGCACCTGACCTTCGACACGGACGACAACGGCCGCCGGGCACACCGCAGTTCACTGTGGCGACGCACCGAAGGCACCTGGCGGCTCTGGTTCCACCAGGCGACACCGTTCAGCGAGGAATGAGGCCACGCATGCGCTACGTCATCATCGGAGCAGGGGCCGTCGGCGGCACCGTGGGCGGGCGGCTCGCCGAGGCCGGACACGACGTGGTGCTCGTCACGCGGGGCGCCCACGCCGCGGCGCTGCGGGGCGGCGGACTGCGCCTCAGGACACCCGAGGGGGCACGGACCCACCGGCTGCCGGTGGTGGAACACCCCGCCGAGCTGGGCGAGTTGCGCGGCGACGACATACTCTTCCTCGCCGTGAAGACCCAGGACGTCACGGCGGCCCTCGACGCCTGGGGCGGCCGCCCGGTGGCCGGCGGCGGCACGGCGGCCGAGAAGCTGCCCCTCGTCTGCGCGCAGAACGGCGTGGAGAGCGAGCGCATCGCCCTGCGCCGCTTCCGGCACGTGTACGGCGTGTGCGTCTGGATGCCCGCCTCCCACACGGAACCGGGCGCGGTGTCCGCCGCGGGCAGCCCCCACTCGGGCATGCTGCACATCGGCCGCTACCCGGCGGGCACGGACGACACCGCCCGGCGGATCGCCGCGGACCTGGAGAAGTCGCGGATCCTCGCGCCCGTCGTCGCGGACGTGCTGCGCTGGAAGTACGCGAAGCTGCTCGCCAACCTGGCCAACTCCGTCGAGGCCGTCACCGGACCGATCTCCGGCGACGATGCGCGGAACCTGTACGCCAGGGCCCGCGCCGAGGGCGAGGCCGCGCTCACCGCGGCCGGCATCGCCTGGGTCGGCGACGAGGAGCAGCGGCAGGCCCGCGCCGACCACATCCGCTTCGACCCCTTCGACGGCTCACCGCGCGTCGGCGGCTCCTCCTGGCAGAGCCTGGACCGCGGCACGGGCAGCATCGAGGCCGACTACCTCAACGGCGAGATCGCCCTGCTCGGCAGGTGGCACGGGGTTCCGACGCCGGTGAACGACGCCCTCCAGCGGGTGGCGAACACGTGCGCCCGCGAGCGGCGGCCCGCCGGATCGATGACGGTCGCGGAGCTGGCCCGGGAGATCGACGGAGGATGAGAAAGGGAGGGGAGGCGGACGGAGTCGGGGGTGAAGTGGCCCGCGCGGGTGGGGCGGCAATGGCCCAGAAGTCCGCGCCATTCGCTGGTTAGTGTCGGCGCATGACCAACACCGACGCCGCACCCGGCGCCACCACCCCCACGCCCCCCTCAGCCCCGGCCCGGGTCGACTTCTACTTCGACCCGGCCTGCCCGTTCGCCTGGATCACCTCGCGCTGGATCCTGGAGGTCGAACGCCACCGCCACCTCGACGTCCGCTTCCACGTGATGAGCCTCTTCTTCCACAACGAGGGCAACGAACTCCCCGACTGGTACCGGGACCTGGTCGACCGCTCGCTCACCCTGACGAGAATCGCCGCGGCCGCCGCCGACCGGCACGGCGACAAGGTCCTCCGCGACCTCTACACCGCCTTCGGGACCCGCATCCACCAGGACGGGAACGAGGACTTCGAAGAGGTCGCCGCCCAGGCCCTGGCCGAGCTGGGGCTGCCGGCCGATCTCGCGGCTGCGGCGCACGACGCCTCGTACGACGACGTCCTGCGCCGCAGCCACGACGCGGGCAAGGAGCCCGGGGCCGGCGGCTACGTGGGCACGCCGACGCTCCACGTCGACGGCACCGTCTGGTTCGGGCCCGTGCTGCGCGCGATCCCGCGCGGCGAGGAGGCGGCCCGGCTCTTCGACAGCTTCCGCGTCCTCGCGGGCCACCCGGACTTCTTCGAGCTGAAGCGCACCCGCACCGGCGGCCTCGACTTCTCCTGAGACCGCCCCCGGAGTTCAGCCCTCGGTGCGCCGGGACGTCAGCTGGAGGGTGACCGTGCCGCCCTCCTCGGGGACCGTGCGGCTCTGCGTGTAACCGAGGCGCTTGAGGACGGAGAGGGAGGGGGCGTTCTCCGCGTCGACGGTCGCGTGCACCTCGGCCAGGCCCAGGGTCTCGTGCCCGTACGAGGTGAGGAGCCCCGCCAGCTCGGTGCCGAGCCCGAGCCCCCAGCTCTCCCTGGTGAGGCCGTAGACGATCTCGTGGCCGTCGAGCCAGCTCTCCGGCGAGGGCTTGACCTCGGCGTGGCCGGCATAGCGCCCCTCGTACCGGACTGCCCACACGGGAAAGCGCCCCTCCGCGTACACGCGGCTGAAGATCCGCCCGAACAGCTCCCGGTCCGCCGCCTCGCTCTGCATCCCGTCCCCGAACCAGCGCCCCACCGCCTCGTCCTGGAACAGCGCCACGAAGTCCGCCTCGTCGGAGACGGCATAGGGAGAGAGGGAAAGGCGTTCGGACCGCAGTTCGGGTGTCATCCGCGTGACGGTAGGGCGCCCGGCGCGGGGGTGCAAACGGATTCGCGGGGGACGCTCAGCCCACCGCCCGCGGCAGTCCGATGGGGTTCGGGAACGGCAGGACGTCCGAGTCCAGGATGTGGCGGGCCGCCGGTTCCAGGGCGGTGAGGAGCGCCTCCGTCTCCCCGTGGTGCAGGGGGCGCAGCAGGCGTGCCGCGAGGCGGTCCGTGTCGTCCTCGATCAACTCCCGCTCCGTAAGGCCGCGTTCGGTGACGCGGCCCAGCGCGTCGAGCAGGCCGAGGCCGCGCATCCGGTCCACGGAGACGGCCCACTCCTCCTCGGTCCAGCCCCGGTCCTGCCGGATGCCGGCCGCGTCCACGCGGTCGGTCGCGGCGGCGAGGACGAGGCTTTCGCGGGCGTCCAGACCGCGGTCGGCGAGGACCGCGACGTGCGCGTCGCCGCGGAACTCACGCACGCACGTGCACAGTTGCCAGAGCCGCTCGACCGGATCGGCGCGGTGCGCCAGGTCGCGGTTGGCGGCGAACAGCGGGCGGGCGAGCGACGGGGCGTCCTCCACCATGGCCATCAGGGGGCCGTTCACCGCGGCAGCCAACGTCCCGACGGAAGGAACGAGTTGGCGCAGGGCGGCGGCCGTGAGGCGGGCGCGCTCCTCGATGACGCGGTCCGGTGACGCGTACTCCCACGCGGACGGCAGGGCGCGCGCGACCATGCCGGGGGCGAAGACACCCAGTGCCGCGGCGGCCACCCCGGGACCGACGCGGCCCATCGGCGCGGTGCGGGCCGCGAAGTACCCCATCCAGAAGCCCTTGAGGCCCACGGCCCGGCCGAGGCCGCGGCAGCGGTCCTCGAAGTAGACCACCGCGTGCAGGGGTTCGGTGCGCAGCCACAGCGTGCGGGATCGGCTCGGGGTCATGAACCCACAAGCTAGGCCAGTGCGGGAGTCCGCGCCAGAGGCGCAACCTGGCAGGTGCCAGGCGCATAGGCCTCGTCGTAGCGCCGTACCAGGAGCCGGGCGACCGCCGGCGCCGGTCCGAGGACGTCGGCCAGGACGTCGGCACCCGCCGCGCCCCGCGCGATGCGGTCCGGCAGGAAGCCGGGGGCCAGGACATAGGGGGCGACGGCCACCCGCCGCACCCCGGCCACGGCCCGCAGCTCGCGCACGGCGTCCTCCGTGCGCGGCAGGGACGCGGAGGCGAACGCAGGCCGCACGGCGCACCAACCGGTGTGCCGCCACTCCCGCGCGATATCAGCGATCACTGCGATCGCCTCCGGGTCCGACGACCCCGCCGAGGCCAGGACGACCCCGGTCGAGGACCTGTCGGCGGGGTCGAGCCCCGCCTCGTACAGCCGCTGCTCCAGGGCGGACAGGAGCAGCGGGGACGGGCCGAGCACCGCCGCCTGCCGGACGCGCAGCACCGGCGGCGCCTCGCGCAGCACCGCGGGGATGTCCGCCTTGGCGTGGAACGCCCGCGTCAGGAGCAGGGGCAGCGCCACGACGTCGCGTACGCCCTCGGCCGCGAGCCGCTCCAGCACCCCGTGGACGGAAGGGGTGTTGAAGTCGAGGAAGGCCGTCTCCACGCGCAGCCCGGGGCGCAGCGACCGCACCCGGCGCACCAGGGCGTGCACGGTCGCGGCGTGCCGCGGGTCGCGGCTGCCGTGGGCGATGACGAGGAGGACGGGACGGTGCACGGGACTCAGCTCCTCACGAGGAGGCCGCGGCTGCGCAGGACGCGCCGCTCCAGCGGGCTGAAGATCAGCAGGTCGATGGCGATGCCGACGATCAGGATGAGCAGGATGGCGAGGAAGATCATGGGCATGGAGCTGGCGTTGCGGCCGTTCTCCAGGAGCTGCCCGAGTCCGACGCCGAGCTCCGGCGACGACGCGATGATCTCGGCGGCCATGAGTGAGCGCCAGGAGAACGCCCAGCCCTGCTTGAGCCCCGCGAGATAGCCGGGCAGCGCCGCGGGCAGCACGATGTGCCAGGTGTGGCGCAGGCCCGTCGCGCCGAGCGTGCGGCCCGCCCGCAGGAACAGCGGCGGCACCTGGTCGACGCCGGAGACCAGGCCGTTGGCGATGGAGGGGACCGCGCCGAGCAGGATCACCGCGTACATCATCGAGTTGTTCAGGCCCAGCCACAGCACCGCGGGCGGCACCCACGCCACCGACGGCAGCGACTGCAGGCCGGAGAGGATGGGGCCGATCGCGGCCCGGATGAACCGCACCCGCGCGACGATCAGGCCGAGCGGTGTGCCGATCGCGAGGGCGAGCAGGAAGCCGAGCAGGCCGCGCGAGACGGAGGTCCAGATGTAGTCGAGCAGCGTGCCCTGCAGCCACGCGTCGGTCACCTCGTCCCACACCGCGGACGGCGAGGGCAGCTTCGTCGGATCGTCGACGATCTTGAAGGAGACCAGCGCCTGCCACACGAGCACGACGAGGACCACCGCGGTGAGCGGCGGCACCACCTTCTGGACGAGCACCTGCCGCACCGGCGTGCGGGTGGGGCCCGCCTTCGTCTCCAGCGCGTCGAGGCCCGCCTCCAGGCCGGCGAGGTCCTGGCCGTCCCCGGCAGCCTTGACCGGTCCTGTCGTCTCAGTGCTGGCCATGGCGGCGGATCTCCCCACGCAGTTGTTCGGTGATCTCGACGGACAGTTCCGCCACGGCGGTGTCCTCGATGCGGCGCGGGTGCTCGATGCCGACCCGCCACTCGTGCGCCACCCGGCCGGGACGCGACGAGAGGAGCACGACGCGCTGGGCGAGGCGCACGGCCTCGCGGACGTTGTGCGTGACGAAGAGGACGGAGACGTTCGTCTCGCGCCAGATGCGGGTCAGCTCGTCGTGCAGCACATCGCGCGTGATCGCGTCCAGCGCCGCGAACGGCTCGTCCATCAGCAGCAGCCTGCTGTCCTGGGCCAGCGCGCGGGCCAGCGCCACGCGCTGGCGCATGCCGCCGGACAGCTCGTGCACCCGCTTGCCGTACGCGCCCTGCAGCCGGACGAGTTCGAGGAGCTCCTCGGCCCTCGGGCGGCGCTCGGGCTTCGGCACGCCGCGCAGTTTGAGGGCGAGCTCGATGTTCTTGCCCGCGGTCAGCCACGGGAAGAGGGCGTGCTCCTGGAACATCAGGGCCGGGCGGCCGTCCGTCGCGATGGTGCCCGCGGACGGCTCGTCGAGCCCCGCGACCAGATTGAGCAGCGTCGACTTGCCGCAGCCGGAGGCTCCCAGGAGGGTGACGAACTCGCCCGGCGCGACATCGAGCGTGATGTCGTCCAGGACCAGCTGGGGTCCGGCGGGACCGCCGAAGGACTTCGAGACGTGCTCGATCCGCGCGGCTTGGCCGGCCGTGGTGCGGGTGTCCTCCGCGGCCTTGGCGAGGGTGCTTGCCATGGTCGTCACCTCCTGGGAACGGGTCGTGGTCCGGGGCTACTTGACGCCGAGACCGGCGTCGTCGACCGGGGACTCGCCCGCGGCCTTGAGAACCTTGTTCAGCGGGCGGAGGTCGTAGATGCCCTTGAGGTCGGGCTTCTCCAGGAGACCGGCCTTGACGGCGTGGGCCGCCTGCGCGTCGAGGGTGGCGGCCAGCGGGTCGTCGGTCGTCGCGATCGACTTCCACGCCGGGTCGAGCACCTCGGCGGGCAGCGCCTTGCCGGAGTCCGCCTTCAGCCGGGCGTTCGCGGCCGCCTTGGCCTTCTCCGGGTTCTTCTCGATCCACGCGTTGGTCTTCACGGCGCCGCGCAGCACGGCCTCGACGACCTTCGGGTGCTCCTTCAGGAACTCCTGCCGCACGATGATGTTCGTGATCACGAACTTCTTGTCCGGCCACAGGTCGGCCTCGTCCAGCAGGACCTTGCCGCCCTCGGCGACCAGCTTGGAGGCGGTCGGCTCCGGTACCCAGGCGCCGTCCACGGAACCGGACTTGTAGGCGTCCGGGGTGATCTTGTTGTCGGTGCGGACGACGGACACGTCGCCCTTGCCGCTCTGCGCGTCGACGTTCCAGCCCTGCTCGGCGATCCAGTTGAGGAAGGCGACGTCCTGGGTGTTGCCGAGCTGCGGCGTCGCGATCTTCTTGCCCTTGACGTCGTCCAGGGACTTGATCTTCGCGGGGTTCACCACGAGCTTCACGCCGCCGGACGCGGAGCCGCCGATGATCCGCAGGTTCTTGCCCTGCGACTTGGCGTAGCCGTTGATGGCGGGCGACGGGCCGATCCAGCCGATGTCGATGGAGCCGGCGTTGAGCGCCTCGATCTCCGAGGGGCCCGCGTTGAACTGCGAGTACTTCGCCTCCGTGCCGCCGAGCTCCTTCTGGAACAGGCCTTCCTGGCTGCCGACGAGGGCGGTGGCGTGGGTGAGGTTCGGGAAGTAACCGATCTTCACGCTGTCCAGGCCGTCGATCTTCTCGGCGCCCTCGGCGACCTTGGACTTCTCGTCGGCGTCGGCCGCCTCGGAGCCGTAGCCGCAGGCGCCGAGCGCCAGGGCGAGCAGGGGCAGTGCCGCGAGGGCGGCGAGGCGGGTGCGTGGTGCAGGCACGGGAGGTGGTCCTCTCGTTGGCCCGGTCTCACGCCGTCAGGTCGTGGCCGGGTGGTCGGCAGGTCTTCGTCTTCGTACGGGGGCACAGGTGCGGCAGGGACGGGCGTGGGCGCGCACGCGGTGCGCGTGCGCGGTTCCCGTCCGGGGCGTTACGCCGCACATCGCGCCACCCCGCCCTGTCCGCTGCCGAGGGCGCCGCTGCCGATGCGGCCGCCCTCTTTCGCGAACGTCGCGAACATGTCGACGTAGGTCATGGTCAGAAGTCCCAGCCCTCGTCGTCGGCCGCGGAGCCGGTCTCCGCCACGGCGTCGGTCGGCGCGGCGAACGCGTCGCCCGCCATGCCGGCCGCGAGCGTCGTGCCGTCCGCCGGGTCGATGAGCAGGAAGGAACCGGTGCGGCGCGAGTCGGCGTACGAGTCGAGGGCGAGCGGCTCGGCGGTGCGGACCTTGACGCGGCCGATGTCGTTGGCGACGAGCCGGCCGGGCTCGGGGTGCTGGGAGAGGTCGTCGAGGGTGAGCCGCGACGGGATCTCCTTCACGATCGCCTTGACCGTGCGGGTGGTGTGCTTGAGCAGCACCCGCTGGCCGACGGCGAGCGCGGTGTCCGCGACGTGGCAGACCGTCGCCTCGATGTCCTGCGTGGTCGGCGGGGCGTCACCGCTGGGCACGATCAGGTCGCCGCGCGAGATGTCGATGTCGTCCTCAAGGAGCAGGGTGACCGACTGCGGCGTCCACGCCACGTCCACCGGCGTGCCCAGCAGGTCGATCCCGGCGACCTTCGAGGTCCGTCCGGAGGGCAGCACCGTCACGGACTCGCCGACCCGGAACGCGCCGGCCGCGATCTGGCCCGCGTAGCCGCGGTAGTCGGGGTGCTCGGCGGTCTGCGGGCGGATCACGTACTGGACGGGCAGGCGCGCGTGGCAGGTGGCCAGGTCGTGGCTGACCGGGACCGTCTCCAGGTGCTCCAGGACGGTGGGGCCGCCGTACCAGTCCATGTTCGAGGACGGCTCGACGACATTGTCACCGGCCAGCGCCGAGATCGGGATCGCGGTGATCTCCGGGACGCCCAGCTCGCCCGCGTAGGCGGTGAATTCCTCCGCGATCCTCGCGAAGACGGTCTCGTCGTACGCGACCAGGTCCATCTTGTTCACGGCGAGCACCACGTGCGGCACGCGCAGGAGCGCGGCGACCGCGGCGTGCCGGCGGGTCTGCTCGATGACGCCGTTGCGGGCGTCCACGAGGACCACGGCGAGGTCGGCCGTGGAGGCGCCGGTGACCATGTTGCGGGTGTACTGCACGTGCCCGGGGGTGTCGGCGAGGATGAACCGGCGCCGGGCGGTGGCGAAGTAGCGGTAGGCGACGTCGATGGTGATGCCCTGCTCCCGCTCGGCCCGCAGGCCGTCGGTGAGCAGCGCCAGGTCGGGGGCGTCGGCGCCGCGGCTCGCCGAGACGCGCTCCACGGCCTCCAGCTGGTCGGTCAGGACCGACTTGGAGTCGTGAAGCAGGCGGCCCACCAGGGTGGACTTGCCGTCGTCGACAGAGCCGGCGGTGGCGAACCGCAGCAGGGTGGTGGCCGACAACTGCTCGGTGGAGAGCGGCTGGACCGGCTCAGTGGTGCTGTTGCTCATGGTTAGAAGTACCCCTCGCGCTTGCGGTCTTCCATCGCGGCCTCGGAGAGCTTGTCGTCGGCCCTCGTCGCCCCGCGCTCGGTCAGCCGCGACGCGGCGATCTCGGTGATGACGGCGTCCAGCGTCGTGGCGTCGGAGTCGACGGCGCCGGTGCAGGACATGTCGCCCACCGTGCGGTAGCGGATCAGCCGCCTCTCGACCGTCTCGCCCTCCTTGGGGCCGCCCCACTCGCCCGCGGTCAGCCACATCCCCGAGCGCTGGAACACGTCCCGCTCGTGCGCGAAGTAGATCTGCGGGAGCTCGATCTTCTCGCGGGCGATGTACTGCCACACGTCGAGCTCGGTCCAGTTGGACAGCGGGAAGACGCGCACGTGCTCGCCGGGGGCGTGGCGGCCGTTGTAGAGCTGCCACAGCTCGGGGCGCTGGCGGCGCGGGTCCCACTGCGAGAACTCGTCGCGCAGCGAGAACACCCGCTCCTTGGCCCGCGCCTTCTCCTCGTCGCGGCGTCCGCCGCCGAAGACCGCGTCGAACTTCTCGCTCTGGATCTTCTCGGTGAGCGGCACGGTCTGCAGCGGGTTGCGCGTCCCGTCGGGGCGCTCGCGCAGCTTGCCCGCGTCGATGTACTCCTGCACCGAGGCGACGTGCAGCCGCAGCCCGTGCTCGGCGACCACCCGGTCGCGGTACTCGATGACCTCGGGGAAGTTGTGTCCCGTGTCGACGTGCAGCAGCGAGAAGGGGACCGCCGCGGGGGCGAACGCCTTCAGCGCCAGGTGCAGCATGACGATGGAGTCCTTGCCGCCGGAGAACAGGATCACCGGCCGCTCGAACTCCCCCGCCACCTCACGGAAGATGTGCACCGCCTCGGACTCCAGAGCGTCCAGGTGGCTGAGCGCGTAGGGGCTGTGGGTGCCCTCGTCCGGCACTGTGGCAACCGTGGTCATGCGAGACCCCTCTCCGTGAGCAGTGCGTGGAGAGCCGCCGCCGACTCCTGCACGGTCTGGTTCTGCGACTCGATGCGCAGGTCGGGCGAGTCCGGCGCCTCGTACGGGTCGTCGACCCCGGTGAGACCGGAGATCTCACCCTTCGCCTGCTTGGCGTACAGACCCTTCACATCGCGTACGGAGCACACCTCGACCGGCGTCGCGACATGCACCTCGATGTACGCGGTGTCGCCCGCCTGGTGGCGCTTGCGCACCGCCTCGCGGCTGTCCGCGAACGGAGCGATCACCGGGACGAGCGCCAGCACGCCGTTGCGGGCGAGGAGTTCGGCGACGAAGCCGATGCGCTGCACGTTGGTGTGCCGGTCCTCGCGGCTGAAGCCGAGGCCCGCCGAGAGGAACTCACGGATCTCGTCGCCGTCGAGCACCTCGACGCGGCGGCCCTCCGCGCGCAGGCGGCCCGCCAGTTCGTACGCGATGGTGGTCTTGCCGGCGCTGGGCAGGCCGGTGAGCCAGACGGTGGCTCCGGTCGTCACGTGGTTCTCCCGGGTCTGTTGCTGCTGAGTCTGCGGCGCGGTCATCCGTGGATCCCGCACTCGGTCTTGGCGTTCCCGGCCCAGCGGCCGGCCCGCGCGTCCTCGCCCGCCAGGAGGCGGCGGGTGCAGGGGGCGCAGCCCACCGAGCCGTAGCCGTCCATGAGGAGCGGGTTGGTGAGGACGCCATGCTCGGCGACGTACGCGTCGACGTCGTCCTGCGTCCAGCGGGCGATCGGCGAGATCTTGACCTTGCGGCGCTTCTCGTCCCAGCCGACCACCGGGGTGTTCGCCCGGGCCGGCGAGTCGTCGCGGCGCAGTCCGGTGGCCCACGCGGCGTATCCCGCGAGACCCTCCTCCAGGGGCTGCACCTTCCGCAGCTTGCAGCACAGGTCCGGGTCGCGGTCGTGCAGCCGCGCGCCGTACACGGAGTCCTGCTCGGCCACCGATTGACGGGGCGTCAGGGTGATGACGTTGACGTCCATGACGGCCTCGACGGCGTCACGGGTTCCGATGGTCTCCGGGAAGTGGTAGCCGGTGTCCAGGAACACGACGTCGACGCCGGGCATGGCCCGCGAGGCGAGGTGGGCGACGACCGCGTCCTCCATCGAGGAGGTGACGCAGAAGCGTGTCCCGAAGGTGTCGGCGGCCCACTGGAGGACCTCAAGCGCGGAGGCGTCCTCCAGGTCGCGCCCGGCCTGCTCGGCGAGCGCCTTCAACTCGTCGTCCGTGCGCGACTTCTTGTCCTGAGCGGTCGTCATATCTGGTTCTCTCCACTGCTGGTGTGCTGAACGCCCCGGGCGAGCAGCCCGAGGAACTTCAGCTGAAAGGCCCGGTTGCACGCCGCGCATTCCCAGGCGCCGTGACCGGCCTCGTGGGGGCGCAGGTCCTCGTCGCCGCAGTAGGGGCAGTGGAACGGGGCGGCACGCTCGCTCACTTGAGGGCCTCCTCGGACGCGCGGGCGGTCCAGGTGGCGAAGCGCTCGCCTTCCTCGCGCTCCGCCTGGAAGTGCCCCAGGACCCGCTCGATGTAGTCGGGCAGCTCGGCCGCGGTGACCTTCAGGCCGCGGACCTTGCGGCCGAAGCCGGCGTCGAGCCCGAGGGCGCCGCCCAGGTGCACCTGATAGCCCTCGACCTGGTTGCCGTCCGCGTCGAGCATGAGCTGGCCCTTGAGGCCGATGTCGGCGACCTGGATGCGGGCGCAGGCGTTCGGGCAGCCGTTGATGTTGATGGTGATCGGCTCGTCGAACTCGGGGATGCGGCGCTCCAGTTCGTCGATGAGGGAGGCGCCGCGCGCCTTCGTCTCGACGATGGCGAGCTTGCAGAACTCGATGCCGGTGCAGGCCATCGTGCCGCGCCGGAAGGGCGAGGCGTTGACCCGCAGGTCGAGCGCTTCGAGGGCGGAGACGAGCGAGTCGACCTGGTCCTGCGCGACGTCGAGCACGATCATCTTCTGCTCGGCGGTGGTGCGCAGGCGGCCCGAGCCGTGTGCCTCGGCGACCTCGGCGATCTTCGTGAGGGTGGCGCCGTCGACGCGGCCGACGCGGGGCGCGAAGCCGACGTAGAAGCGGCCGTCCTTCTGCCGGTGGACGCCGAGGTGGTCGCGCCAGGTGCCCGCGGGCTGCTCGGGGGCGGGCCCGTCGACCAGCTTCCGCTTCAAGTACTCGTCCTCCAGGATCTGCCGGAACTTCTCCGGGCCCCAGTCGGCGACGAGGAACTTCAGGCGGGCGCGGTTGCGCAGCCGGCGGTAGCCGTAGTCGCGGAAGATGCCGATGACGCCGCCGAACACGTCCGGGACCTCGTCGAGCGGCACCCAGGCGCCGAGCCGCACCCCGAGCTTGGGGTTGGTGGAGAGGCCGCCGCCGACCCACAGGTCGAAGCCGGGGCCGTGCTCGGGGTGGTGGACGCCGACGAACGCGACGTCGTTGATCTCGTGGGCCACGTCGAGCTGCGGCGAGCCGGAGATCGCGGTCTTGAACTTGCGCGGCAGGTTCGAGAAGTCGGGGTTGCCGATGAAGCGGCGCTGGATCTCGTCGATGGCGGGGGAGCCGTCGATGATCTCGTTCTCGGCGACGCCCGCCACGGGGGAGCCGAGGATCACGCGGGGCGTGTCACCGCAGGCCTCGGTGGTCGAGAGCCCCACGGCTTCGAGCCGCCGCCAGATCTCGGGGACGTCCTCGATGCGGATCCAGTGGTACTGGATGTTCTGCCGGTCGGTGAGGTCGGCGGTGCCGCGCGCGAACTCCTGGGAGATCTCGCCGATGACGCGCAGCTGCTCGGTGGTCAGCCGGCCGCCGTCGACGCGCACCCGGAGCATGAAGTACTCGTCGTCCAGCTCCTCCGGCTCCAGGATCGCGGTCTTGCCGCCGTCGATCCCGGGCTTGCGCTGGGTGTACAGCCCCCACCAGCGCATCCGGCCACGGAGGTCGTTCGGGTCGATGGAGTCGAAACCACGCTTCGAGTAGATCGTCTCAATACGTGTCCGCACGTTGAGACCGTCGTCGTCCTTCTTGAACTGCTCGTTCCCGTTGAGCGGCGTGAAGTGACCTACGGCCCACTGGCCCTCGCCGCGGTGACGGCTCGCCTTGCGGCGGGGCGTGGCTGGGGCGGGCTTCTCTGGCGTGGCGGCCATGCTGGTACGTCCTTCGGGGCAGCGGGAAAGCAACTCTGACCTGCGAAAATGGCACGTTCCCGGACCTGCTGGGCAGGGTGGGGGACGTGCGCGCGGCGCTGCGCAGGGAGGGGGATCAGTGGATGGGGTGCGGCGGGGCTGAGACGATCAGCAGGCCGGACACATGGCGCTGGACATGCGGCCGAGGTCGACGTGACGTCGACTCACCAAGGCGTTTCCAGTGCGATCCATGCCGGAAGCGTGTCATGGGACTTTCGGCCCAGTCCAGCATTATCCAAAATGCGGACACCGTTGTCCCGCATCGTGGACAACGGTGTCGTGGGTCACTCCCGGGCTTCAGGCGCGGTGGGCTCCCGGCCAGGGACCGGGGGCCGGAACGTCCGCCTCCAGCTCGACCTTGGTGTCGAAGAGCTTGAAGCCGCGCCGCTGGTAGTTCTCCATGGCGTGCTCGCCGTCCTTGGAGCAGGTGTGCAGCCAGACCCGCCCGGTCGGCGCGAGCCCCGGCCACCGCCCGGCCAGGTCCCAGGCGCGCGCGACGCCGTACGACAGGAGGTGGCCGCCGATGCGGCGCCCCCGGAAGGCGGGCAGCAGGCCGAAGTAGACGATCTCGACGACACCCTCCGGCGCGTCCCCGTTCTCGCCGCGCGCCGCCAGCTCCACGTACCCGGCGGGCGTCCCGTTCTCGTACGCGACCCAGGTCTCCACACCCGGCCGCTCCAGCAGCTTCTGCCACTCCGCGTAGGTCAGGGAGAGCCGGTCGGTCCAGTGGATGTCCCCGCCGACGGACGCGTACAGGAACCTGCTGAACTCGGGCGAGGGCACTTCGGCGCGCACGATCCGGACGTCGCCGTCGGGCGCGGCGGCCGGGAGCAGGTCGGTGGGCGACGTCTGTTCGAGGGACCAGGTGGTGACTGTGATGCTCATGCGGCACAGGGAATCATGGGCGCTCAAGGACGGGTTCTCAGGGTTCCGCGAGCCGTCTCGCCGCGCGGACCGCCGGTGCCGTCGAGTGGGGCAGCAGGTCCACCGGCCGCTCCGGCATGATCACGTCGACGTCGACGTCCTCGTGGAAGCGGTAGGGCCGGTGGGCGAGCAGACCGCCCAGGTAGCGACGTACGCGGGACAGTTCGGCGCGGACCGTCACCGTGCGCGCCGGGTCGCCGAACATGTCCTCGGCGAGACCCGAAGCGGTGCGCCCGGTGCGGTAGGTGCACAGGAGGTAGAGGAGTTCGGCGTGGCGCGGGCTCAGCTCGTGCGTCCAGTCGTGGGCGCCGCCGAGCACCGACAGCGTCCAGCGGCGCGGGCTGCTCACGTCCAGGACGAGCCGGGTCGCGCCGACCGGCCTGGGCACGTCGCCGGGCTCCTCGACGCGCAGCAGCCAGCCGCCGGCCAGCGGCTCCACCAGGCAGGGGCCGAGGGAGGGCAGCCAGGTGCGGCCGGGGCCGAAGGACTTGGGGAGGGCGAGGCGGTCCGCCGGGGGCATGCCGGTCACCGCGGCGGTCCAGCCGTGCGCGTCCACCGCGAGCGCCCGCCCGTCGAGCCGGGCGAGGACCGGTGCGGCCACCGCGCGCAGCCGGTCGAGCGCCGTCACGTGCTTGTCCCGCAGCCGGGCCTCGGCGAGCTTGGCCACCGAGTCGACGAGCGCGAGCGTCGCCGGATGGATGGTCTGCAGCGGCCCGCTCACGTCGACCACGCCGAGCAGCCTGCCGTCGCGCGGGTCGGTCACCGGGGCGCCCGTGCACGTCCACGGATGGTGGGTCTGCACGAAGTGCTCGGCGGAGAAGACCTGCACGGGCCGGCGCACCACCAGGGGAGTCCCGATGCCGTTCGTGCCGACGACGCTCTCCCCCCAGTCCGCGCCCGGTTCCAGGCCGTGCGCGTCCGCCTGGCGCAGCACCGCGGCGCTGCCCTCGCGCCACAGCACCCGGCCCTCCGCGTCGCAGACGACCATGATGTGCTGCGCGGCGTCCGCCACGGAGACCAGGGCGTTCCGCAGGACGGGCAGCACCTCCAGGAGCGGCGAGGTGCGGCGGCGCTCCTCCAGCTCCTCCCCGGTCAGCAGCCGGGACCGGAAGTCGTGGTCGGGGTCGACCCCGCCGAGCAGCATCCGCCCCCACGAGTCGCCGATCACCGGACGCGGCAGGACCCTCGGCCGCCGCCCGGAGAGCGTGGCGTCGCGCACCCCCTTCAGGAGGTGCGCGGCGTGCGTGCGGTCCATGGCGGAGATCCGCGCGAGGTCGATCGTCGACGGGGCGTTCATGACCACTGGGTCCTTTCCGGCCAGACCAAGGTGGAGGGGCAGGCACCCATCGTGCCCCCTGCGCGGGCCCCCGGGAGCCGCATCGGGGCGCTGAACCTCCCAGGTGTCACGGTGGGTTGCAACCTCCTGCAACTCTGGCCAACGCCCGGCCGGTGCCCGAATCTGGACGCAACACCGCCCGTGCGGTGTTCACGCTCCTCAAGGGGCCTGAAGGGCGGGGGTGGTGCCGTGTCGGCGCAGCACCACCCCCGTGTCGGCCCGGGGCCATGACGCAGGCTCCGGCGGAGCGGCCGTCAGACCTCCGGCGCGGACCGTGCCACCACTGTGGCCAGATCGAGTGTGTGCGGCAGCGTGCCGAACGCCGCGCCCCAGTCCCCGCCGAGCCGTGAGGCGCAGAACGCGTCGGCCACCTCCGAAGGCGCGTACCGCACGATCAGCGACCCCTGGAGCACCAGCGCCATCCGCTCCACGAGCCGCCGCGCCCGGCCCTCGATGCCGTCCAGGTCGGCCAGTTCCGTCAGCAGGTCCTTGATCGCACCGTCGAGGCGGTGGTCGGCGCCGCGCGCCGCGCCGACCTCCTGGAGGAACGCGTTGAGCGCCCGCGGCTCGCGCTGCAGCGCCCGCAGCACGTCCAGCGCCTGCACGTTCCCCGAGCCCTCCCAGATGGAGTTGAGCGGCGCCTCGCGCAGCAGCCGCGGCATGCCCGACTCCTCGACATAGCCGTTGCCGCCCAGGCATTCGAGGGCCTCGCCGACCATCGGCGTGCACCGCTTGGTCACCCAGTACTTCGCGGCCGGCACCGCGAGCCGCAGGAACGCCTGCTCCTGCTCGTCCCCGTCGTCGTACGCCGCCGCGAGCCGCAGCGCGAGCGTCGTGGCCGCCTCGGACTCCAGCGCCAGATCCGCCAGTACGTTGCGCATGAGCGGCTTGTCGACGAGCTTGCCGCCGAACGCCTCCCGGTACGTGGCGTGGTGCACCGCCTGCGCCACGGCCTGCCGCATCAGCGCCGCCGAACCGATCACGCAGTCGAGCCGGGTCGCCGCCACCATCTCGATGATGGTGCGCACCCCGCGCCCCTCGTCCCCGACCCGGCGCGCCCACGTCCCGTCGAACTCGACCTCGCTCGACGCGTTGGACTTGTTGCCCAGTTTGTCCTTGAGCCGCTGGATGGCGAACGGGTTCCGCGTGCCGTCCTCCAGGACGCGCGGCACCAGGAAGCACGTCAGCCCCTGCTCGGCCTGCGCGAGCACCAGGAACCCGTCCGACATGGGCGCCGAACAGAACCACTTGTGCCCCGTCAGGGCATACGTCCCGTCCTCCGCGAGCGCCTGCGCGCGCGTCGTGTTGGCCCGCACGTCACTGCCGCCCTGCTTCTCCGTCATGCCCATCCCGAAGAGGACACCGGCCTTCTGCGACGCCGGGCGCAGCCCCTCGTCGTAGATGGTCGAGGAGAGGCGCGGCTCCCACTCGGCGGCGAGCGCCGGGTCGGTGCGCAGCGCGGGCACCGCGGCGTGCGTCATCGAGACGGGGCACCCGTGCCCCCCTTCGGCCTGCGTCCACACCAGGAACCCCGCGGCCCGCCGCACATGCCCGCCGGGCCGCGACCAGGCGGTGGTCAGGCCCGCGGAGACGGCCTTGCCGAGCAGCCGGTGCCAGGCCGGATGGAACTCGACCTCGTCGATCCGGTTCCCGTAACGGTCATGCGTGTGCAGAACGGGAGGATGCGCATTTGCCTGCTCTCCCCACCTCTGTGCCTGGGCGGAACCCGCGGTGCGGCCGAGCAGGGAGAGTTCGTCGCGGGCGGTGTCGAGGAGCGCCGGATCCAGATGCCGCTCGACGCCCTCCACGAGGGCCCGGTCGGACGCGAATACGTCATATCCCACCAGGGGCGGAGCCTGGTTGGTCACTGTGTGGGTGCTGGCTGCCATGCCGCTACGGTAAGGAGGTGCACCAGGCAAAAGAAACACCCGGGCGGCCGTCGGGCCGCTGGAACCGGGCCCGCGCTCTCTACCGGAACGTCTCCAAGCGCAGGACCGCCTGGCTGCTGCTCAAGGACACCGTCAACTCGTGCATCGAGTACCGCATCCTGGGGCTCGCGGCCGAGGCTGCGTTCTTCACGCTGCTCTCCGTTCCACCGTTGCTGCTGAGCCTGATCGGCCTGCTCGCCTACGTCGACCGGTGGACCGGCGCGGACACCATCGCCAGCGTCCAGAACAACATCCTGGAGGCGTCCCGCACGATCCTGTCCGACCGGGGCGTCCACCAGATCGCGGAACCGATACTGGACGACGTGATGCGGGTCAGCAGACCCGACGTCATCTCCATCGGCTTCCTCTTCGCCCTGTGGTCCGGCTCGCGCGCCGTCAACGTCTTCATCGACACCATCACCGTGATGTACGGCCTCGACGGCGTGCGCGGCATCGTCAAGACCCGGATACTCGCCTTCGGCCTGTTCCTGGTGGCGCTGCTCATCGGCTCGGTCGCGCTGCCGCTGATGGTGGCGGGCCCGGACGCGGTGGTGAAACTCCTGCCCGGTTCCACGACGGTGGTCCAGATCCTCTACTGGCCCGTCGTCGTCATCCTCTCCGTGATCTTCCTGACGACGCTGTACCACGTGTCCGTGCCGGTGCGTTCGCCCTGGGTGGAGGACATGCCGGGCGCGCTCATCGCGCTCGCCATGTGGGTGCTCGGCAGCTTCCTGCTCCGCATCTACCTCACCAGCACGGTGGAGGGCCCCACCATCTACGGCTCGCTCGCGGCCCCGGTCGCCGTGCTGCTGTGGATCGGCGTCTCGGCGTTCGCGGTCCTGGTCGGCGCCGCGGTCAACGCGGCGATCGACCGGGTCTGGCCGTCCGTCGCCACGGCCGTGGCCCGCGCCGCCAACGACCGCATAAGGGAGGCGCAGGCCGCGGAGGTCGTGGCCCGCGCGGCCGCGCGCGAGGCGGCGGGGGACCCCGACGACCCCGACGACCCCGAGATGCCCTCCGAGTTCCCCGAACGCTGGTCGCGCTTCCTGCCGCCGGACGACGTGACGTCGCGGCTGCGGACGCCGGCGAAGCAGGGGAAGCATGCGAAGCGGCCCGGGGCGGGGAGCGGAGATGACAGCCCCTCCGGCGATTGAGGAGCGG
>NZ_JBFAHP010000047.1:0-62729 GCF_040654255.1 Streptomyces sp. NPDC050732
GTGGGGCAAGGGCGTGGGCGTCGACGCCGGGCACACCCTCGGCATCCGCAACGTCACCGCCCACGGCAAGCACACCGCGCACCTCAAGGGCTGCGTCATGGTGCTGGTCGTACTGCTCGCGACCTTCACCATCTTCTTCATGCTGCCCAAGTGGGCGGGACAGGACATCGCCGTCCTCTTCGCCGGCAAGGCGTCGGGTGCCGAGCAGCTCGAAGGCATCCGCGTCAAACTGGGCCTCAACGATCCCCTGCTGGTCCAGTTCTGGGACTTCATCAAGGGCATCCCGATGGGCCGCGACTACGTCAACGGCAGTGACGTCACGCACTGCCCGGCCCCCTGCTTCGGCTACTCCTTCCGCACCGAGGCACCGGTGTGGGACACCCTCAAGGACGCCCTGCCCGTCACCGGCGCCCTCGCCGCGGGCGCCTGCGTGCTGTGGCTGGCCGGCGGCGTCATCACCGGCGTGATCTCCGCGCTGCGCCGGGGCACCATCTGGGACCGCGCCGCCATGACCACCGCGCTCGCCGGTGTCTCCCTGCCCGTCTTCTTCACCGGCATGATCGCGATGGGCGTCTTCGTCCACGAACTCGGCTGGGTGAAGATCGCGGACAGCCTCAGCACCGACGACTCGATCGACGTCTGGCTCCAGACGATGATCCTGCCGTGGATCGTGCTCGCCTTCCTCAACGCCGCGATGTACGCCCGCCTCACCCGCGCCACGATGCTCGAAGTGCTCGGCGAGGACTACATCCGCACCGCCCGCGCCAAGGGCCTCGGCGAGCCCACCGTCATCCGCAAGCACGCGCTGCGCTCCGCGATGACCCCGATCCTCACCGTCTTCGGACTCGACCTCGGCGTCCTGATGGGCGGCGCGGTGCTCACCGAGTCCACGTTCAACCTGCCGGGGCTCGGCCTCGAAGCGGTCAAGGCCATCAGCAGCAAGGACCTGCCCGTCATCCTGGGCGTCACCCTGTGCGCGGCGCTCGCGATCGCCGTGGCCAACCTCGTCGTCGACCTTCTGTACGCCGTCATCGACCCGCGAGTGAGGCTGGGATGACCGAACTGTCCAAGAGCGGAGCCGCGGTGGGGGAGCCCGTCACCGGCTCGCCCGCTCCCTCCGCCTTCCTGGAGGTGCGCGACCTCAAGGTGCACTTCCCGACCGACGACGGCCTGGTCAGGTCCGTCGACGGGCTCAGCTTCCAGCTGGAGAAGGGCAAGACCCTCGGCATCGTGGGCGAGTCCGGCTCCGGCAAGTCGGTCACCTCGCTGGGCATCCTCGGCCTGCACACCGCCGGCCAGTACGGCGCCCGCAAGGCCAGGATCTCCGGTGAGATCTGGCTGGACGGCAAGGAACTGCTTTCCGCCCCGCCGGACGAGGTGCGCAAGCTGCGCGGCCGCGAGATGGCGATGATCTTCCAGGACCCGCTCTCCGCGCTGCACCCGTACTACTCCATCGGCAAGCAGATCACCGAGGCGTACCGGGTCCACAACGACGTCGACAAGAAGAGCGCCCGCAAGCGGGCGATCGAGATGCTCGACCGGGTCGGGATCCCGCAGCCGGACAAGCGTGTCGACTCCTACCCGCACGAGTTCTCCGGCGGCATGCGCCAGCGCGCGATGATCGCGATGGCGCTCGTCAACAACCCCGAGCTGCTCATCGCCGACGAGCCGACCACCGCCCTCGACGTGACCGTCCAGGCGCAGATCCTCGACCTCATCAGGGACCTGCAGAAGGAGTTCGGCTCCGCCGTCATCATGATCACGCACGACCTGGGCGTGGTCGCCGAGATGGCGGACGAGCTCCTGGTCATGTACGGCGGCCGGTGCGTCGAGCGCGGCACCGCGGAGAAGGTCTTCTACGAACCCCAGCACCCCTACACCTGGGGCCTGCTCGGCTCGATGCCCCGCATCGACCGCGAGCAGACCGAGCGGCTCATCCCGGTCAAGGGCTCCCCGCCCAGCCTGATCAACCTGCCGGGCGGCTGCGCCTTCAACCCGCGCTGCCCCTACGCGGACATCCCCAAGGATCAGATCACCCGCCGCGAGCGCCCCGAACTGCGCGAGGTGGCCGCCGGACACTACTCCGCCTGCCACATGTCGCAGGACGAGCGCACCCGGATCTGGACCGAAGAGATTGCGCCGAAGCTGTGAACGATGCCGCGAAGGACCAGAAGAACCCCCAAGGCACGGCGAAGGGCCAGGAGATGACGATCCCGGCGCAGGCGAAGGGCTCGTCCGAGCCGCTGCTCAAGGTCGACGGCCTGGTGAAGCACTTCCCGATCAAGAAGGGGCTGCTCCAGCGCCAGGTGGCGGCGGTGCAGGCGGTCGACGGCCTCTCCTTCGACGTACGCCCCGGTGAAACGCTCGGCGTGGTCGGCGAGTCCGGCTGCGGCAAGTCGACGATGGGCCGGCTGATCACCCGGCTGCTCGAACCGACCGGCGGCCGCGTCGAGTTCGAGGGCACGGACATCACGCACCTGAACACCGCGCGGATGCGCCCGCTCCGCCGCGACGTCCAGATGATCTTCCAGGACCCGTACTCGTCGCTGAACCCGCGGCACACCATCGGCACGATCGTCGGCGCGCCCTTCAAGCTCCAGGGCGTGAAGCCCGAGGGCGGCGTGAAGAAGACCGTGCAGGAGATGCTGGAGCGGGTCGGGCTCAGCCCGGAGCACTACAACCGCTACCCGCACGAATTCTCCGGCGGCCAGCGCCAGCGCATCGGCATCGCCCGGGCCCTCGCCCTGCGGCCCAAGCTGGTCGTGGCGGACGAGCCGGTCTCCGCCCTGGACGTCTCCATCCAGGCCCAGGTGGTCAACCTCCTGGACGACCTCCAGGAAGAGCTCGGCCTCACGTACGTGATCATCGCGCACGACCTGTCGGTCATCCGGCACGTCTCGGACCGCATCGCGGTGATGTACCTCGGCAAGATCGTGGAGCTGGCCGACCGCAACGACCTCTACGCCACACCGATGCACCCGTACACCAAGGCGCTGCTCTCCGCAGTGCCGGTGCCCGACCCCAAGCGGCGCGGCGTCAAGAGCGAGCGCATCCTGCTCCGCGGCGACGTCCCCTCGCCGATCGACCCGCCCAGCGGCTGCCGCTTCCACACGCGGTGCTGGAAGGCGACGGAGATCTGCAAGACGAAGGAGCCGCCGCTGACCGCGCTCGCCACCGGGCACCAGGTGGCGTGCCACCACCCGGAGAACGCGGCGGACCAGGCACCGCAGGACACCGTGCTCCTCTCGGCGGCCAAGGAGGCGATCGAGGTCGTCTCGGTGGCGACCAAGGCGGACGAGACGGCGGCTGCCGCGGAGAAGCCGGCGGCCGAGAAGACGGCGCCGGGCAAGGATCCGGACCCGGCCGGGAAGTAGTCACCGCGGAGGGAGGGCGTGCGAGTGGTCGCGCGCCCTCCCTCCGTCGTGTGTCACTCCGTGACGGTCCAGCGCCCCACCTCCCGGTACGCCGAGTCGTAGACGCTCTCGCCGTCGCCGGGCGTCAGCGCGTAGTGCCCGAGGTTGCCGCCCCAGTACCGCAGGATCCGGCCCAGCTCCTCGGCGGCCCTGACGTCGAACGCCGTCTCGCCCATGTCGATCTCCAACTGGAATCTCATGGCTTCAACCCTGTCATTGAAGTCCTTTGTGAGACTTTGCGGACGTCGAGGCCCGCGGGGGGAGCGGTGGGACCGGGAGAACCCTCAAACGCGGGGTAAGGCGGCGGAGAGCCCCGCCCGGCCACGGGTAAGAATGGCGCGTGCTCCAGGATCTGTTCACGCCCTCCGTCCAGCACGCGCTCGACATCGTGGGGATCTTCGTCTTCGCGATCTCCGGCGCGCTGCTCGCCGTGCGCAAGAACTTCGACGTCTTCGGCATCGCCGTGCTCGCCGAGGTCACCGCGCTGGGCGGAGGTCTCTTCCGCGATCTGGTGATCGGGGCGGTCCCGCCGGCCGCCTTCACCGACCTCGGCTACTTCATCACCCCCCTCTTCGCGGCCGCGCTGGTCTTCTTCCTGCACCCGGAGGTGGAGCGCACCCAGCTCGCGGTGAACGTCTTCGACGCGGCGGGCCTCGGCCTGTTCTGCGTGGCGGGCACGACCAAGGCGTACGACTACGGCCTCGGACTCACCGCGTCGGCGACCCTCGGCCTGATGACCGCGGTGGGCGGCGGCGTGCTGCGCGACATCGTCGCCAACGAAGTGCCGTCGCTGGTCCGCTGGGACCGCGACCTGTACGCGGTGCCCGCCATCGTGGGCGCCACGATGGTCGCCCTGTGCATCCACTTCGAACAGCTGACGGGGTTCACCAGCGGCCTCGCCGCCGTGACGGCGTTCACCCTGCGGCTGCTCGCGATCCGCTACCACTGGCGGGCACCGCGCGCCTGGAACCGCCGCTCCACGGCGGTGGAGGCGGAGGTCCGGGAGCAGCCGTAGCGGGTCACGGTAGCGGGCCACTAGAAAAGCTACCGCTCAGTAATCGAATGTTGTACCTTGCTGCCATGGCAACGGCAGCATCAATTCCCGCATCGGTGCCCGCACGCATCGGCGACAGCGAGTTCGACCGCGACACGGCGGTCACCCGCCGGGAGCCCGGCGTCTACGACACGGAGCTCTCCGCGGGCTGGACGATCATCAGCGCCGTCAACGGCGGCTATCTCCTCGCCGTCATCGGCCGCGCCCTCGCGGACGCCCTGCCGCACGCCGACCCCTTCACCGTCTCGGCGCACTACCTCACCGCGTCGAGCCCCGGCCCCGCCGTGATCCGCACGGACCTGGTGCGCGGCGGCCGTTCGCTCTCCACCGGTCAGGCCTCGCTCTTCCAGTACGACGAGGAGGGGCGCGAGGTCGAGCGGATCCGCGTGCTCGCCTCGTACGGCGACCTGGACGCGCTCCCCGACGACGTCCGCACGACGGCCGAGCCGCCCGCCATCCCGCCGCTCGACCAGTGCTTCGGCGCGCAGGACGCCCCGGACCACCGGCCCGTGCCCGGCAGTTCGGCCATCGCCGACCGCCTCTTCCTCAAGCTCGACCCCGCCACGCTCGGCTGGGCGCTCGGGCAGCCGTCCGGCAAGGGCGAGATGCGGGCCTGGTTCGGGCTCGCGGACGGCCGCGACGCGGACCCGCTCTCGCTGCTGCTCGCCGTCGACGCGCTGCCGCCGACCGCCTTCGAGATGGGCCTCACCGGCTGGGTCCCGACCGTCGAGCTGACGGTCCACGTCCGCCACCGCCCGGCCCCCGGGCCGCTGCGCGTCTCGATCACCACGCGGAACCTCGCGGGCGGCTTCCTGGAGGAGGACGCCGAGGTCTGGGACAGCGAGGACCGCCTGGTGGCACAGTCGCGGCAGCTGGCGCGGGCGCGGCTGAGCTAGCTCTCGGAGAGGAACCTCGTCAGCTCTCCGGTGAGTTCGGCGGGCGCGTCCTCCTGGACGAGATGCCCCGCGCCCTCGATCAGGCGCAGCCGGGAGCCGGGGACGAGCTTCGCGAGCTCCTCGCCCTTGGCGGCGGGGATCCAGGTGTCCCCGGCCCCCCAGCAGATCAGCACGGGCAGCCGCAGCTCGCCGTACCGGCCCTGGATCTCGTCGGTGAACCGCTGGTCGTTCTGTTCGATCTGCCGGTAGAAGGCGGCCTGCCCCTCTCCCGTGCACCAGGGCTCCACGAGCCGGTCGAGCACGGCCGGGCGCAGTCCGCGCGCACTGGCCGAGCTCACGTACCCGCGGACCAGCGCCCGGTGCAGCGCGGGCGGCAGCTGGGTGAACACGTCGGCGTTCGCGCCGAGGAGCCGGTACGTGGGGGAGCCCCAAGGAGGGAGCGCCACCGGGTCGACGAGGGCGAGCCGTCCGTAGCGGGCGCCGTGCAGCAGGTGTGCGCGCAGGGCGACGCACCCGCCGAAGTCGTGTGCCACGACGGCGGGCCGGTCCAGACCCCAGTGGCCGAGGAGTGCGGTGAGGACCCGGCCCTGCGCGGCGAGTGACACGTCCTGCCCGGCCCGCATCTCCGACGCGCCGTACCCGGGCAGGTCCCACACGTACACGCGGTGGCCGCCGGCCAGCGCACGCGCGACGTCACGCCACACGTACGACGAGAAGGGCGTGCCGTGGACGAGGACGACGGGCGGGGCGTCGGCGGGGCCCAGGGCCGCCCAGCGGACGGTGCCGGTGGGGCCTTCGAAGGTCTGGTCGAGGACCCAGGGGTCACGGTCCGGGGCGACTGTCATGACCGTAAGGCTAGTTGCTCCTTACGGCGGCGTCGAGAGGTCGACGGGGCGTGTCAGCGCTCGTCGTGCCAGTGCCGGCGGCCGAGCCCCACCAGCCGCAGCTGCCTGCGGGCGACGTCGGCCACCCGGGCCTCCGCCGCCGTGCCGGGCCCCGCGTCCAGGAACGCCGACGCGGTCATCACCATGTGGTCGACGTACATTCCGGCCAGCATCAGCAGATCGTCCTCGGTCCACCCCGCCGTCGGCTCCTCCCGGGCGAACTGCTCCGCCACCTCCTTGGCGAACAGGGCGAGTTGGGCGCCGATCGCGTCCCGCACCGCCCGCACGCCGCCGTGCCGCTCGCGGGCGATGAAGCGGACGTGCGCGGGGTGCGTCCGGACGTATCCCGCTATCAACTCGACCGTGCCCGCGATGCGTTCCTCGCCGTCGCCGGTCGCCGCCAGCATCGCGGTGAGCGTGGTGTGCAGGCTGGCGAACGCCTCCTCGACCAGGGCCACGCCCAGGTCGGCGGTGTCGCGGAAGTGCCGGTAGAAGGCGGTGGGGGCGACGCCCACGGCGCGGGTGACCTCGCGCAGGCCCAGGCTGCTGAGGCTCTGCTCGTCCAGCAGCTGGAGCGCCGCGTCGAGGAGTGCCTGCCGGGTCTTCTGCTTCTGGGCCTGCCGGACGCCGAGGGTGTGACTCATGCCATGCAGTTAACAACTGTTCTCCGAGTTTTGAAAGCCGGAGACGGAGTACTCTCTAAGTCAGTGAACAACTGTAACCACAAGCGTTCACCGAACGAGAGAGGGATCTCCGTGCTCTTCATCGTCGCCGCCCTGATGCTGCTGGGTGTCGCCATGGGCACCGTGGCGCACGCCCCGCTACCGGTCACCCTCGTCGCCGCCGCCGTCATCGGCGTGTGGCTCGCGGTCTTCGCCCTGCGCGAGCGCCGCACGCGGCACCGCTGAGCCACCGCCCGGCGCCGCAGGACCCGCTCCGTACGACACCTCCACCTGCCAGGAGTCGCACCATGAACAGCACCGCAACTCGCACCCGTCCCGAGACCACAGCCCCGGCCCCGGCCCCTGACCGCACCGAGGAGGTGCGGGAGGCGCGGCCCACCGGACGCCGGGACACCGACGGCATGGCCGTCGCCTCCTTCGTCCTCGGCCTGCTCGGCCTCCTCGTCCTGAACCTCTTCCTCGGGCCCATCGCGATCGTCCTCGCGAGCATCGCCCTGTGGCGCGGCACCACCCGCAGGGGCCGCGCGCTGCTCGGACTCGGGCTCGGCGTGGCCGACCTCGTCGTGCTCGCCGCGCTCGTCGCGACGGACGACACCGTGTCCTGGGGTCTCGCAGGCTGATACCGGCGGGGCGGAGGGCACCGCGCGGCTCGTAGAATCGTGCCCACCATGGCCTACCTCGACCACGCAGCGACCACTCCGATGCTCCCGGAGGCGATCGCGGCGATGACCGCGCAGATCGCCGTCACCGGCAACGCCTCCTCGCTGCACGCGGCGGGGCGCCGAGCGCGACGCACCGTCGAGGAGGCCCGCGAGACGCTCGCCGAGTCACTCGGCGCCCGCCCCAGCGAGACCGTCTTCACCTCCGGCGGCACCGAGGCCGACAACCTCGCCGTGAAGGGCCTGTACTGGGCCCGCCGCGACGCGGAACCGGCCCGCACCCGCGTCCTGTCCAGCCCCGTCGAGCACCACGCCGTCCTCGACGCCGTGCACTGGCTCGGCGAGCACGAGGGCGCCACCGTCGAATACCTCCCCGTCGACCGGCACGGCCGCGTCCACCCCGACGCGCTGCGCGAGGCCATCGGGCGCAACCCCGACGACGTCGCCCTGGCCACCGTCATGTGGGCCAACAACGAGATCGGCACGGTCCAGCCGATCCGCGAACTGGCCGACGTCGCGCACGAGTTCGGCGTCCCGCTGCACGCCGACGCCGTCCAGGCCTACGGCCAGGTCCCCGTCGACTTCGCCGCCTCCGGGCTTGCCGCGATGACGGTGTCCAGCCACAAGATCGGCGGCCCCTACGGCATCGGCGCGCTGCTGCTCGGCCGCGAGTACAGCCCCGTGCCCGTCCTGCACGGCGGCGGCCAGGAGCGGCACGTGCGCTCCGGGACGCTGGACGTCCCCGCCATCGCCGCGTTCGCCGTCGCGGGCGAGCACGCCGCCGCGCACCGCGAGCGGTTCGCCGCCGAGATCGGCGCGCTCCGCGACGATTTGGTGGCCGCCGTCCGCTCGGCGGTCCCCGAGGCGATCCTCGGCGGCGACCCGGCTCCGGGCGGCCGGCTGCCCGCCAACGCGCACTTCACCTTCCCCGGCTGCGAGGGCGACTCCCTCCTGCTGCTCCTGGACGCGCAGGGCATCGAGTGCTCCACCGGCTCCGCGTGCACGGCGGGCATCGCGCAGCCCAGCCATGTCCTGCTCGCCACCGGCACCGACCCCGACCTGGCGCGGGGCACCCTCCGCTTCTCGCTCGGCCACACGTCCACGAAGGCGGACGTCGACGCGGTGGCGGCGGCGATCGGCCCGGCGGTGGAGCGGGCGCGGACGGCGGGCCTGAGCTAGGCCTTCTTCTCCGGCTTCGTGGACGGCTTCGGCTGCTCCGGTCTGTCCCGCTCCTCCCGCACCAGGCGCAGATACCGGTCCCAGTCCCAGTGCGGCCCCGGATCCGTGTGGTCCGTGCCCGGCACCTCCACGTGGCCCATGATGTGCTCGCGGTCCACCGGGATGTCGTACCGCTGGCAGATCCCGGCGGTGAGCCGCGCCGACGCCGCGTACATCGGCGCGGTGAACGACGACTTCTTGTCGACGAAGCCCTCGTGCTCGATGCCGATGCTGCGTTCGTTGTAGCTCCTGTTGCCCGCGTGGAACGCCACGTCCAGCTCGCGGATCATCTGCGCGATGTGCCCGTCCTTGCGCACCACGTAGTGCGCGGCGGCGCCGTGCCCCGGGTCCTTGAAGACGCGCAGCGCCGTCTGGTACCCGCCCTGGACGACGTGGATGATGACGCGGTCGATCTCGTAGTCGTCGGGGCGGTCCGCGCGGCGCCAGTTGTAGTCCGAGGCGGCTATCCACTGCGCGCCCGGGGCGTCGACCTCGCCCTCCTTGCGCTTCTTGACCACGCCGGGCAGCCGCCACCACAGCCGGCCGAGCTCGTCACCGGCGAGCACGGCGGTGCCGACGGCCGCCGCGGCGCCGCCGATCAGCAGAGTGCGCCGGTCGATTCCCCGGCGCCCCGGCTTCTCCTGCTCCGCATCCCCCATATGATCGTCAACGCTTACTCAGGGGCGTCCGGTTCCCGTCGCCCCGTACTCTGTTAGAGCTATGACTTTGACCGAGACCCCGCAGCCTCAGCCCCCGCAGCGTTCCCAGCGCCCCCTCCGCGTCCTGGCCGCCATGTCCGGAGGCGTGGACTCCGCCGTCGCCGCCGCCCGCGCGGCCGAAGCGGGGCACGACGTGACCGGAGTGCACCTCGCGCTCTCGGCGAACCCGCAGTCGTTCCGCACGGGTGCGCGGGGCTGCTGCACCATCGAGGACTCGCGCGACGCCCGCCGCGCCGCGGACGTCATCGGCATCCCGTTCTACGTGTGGGACCTCGCCGAGCGGTTCCGCGAGGACGTGGTCGAGGACTTCGTCGCCGAGTACGAGGCGGGCCGCACCCCGAACCCGTGCCTGCGCTGCAACGAGAAGATCAAGTTCGCCGCGCTCCTCGACAAGGCCCTCGCCCTCGGCTTCGACGCGGTCGTCACCGGCCACTACGCCAAGGTGATCGTCCGCGAGGACGGCACGCGCGAGCTGCACCGGGCCTCGGACATGGCCAAGGACCAGAGCTATGTCCTCGGCGTCCTGGACGACAAGCAGCTCGCCCACGCGATGTTCCCCCTGGGCGACACGGTCACCACCAAGGAGGAGATCCGCGCGGAGGCCGAGGAGCGCGGTCTGGCCGTCGCCAAGAAGCCGGACAGCCACGACATCTGCTTCATCGCCGACGGCGACACCCAGGGCTTCCTCGCCTCCCGCCTCGGCAAGGCGGAGGGCGACATCGTGGACGAGTCCGGGGAGGTTCTCGGCACCCACGAGGGGGCGTACGGCTACACCATCGGCCAGCGCAAGGGCCTCCGCATCGGCACCCCCGCCCCCGACGGCAAGCCGCGCTACGTCCTGGACATCTCCCCGGTGAACAACACGGTGACGGTCGGCCCGGCCGCCGCCCTGGACGTCACGGCCCTGACCGCGATCAAGCCCCGCTGGTGCGGAGTGCCCCCCACCGGCCCCGGCACGTACACAGCCCAGCTCCGGGCCCACGGCGACGAGACCCCCGTCACCGCCGAGCTGGTCGGCGGCTCGGAACTGCGGGTGACCTTCGACGAGCCCGTACGCGGCGTCGCCCCCGGCCAGGCCGTCGTGCTGTACGACGGCACGCGCGTGGTCGGCTCGGCGACGATCGCCACTACGGAACGGGCGACGGCGGCGGCCTGACCGCCTCGTCCACAAGGTCGCTCAGCAGGCCGCCGTGAACTTCGCGCTCGTCAGCGGGGCCCGATAGATCCACCCCAGCGACTCGTACAGCGCGCGTCCCTCCGGAGTGCCCGCGAGGACGGCCGTGCGAGCGCCGCGGGCCGCCGCCGCGTCCTGGAGCGTGTGCACCACCAGGCCGCCGAGACCCCTGCGCCGGTGCGCGGGGGCGGTCTCGACCTGGTCGACGACGGCGGTCGCCCCGGTCGGGGCGATCTGACCGCGTGCCGCGAGGGCGCCGTCGGGCGCGGTGACCAGTGCCTGTGTGACGCCACCGCGGGACCAGGTGCGCAGCCGGTACCCGGTCGGCACCGGCGCGGGCTCCGGCACGTCCGGAGTCAGCGCCAGCGACATCAGGCACCCCGGCTCCGGGTCGAGCCGCCAGCGCGGGCCCAGCCACGCGTGCACCACCTCCGGGTCGGCGAACGCCTTGAACCAGACACCGTCCCCGGTCACCGCGTCGGCCACCTTCCGGACGACGGTCTCGTCGACCTCGTCGCCCACCGCCCCGAGGACGTGCCGGGTGACGTGGTCGGTCCGGCCCACGTCGATGGTCCAGCCCCACGGCTCGGTGAGCGGCGGCGCGGCCCCGCGCGACACCACCCAGCCCTCCACCCAGGCCTGCACGAGGTCGTTCATGCCATCCCCTGTAATGCCTGATCGGCGATAGAGACTATTACGGGGTCGACCTTATGCGGCCGGTGGCGGGTGGTGGGAGCCGTGATCGCTCAGAGCGAACGCGGCCGGGGCGTCGCGTGCCGCGGAACGGGCGACGCGGCGCGGCGCGATCACAGCGCCGGCTCCGGGGCGCGCCGCCAAGTGCCGGTGGCCGCCTCCACGGCGGCCGCCATGCGCAGGACGCCCAGGTCGTCGCCCTGTCTGCCGACGATCTGGAGCCCCGTCGGATGGCCCTCCGCCGTAAAGCCGTACGGCACTGAGATCGCCGGCAACCCGGCGAGGGTGATCCGCGAACAGATCCGCATCCACGCGCGGTAGTACGTCTGCTTCACCCCGGCCACCGTCCTCGGCCACGGCTCGGTCACGTCGAACGGCGGGACCTGGGTGACCGGGGCCACGAGGAAGCGGTACTCGGTGAGGAAGGCGTACAGGCGGTCGTACACCTCGGAGCGGAGCAGTTCCGCGCGGCCGAGGTCGTCCACGGTCAGCGAAAGGCCCTGCTCGATCTCCCAGGCGGTGGACTCGCCGAGGTCCCCGGGACGCTCCTCGTAGAACCGCTTGAACGCCTGCCGGTAGTAGGCGGCGCGCAGGATCGAGAAGGCCTCGTCGGCGCCGCTGAAGTCCGGTTCGCGGTCCTCGACCCGACAGCCGAGGTCGGCGAGGAGCAGCCTGGCGGGGGCGAGCGTCCTGGTGATCCGCTCGTCCACGGGCAGCCCATCGAGGGTGTCCGACCAGGCGACGCGGGCCCCTTCGACACCACACTCCAGGGGCAGGGAGAAGTCGACGGCCGGGGCGTTGAGAGCGGCCCTGCCGTCGGGGCGCGCGATGACCCGCATCTGAAGCGCCACGTCGCCCACGGTACGGGCCATCGCTCCGTGGGCGCCGAGCGTGAAGTGGTGCTGCGGGGACGGCCAGACCGGTACCCGGCCGATGGACGGCCGCAGACCGACGACGTTGCAGAAGGAAGCGGGGTTGCGGAGCGAACCGGCCATGTCGGAGCCGTCGGCGATGGGCGCCATCCCGCAGGCCAGCGCCACCGCCGCGCCGCCGCTCGAACCGCCGCAGGTGGTGGCGGTGTCGTACGGGTTGCGGGTGGCGCCGAAGACTTCGTTGTAAGTCTGTGAACCGGTCCCGAACTCGGGCGTGTTGGTCTTGCCCAGGGACACCGCGCCCGCGTCGATCAGCCGCTGCACCACCAGCGTGTTGAACGCGGGCACGTCGTCCCGGAAGATCGGTGACCCCTGGGTGGTGCGCATGCCCTCGGTCGCCGCCAGATCCTTGTGGAGGACGGGCAGGCCGTGCAGCGGGCCGAGCGCCACTCCTCGGCTGATCGACGCGTCGGCGGCCTCCGCCATCCGCCGTGCCCGGTCCGGCGCCCGCGTGACGACGGCGTTGACCGCCGGGTCGACCCGTGCGATCTGGTCGAGGTGCGCGTCGAGAACTTCCCGGGCGGAGACCTGACGGGTGACCATCAGATGTACGAGTTCACGTGCCGTCTTGAAGACGAGATCCTTGGCGACCAGGTCCCTGTCCGGCATGACGCCCACCTCTCGGCCGTCCGGCAGCGGGGACGGCGGCCCCCGCCCACTGGCTTCCACTGCATCATCGGAAGCGCCGGAGTGGGGGCGACTCCGACAGAACGGCGCCAACTCGCCTGTCCCGGGGCGGCACCCCAGAGCGTCTGAAGAAGTCAGGCGACCTGGAGCACGATCTTGCCCTGGGTGCGGCCCTGTTCGCCGCGCGCGTGGGCCTTCGCCGCGTCCTCCAGGGGGACGACCGTGTCGATCTCGACGCGGAGCTTCCCCTCGTCGATCAGGCGGGAGATCTCCAGCAGGCCCAGGCGGTCCGGCTCGACGATCGTCCAGCCGGTGTGCACGCCGAGCTCCGCCGCCCGTGCCGGGTCCGGGAGGCCGCCCGGGTCGGGCAGCGTCACCAGGTGGCCGCCGGGGCGGATGATCTCCAGGGAGCGTGCCCCGTACTCGCCGCCCACGCCGTCGAGGACCACGTCCACGTCGCGCACCGCCTCGGTGAAGTCCACGCGCGCGTAGTCGACGACTTCGTCCGCGCCGAGGCCGCGCAGGAAGTCGTGCTTCTCCTCGCGGGCCGTTCCGATCACGTACGCCCCTCGCGCCTTGGCGATCTGCACGGCCAGGTGGCCCACGCCGCCGGCCGCCGCGTGGATCAGGACCCGCTGCCCGGCGCGGAGACCGGCTGTCTCGATCAGGCCCTGCCAGGCGGTGAGCGCGGCGAGGGGGAGCGCGGCCGCCTCTATGTGGCTGATCCCCGCGGGCTTGGGTGCGAAGCGCCGGGCGGGGGCCGTGACGAACTCGGCGTACGCGCCGGTCTGTTCGGGGAAGCGGGGCATGCCGAACACCGCGTCGCCGGGCTGGTAGAGGGTCACTCCGGGGCCCACCTCCTCGACGACGCCCGATACGTCGTAGCCGAGGATCGGGGTGTCGCCCCAGGAGCCGAAGGCGCCCTCCGCGCGGGTCTTCCAGTCGACGGGGTTGACGCCCGCCGCGTGGACCCGGACCAGGATCTCGGTCAGGCCCGGCTCGGGGCGGTCGACCTCCACGGGGACGAGGTTCTCGGGGGCGCCCCAGGTCCGGGGGCTGACAGCACGCATCTTCATGGTCTTCCGCTTTCTTCGAGAACGGCTTGCGGGATCAAGCGTGAGGCGGTCCGGCCGGGGGCAGTGCTGGCAGTTTGGCCATGATGTGACAGGATTCGGCCATGACTTCCGGAGACAGACGGCACCGCGTGGCGGTCCTCGCACTGGACGGCGTGTACGCCTTCGAGCTGGGCATCCCTTCCCGGCTCTTCGGTGCCGCCGAGGGCGCCGGGCGCAGGCCGCTCTACAACGTCGTGGTCTGCACGGTGGACGGGCGCCCGGCGCGGACGGACTCCGGGTTCACGGTGTCGGTGGAGCACGGCCCGGAGGCCCTGGAGCGGGCGGACACCGTGGTGATCCCGCCGACCCGCCGCTTCGACGCCGGAATGGCGGGCGAGGAGCTGCCGGAGGGCGTGTCCGAAGCCCTCGACCGGATCAGGCCCGGCACCCGGATCGTCTCCTTCTGCAACGCCTCGTACGTCCTCGCCGCCACCGGCCTCCTCGACGGGCGCCCCGCGACGACGCACTGGCACGTCGCCGACGACTTCCAGAGGTCATTCCCCAGGATCAAGGTCGACGCGGACGTGCTCTTCGTGGACGACGGCGACGTCCTCACGGCGGCGGGGGTGGCGGCCGGCATCGACCTCTGCCTGCACGTCATACGCCGGGACCACGGCGCCGCCGTCGCCAACCACGTCGCCCGCGTCTGCGTCGTACCGCCCTGGCGCGACGGCGGGCAGGCCCAGTACATCGAGCGGCCCGTCCCGGAGCCCACGCTCGCCACGACGGCCGCCACGCGCGCGTGGGCCCTCGAACGGCTCCAGGAGCCACTGCCCCTGGGCGAACTCGCCGCCCACGCGCGCATGAGCCTGCGGACCTTCACCCGCCGCTTCCAGGAAGAGACCGGCATGCCGCCCGGCCGCTGGCTGACCGCCCAGCGCATCGAACTGGCCCGGCAGCTCCTGGAGTCCAGCGACCTGCCCGTGGACGTGGTGGCCCACCGGGCCGGGTTCGGCACCGGCAACTCCCTGCGCCAGCACATGCGTTCCGTGCTCGGCGTCTCGCCGGCCGCCTACCGGCGGACGTTCACGGCTGCTTCGTGACTTCTGCTTCCGTGGCTTCTGCTTCCGTGACTTCTGCTTCGTAGAAGCAGAAGTGGTCCTTGATCTGGGCCACGGCCGACTTCGGCTCCGGGTACGCCCACACCGTGTCCGCCGCGCCGGGCAGCGACCAGTAGGCGGCCGTGCCCTTGAACGGGCAGTACGTGGTGGTGTCCGACGGGGTCAGCAGGTCCGTGCGCACGTCCTCCGGAGGGAGGTAGTGGCGTACGGGATAGCCCGTCTCGCGCAGCAGCAGGGGGCGGCTGCTCTCCGCCACGACCTGTCCGTCGCACACCACGCGCACGTGGTCCGTGCCCTGCTCGACGGTGATCCGGTGTCCGTTGGTCATGAGATGCCCTCCTCGACGAGTGCCTTCCGGGACGGAACGTACCGTGGGCGCATGAACATCTGCGTCTTCCTCTCCGCCGCCGACCTCGACGACCGCTACACCCGCCCGGCCCGCGAATTCGCCGAACTGCTCGGCAAGGGCGGCCACACACTGGTGTGGGGCGGCTCCGAGAGCGGCCTGATGAAGGTCGTGGCGGACGGCGTGCACGAGGCGGGCGGACGGCTCGTCGGCGTCTCCGTCGACTTCCTCGCGGCCAAGGCCAGGCAGGTCGTCGAGCCCCACGAGATGGTGATCGCGCGCGACCTCGCCGAGCGCAAGGCGCTCCTCCTGGAGAAGGCCGACGCGATCGTGATCATGGTGGGCGGCACCGGCACGCTCGACGAGGCCACCGAGATCCTGGAGCTGAAGAAGCACGGCAAGCACACCAAGCCGGTGGTCCTGCTGAACTCCGCCGGATTCTACGACGGCCTCAAGGAGCAGTTCCGCCGCATGGAGGACGAGGGTTTCCTGCCCGTCCCGCTCACCGACCTGGTCTTCTTCGCCGAGGAGCCCGTCGGCGCCCTGGCCTACCTGGAGGAATCCTTCGGCACCCGGTGATGCGAGCATGGCGTGTATGGCTACACATGTGATCACCGGGGCGGGCTCCGGCATCGGCGCGGCCGTCGCCCGCCGCCTCCACGCACGCGGCGACGACCTCGTCCTGCACGCGCGCGACGCGGGCCGCGCCAAGGAGCTCGCCGCCGAGTTCCCCGGCGCGAGCACCCTCGTCGGAGACCTCTCCGACCCCGACAAGCTGTCCTGGGCCTTCGGCCACCAGTCGCTGCCCTCCCGGGTCGACTCGCTGCTGCACATCGCGGGCGTCGTCGACCTCGGCCCGGTCGGCGAGCTCACCCCCAAGGCGTGGCGCCACCAGCTCAACGTCAACCTCATCGCCCCCGCCGAACTGACCCGCCACTTCCTGCCCCAGCTCCGGGTCGCCCAGGGACACGTGGTCTTCGTCAACTCGGGCGCCGGCCTCAACGCCCACGCCGACTGGTCCGCGTACGCGGCCTCCAAGCACGGCCTGAAGGCCCTCGCGGACTCGCTGCGCCAGGAGGAGCACGGCAACGGCGTCCGCGTCACCTCCGTCTACCCCGGCCGCACGGCGAGCGCCATGCAGGTCAAGGTGCACCAGCAGGAGGGCAAGGAGTACGACCCGTCGCGCTTCATCGACCCCGAGTCGGTCGCCACGACGATCGTCATGGCCCTGGACCTGCCGCGCGACGCGGAGGTCAACGACCTGACGGTGCGGCCGGGACGATGAGCGACACCTTCACCTGGGGCCCCGCCACCGGCGTCGGGTCGATGCCAGGCGGGGACGCCCGCGAGGCCGCGAAGACCGTGACCGGCAGCTTCGAGGGGCCCGAGCAGGGCATCCCGCACCTTCCCGAGCTGCCCGCGCGCGGACCCGGCGCCGACATGATCGGCCGCACCGCCGGAATGCTCGTCGACCTGTACGCGCGCGTGGAGCCCAGCGGCTGGCGCGTCGGCGACCGCCCCGGCCGCGACACCCGCCGCGCCAGGGCCTGGCTCGGCGAGGACCTCGACGCCCTGGAGGAGTTCACCCAGGGGTACCGGGGCCCGCTGAAGGTCCAGGCCGTCGGCCCCTGGACGCTCGCCGCCGCCCTGGAGCTGAGGAACGGCGAGGCCGCGCTCTCCGACCCGGGCGCCTGCCGCGACCTCGCCGGATCCCTCGCCGAAGGCCTGCGCGAACACCTCGCGGACGTGCGCCGCAGGGTGCCCGGCGCACAGGTGGTCCTGCAGCTCGACGAGCCCTCGCTCATCGCCGTGCTGCGCGGACAGGTCAAGACCGCCAGCGAGTACCGCACGCACCGCGCCGTGGACCGGCAGGTCGTCGAGAGCACCCTGCGGGACGTCCTCGCCGTCCGGGGCGAAGGCGCCGCGGTCGTCCACTCCTGCGCGCCCGACGTGCCCTTCGCACTCCTTCGCCGCGCCGGTGCCGACGTGATCTCGTTCGACTTCTCCTTGCTCACCGAGCGTGACGACGAGGCGATCGGTGAGGCGGTCGAGGGCGGCACGAAGCTCTTCGCCGGTGTCGTGCCGGGCGTGGACGGCCGATTGTCAGACCCTGCCGGTAGCGTCATGGGTGTCAGGACGTTCTGGCGCAGGCTGGGGCTGAATCCGGGATCGCTCGCGGAGTCGGTCGTGGTCACTCCGTCGTGCGGACTCGCGGGCTCTTCTCCCGCGTACGCACGCGAGGTGCTCACCCACTGCGTCAAAGCGGCGCGATCGCTCGCGGACAACCCTGAGTAATTGGGTATGACGTAACGGGAGGACGAAACGGTGGCTGTCGAACAGCAAGGCTCTGTGCCCGCCGAGGCACGGGATCAGCATGCCCAGCTGGCCGAACAGATCGAGGAGCACCGCTTCCGGTACTACGTGAAGGACCAACCGGTCGTCAGCGACGCCGAGTTCGACAGGCTCCTGCGCTCTCTCGAAGCCCTGGAGGAGGAGTATCCGGAGCTCAGGACCCCGGACTCGCCCACCCAGAAGGTCTCCGGTTCGTACGAGACGGAGTTCACCGCGGTAGAGCACCGCGAGCGCATGCTCTCCCTGGACAACGCCTTCGACGACGAGGAGCTGGCCGCCTGGGCCGACCGCGTCGCCAAGGAGGTCGGCTCCCCGGACCACCACTTCCTGTGCGAGCTGAAGGTCGACGGCCTCGCGGTCAACCTCACGTACGAGGACGGCAGGCTGACCCGCGCCGCCACCAGGGGCGACGGCCGCACCGGCGAGGACATCACACCGAACGTCCGCACGATCGCCGACATCCCCCAGCGCCTCAAGGGCGACCGCGTCCCCGCCCTGGTGGAGATCCGCGGCGAGGTCTTCTTCCCCATGGAGAAGTTCGAGGAGCTGAACGCCCGCCTGGTCGAGGCGGGCGACAAGCCCTTCGCCAACCCGCGCAACGCGGCGGCGGGCTCGCTCCGCCAGAAGGACCCGCGCGTCACCGCCACCCGCCCGCTGCACATGGTGGTGCACGGCATCGGCGCCCGCGAGGGCTTCGACATCGACTGTCTCAGCCACGCCTATGACCTGCTCCAGGAGTGGGGCCTGCCCACCGCCAAGCACAACAAGGTGGTGGACGGCCTCGACGGCGTCCGGGACTTCATCGCGTACTTCGGAGAGCACCGGCACTCCGTGGAGCACGAGATCGACGGCGTCGTCGTCAAGCTCGACGAGATCCCGCTCCAGGGCCGCCTCGGCTCCACCTCCCGCGCCCCACGCTGGGCCATCGCCTGGAAGTACGCGCCGGAGGAGGTCAACACCAAGCTCATCAACATCCGCGTCGGCGTCGGCCGCACCGGCCGCGTCACGCCGTACGCCCAGGTGGAGCCCGTCACCGTCGCGGGCTCCGAGGTCGAGTTCGCGACCCTGCACAACCAGGACGTGGTGAAGAAGAAGGGCGTCCTCATCGGCGACACCGTCGTGATCCGCAAGGCCGGTGACGTCATTCCGGAGATCCTCGGCCCCGTCGTGGACCTGCGGGACGGCAGCGAGCGGGAGTTCGTGATGCCCGCCGAGTGCCCCGAGTGCGGCACGGCGCTGCGGCCCATGAAGGAGGGCGACATCGACCTCCGCTGCCCCAACGCCCAGTTGTGCCCCGCCCAGTTGCGTGAGCGCCTCTTCTACCTTGCGGGCCGCAAGAGCCTCGACATCGAGAACTTCGGGTACGTCGCCGCGGCCGCCCTCACCCGGCCCCTGGAGCCCGCCGAACCGCCGATCCTCGACGAGGGCGACATCTTCGACCTGAAGGTCGAGGAGCTGCTGCCCATCAAGTCGTACGTCCTGGACCAGGACTCCGGCCTGCCCAAGCGCGACCCCAAAACCGGCGAGGAAAAAGTCGTCACCTTCTTCGCCAACCAGAAGGGCGAGGCGAAGAAGAACACCCTCGCCATGCTGGAGAACATCGCGGCGGCCAAGGAGCGCCCGCTCGCCCGCGTCCTCACCGGCCTCTCGATCCGGCACGTCGGCCCGGTGGCCGCCGAGGCGCTGGCCCGCGAGTTCCGCTCCATCGACCGCATCGAACAGGCCACCCAGGAGGAGCTCGCCACCACGGACGGCGTCGGTCCGATCATCGCGGCCTCCCTCAAACAGTGGTTCGCCGAGGAGTGGCACCGGGAGATCCTGCGCAAGTGGCGGGCCGCCGGCGTGCGCATGGAGGAGGAGTCGGGCGGCGAGGACGAGGGACCGCGCCCGCTCGCGGGCCTCACCGTGGTCGTCACCGGCACGCTCGAACACCACACCCGGGATGGCGCGAAAGAGGCGCTGCAGAGCCAGGGAGCCAAGGTGACCGGTTCCGTTTCGAAGAAGACCTCATTCGTCGTCGTGGGCGACAACCCCGGCTCGAAGTACGACAAGGCCATGCAGGTGAAGGTTCCGGTTCTCAACGAGGAAGGCTTCGCTGTCCTGCTCGAACAAGGACCGGACGCCGCGCGGGAAGTCGCGCTTCCGACCGAGGAGTAGCGATTGAAGGCCACCCGTTCGGCGCATACCAGAGGCATACGGGTGGCCGGGTCGCATTCGGGCAACCGTAGCGGACCGCTGCCCGTGGAAGCCTTCTGCGGCCTACTGTTGAGGTGTGCGCCTGCCGTGCCCCGCTGCGAACGGGGTATCACCTGCTCATCAAGAGCCTGGAAGGGGGCATCCCCTGCTCGGCAAGGGTTCGGGAGACCTGCGTCTCCCTGCTCGTGCGGAGCGAGGGGACGGTTTTACGGACGCGGCCGACTCCTGGGCCGAGTCCGCGTGGCGTGGGCACCGCCGGCTGTGAGAGGGACGGGAATGGAACCGACCGAGAGCGCCGCCCCGGCCTCACGGCTGCGCGCGCGCCTGTGGCGCGCGTCGGGAGCCTGGTTGCGGGGCCGCCGGGCAGTGCCGGCCACCGACCCGGGCGCCGCGGTCGGAGCGGCCGCCCGCTCCGGATCCGCGGCCGTGAGCACCGCCGTCGAACCACGCGAACGGGCCTGGACCGCCGCACCCGATCGCACCGACACCACCGTCACCTGCACGGCCGACCCGGCCGCGCAGGACTCCCGCGAGCCCTGGCCCCTGCTGCCCGTCATGGTCGTCGCCGCGGCCGCCGTGTTCCTCGGCACCGGCTTCTTCCAGGCCGTCACGGGCAGGCACGCACTGTTCCCCACCGGCGCGGCCGGCTGGTCCCTCGCCGTCCTCACCGGCCTCATCGTCGCCCACCTCGTCGCCCTCGGCCGCGACCGCTGGTGGGGCGGCACCGGCTCCGGCGGCGCGCTCACCGTCGCCGTCCTCCTGCTCTACGGCTGGGTGCCCGCCGGCATGGTCAGCCTCACCGTCGTCGTCCTGGTCGGTGTCGCGCGCAGACACCGCTGGCGGCAGGGCCTGCTGCACGGCGCGGTCGACGTCCTCGGCATCGGCGCGGGCGCGCTCGCCCTGGCCGCCTTCGGCACGGCGCCGAGCGCCGAATCCCCCTGGCTGCCCGACACCTGGGACCTGTACACCGCCCCCCAAGTGGCCCTGGTCGCCGTCGCGTACCTCGTCGTCACCCGCGTCCTGCTCTGGTACGTGCACGCGCCCCGCACCGGCGCCCTGCCCACCGTCACCCGCACCGCCCTCGTCAGGCAGGGCCTCCTCAGCGTCGCGCTGCTCGGCATCGCCCCGCTGATCTGCGTGGTGGCGGTCTCCCTGCCCATCCTGCTGCCCCTCTTCGCCATCCCGCTGGTCGCGCTCGACTCCACCCTCTGGATCGCCCGCGCCCGCGCGGAGGAGCAGCTGCGCGACCCGCTCACCGGACTGCCCAACCGGCAGTGGCTGCTGGAACGGACCTGGACGGCCCTCGACGACGCCGAGCGGCTCGGCGCACGGGCCGCGTTAATGCTCATCGACATGGACCGCTTCCGGTCGGTCAACGACACCCTCGGCCACCTCGCGGGCGACCGGCTGCTGCTGCAGATAGCGGACAGGCTGCGGCTCGCGCTGCCGCGCGGCGCGGAGGCCGCACGGCTCGGCGGCGACGAGTTCGCCGTCCTGCTGCCGGTCGCCGACTCCACGACGTCGGCCACGCGCGTGGCGCGCCAGCTCGTCGCCGCCCTCGGCTCGCCGCTCGACCTGGACGGCCTGACCCTCGTCCTGGAGGCCAGCGCCGGCCTCGCCGTCTTCCCCGACCACGCGCTCGACGCGGAGGGCCTCCTGCGCCGGGCCGACGTCGCGATGTACCAGGCGAAGCGCGACCGCACCGGCGTCGAGGTGTACGAGTCCAAGCGGGACTCCAACACCCCGGACCGCCTCGGCCTGTTGGGCGACCTGCGCCGCGCCCTCGACGCCGGCGACGTAGAACTGCACTACCAGCCCAAGGTCCGCTTCGACGGCAAGGTCGCGGGCCTGGAGGCGCTGGTCCGATGGGTGCACCCCGAGCGCGGCCGGGTGCCGCCCGACGAGTTCATCGCCATCGCCGAGTCGTCCGGCCTCATGCCCCACCTGACGGAGTACGTCCTGGAGACGGCGCTCGGCCAGGTCGCGAAGTGGCAGGCGATGGGACTCAAGGTCCCCGTCGCGGTGAACGTGTCGCCGCGCGACGTCCACACCCCCGGCTTCGCCGGCGCGGTCGCGGCGCGCCTCGCCCGGCACGGCGTCCCGCCGGGGGCGCTGCAGCTGGAGATAACCGAGCACGTCCTCCTGGAGGACCCGCAGCGCGCCGCGGACACGCTGGCCGGCCTCACCGGCCACGGCGTCAAGATGTCCCTCGACGACTTCGGCACGGGGTACTCCTCCCTGGTCCACCTGCGCCGCCTCCCGGTCAGCGAGCTGAAGATCGACCGCTCCTTCGTGGCCCGCCTCGCCATCGACGACGAGGACGCGTCGATCGTCCGCTGCACCGTGGACCTCGCCCACTCGCTCGGCCTGCTCGTCGTCGCGGAGGGCGTCGAGGACGACGAGACGTGGGAGCGGCTGCGGGACCTCGGGTGCGACGCGGTGCAGGGCTGGCTCGTCGCCGCGGCGATGCCCGCCGAGGAGGCGACGGCGTGGCTCCGCGCGCGCGGCTCCCGCGGGTGGCGCCGCCCCGCGGACGTCGCCGCGGAGGCGGCCTCCGCGGCGGAACAGTCCTCGGGCCGCGTGGTCCAGTAGCCGCCGCCGGAGCGGCGGGGAGCAAACCGTTTAACGGGCACCCCGGAGCGACCCATAGGATTGGGGCCACAACCCGCACACTCACCCCTGAGGATCGCCGCATGCCTGGCATCACGCGCGAGGAGGTCGCCCACCTCGCCCGCCTTGCACGTCTGGAGCTGAAGGCCGAGGAGCTCGACCACTTCGCCGGACAGCTCGACGACATCATCGGCGCGGTCGCCCGCGTCTCGGAGGTCGCCGACCAAGACGTACCGCCGACCTCGCACCCGCTGCCGCTGACGAACGTCATGCGCGCGGACGAGGTCCGTCCGTCGCTCACCACCGAGCAGGCGCTCTCTGGCGCCCCGGCCCAGGAGCAGCAGCGTTTCAAGGTGCCGCAGATCCTGGGGGAGGACTAAGACCATGACGGACAGCAACATCATCAAGCTCACGGCCGCCGAGATCGCCGGGAAGATCGCAGCCGGCGAGCTCACGGCCGTCGAGGTCACCGAGGCCCACCTGGCCCGTATCGAAGCCGTCGACGAGAAGGTGAACGCCTTCCTGCACGTCGACCGCGAGGGCGCTCTCGCGCAGGCCCGCGCCGTCGACGAGAAGCGCGCCAGGGGCGAGAAGCTCGGCCCGCTGGCCGGCGTCCCGATCGCGCTCAAGGACATCTTCACCACCGAGGGCGTGCCGACCACGGTCGGCTCGAAGATCCTCGAAGGCTGGATCCCGCCGTACGACGCGACCGTCACCAAGCGCCTGAAGGCCGCCGACGTCGTCATCCTCGGCAAGACCAACATGGACGAGTTCGCCATGGGGTCCTCCACCGAGAACAGCGCGTACGGCCCCACCGGCAACCCCTGGGACCTCACCCGCATCCCGGGCGGCTCCGGCGGCGGCTCCTCCGCGGCCCTCGCCGCGTACGAGAGCCCGCTCGCCATGGGCACCGACACCGGCGGCTCGATCCGCCAGCCCGCGGCCGTCACCGGCACGGTCGGCGTCAAGCCGACGTACGGCGGCGTCTCCCGGTACGGCATGGTCGCCTTCAGCTCCAGCCTCGACCAGGGCGGCCCCTGCGCCCGCACCGTCCTCGACGCGGCCCTGCTGCACGAGGTCATCGCCGGCCACGACGAGCTCGACTCGACGTCCATCGACGCCCCGGTCCCGCCGGTCGTCGAGGCCGCGCGCAACGGCTCGGTCCAGGGCATGCGGGTCGGCGTCGTCAAGCAGTTCCGCGGCGAGGGCTACCAGGCCGGTGTCGTCCAGCGCTTCGACGAGTCCGTGGAGCTCCTCAAGGAGCTCGGCGCGGAGATCGTCGAGCTGGACTGCCCGACGTTCGACCTGGCGCTCTCCGCGTACTACCTGATCGCGCCCTCCGAGTGCTCCTCGAACCTCGCCCGCTTCGACGCCATGCGCTACGGCCTGCGTGTCGGCGACGACGGCACGAAGTCCGCCGAGGACGTCACCGCGCTGACCCGCGAGGCCGGCTTCGGCGACGAGGTCAAGCGCCGCATCATCCTCGGTACGTACGCGCTCAGCTCCGGCTACTACGACGCGTACTACGGCAGCGCCCAGAAGGTCCGCACGCTCATCACCCGCGAGTTCGAGGCGGCCTTCGAGCAGGTCGACGTGATCGTCTCCCCGACGACGCCGACCACCGCCTTCCCGATCGGCGAGCGCGCCGACGACCCGATGGCGATGTACCTCGCGGACCTGTGCACCATCCCGACCAACCTGGCGGGCAACGCCGCCATGTCGCTGCCCTGCGGCCTCGCGCCGGAGGACGGCCTGCCCGTCGGACTGCAGATCATCGCCCCCGCCATGAAGGACGACCGGCTGTACAAGGTCGGTGCTGCCGTCGAGGCCGCCTTCGTGGAAAAGTGGGGTCACCCGCTGCTTGAGGAGGCACCGTCGCTGTGAGTGCACTGAACAAGGCCAAGGGCTTCAAGAAGTCCAAGACCGGCACGTACCTGTCGATCGGCACCACCGCCTTCGGCGCGGTGAGCGTGATCAAGCAGGCCAAGAAGGCCCGCTACGACCACGACACGCTCCGCCTCGTGGACGCGATCGTCTCCGCTGCCGCCATCGCCACCGGCGTCGCCCTGCTCGTGCGCGAGCTGAAGCGCCTCGGCGACGACGACGTCCTGCTGGGCTGAGAGGGAAAGTTTCACCGTGACTGTCACTTCTGACCTGGTGTCGTACGAGGAAGCCCTCGCGACGTACGACCCCGTCATGGGCCTTGAGGTCCATGTCGAGCTCGGCACCAAGACCAAGATGTTCTGCGGCTGCTCGACCGCGCTCAAGCAGGACGCGAACAGCCAGACCTGCCCCACCTGCCTCGGCCTGCCCGGCGCGCTGCCGGTCGTCAACGAGATCGGTGTCGAGTCCGCCATCAAGATCGGTCTCGCGCTGAACTGCGAGATCGCCGAGTGGTGCCGCTTCGCCCGGAAGAACTACTTCTATCCGGACATGCCGAAGAACTTCCAGACCTCGCAGTACGACGAGCCGATCGCCTTCAACGGCTATCTGGACGTCCAGCTGGAGGACGGCGAGATCTTCCGCGTGGAGATCGAGCGCGCCCACATGGAGGAGGACACCGGCAAGTCCACGCACGTCGGTGGCGCGACGGGCCGTATCCACGGCGCCTCGCACTCCCTCCTGGACTACAACCGCGCCGGCATCCCGCTCATCGAGATCGTCACCAAGCCGATCGAGGGCGCGGGCGAGCGTGCCCCCGAGGTCGCCAAGGCGTACGTCGCCGAGCTGCGCGAGCTCATCAAGGCGCTCGGCGTCTCCGAGGCCCGCATGGACAAGGGCCAGATGCGCTGCGACGTGAACCTCTCGCTGCGCCCCAAGGGGCAGCAGGAGTTCGGCACCCGCAGCGAGACGAAGAACGTCAACTCGCTGCGGTCCGTGGAGCGCGCGGCGCGCTTCGAGATCCAGCGCCACGCGGCGGTCCTGAGCTCCGGCGGCACCATCGTGCAGGAGACCCGTCACTTCCACGAGGACGACGGCTCCACGACCTCCGGCCGCATCAAGGACAACGCCGAGGACTACCGGTACTTCCCGGAGCCCGACCTCGTCCCCGTCGCCCCGTCCCGCGAGTGGGTCGAGAAGCTGCGGGCGGGTCTGCCCGAGATGCCGCGCGTGCGCCGCAACCGCCTCCGCGAGGAGTGGGGCATCACCGAGCACGACATGCAGTCGATCCTCAACGCGGGCGCGGTCGAGCCGATCGTCGCCACCATCGAGGCGGGCGCCGACGCGGCGTCGGCCCGCAAGTGGTGGATGGGCGAACTGGCCCGCAACGCCAACGAGTCGGGCGTGGCCCTGGAGGAGCTCCCCATCACCCCGGCGCACGTCGCCCGGGTGACCGAGCTCGTCGCCTCCGGTGACCTGAACGACAAGCTGGCCCGCCAGGTCATCGAGGGTGTCCTGAAGGGCGAGGGCACCCCGGACGAGGTCGTCGAGAAGCGCGGTCTGAAGGTCGTCTCGGACGAGGGCGCGCTGACGGCCGCCGTCGACGAGGCCATCGCCGGCAACCCCGGTGTCGCGGACAAGATCCGCGGCGGCAAGGTCGCGGCCGCCGGCGCGCTGGTCGGCGCGGTCATGAAGGCCACCCGTGGCCAGGCCGACGCGGCCCGCGTCAAGGAGCTCATCCTGGAGAAGCTGGGCGTCAGCGAGGGCTGAGGTCTCCCTTCCTCCCGGTGAGGGGGCGGCGCACCCGACGGGGGCGCCGCCCCCTCACTCGTATCCGGAAGTCACTCGTATCCGGAAGTCCTGGTGAATTCCGGGACGTTCACGCCGACTTCGTCCCGCAGCCTTCACAAGGAAACCGGACGTCACTAGCGTCCCCGCCGAACAGGTCAATGGATCAGCAGAGAACCATTGGCTGTTGGCCAGGACTACTGGGAGGTCGCACGTGACTCCGGAGATTTCGCGCAGACGCCTGATGGCGATCGGCGGCGGCGCGCTCGGCGCCGCCACGGTCGGCTCCTTCCTGCCGCCTTCGCTGCAGGAGGCGCTCGCGCAGGAGCCGCCGAGGGACGGCGGTCTCGACAAGATCGAGCACGTGGTGATCCTCATGCAGGAGAACCGGTCCTTCGACCACTACTTCGGGTCCCTGCGCGGCGTCCGCGGCTTCGGCGACCGCAACGCCATCCGGCTGCCCAGCGGCAAGTCGGTGTTCGAGCAGCCCGGCGCCCTGCGCACGATCCTGCCCTTCCCCGTCCGCGAGGCCGCCGAGACACAGAAGAAGGACCTCCAGTACATCGGCGACCTGGACCACTCCTGGAGCGGCGGCGCCAAGGCCTGGCACGACGGCTGGATGGACGGCTGGATCACCGCCAAGACGGCGGCCACGATGGCGTACTACACGCGCGAGGACATCCCGCTGCACTACGAACTCGCCGACACCTTCACCGTCTGCGACGCCTACCACTCCTCCATCCACACCTCCACCAGCCCCAACCGCAACCACCTGTGGAGCGGGAAGACGGGCTACGAGGCGAACGGCAAGCGGGCCGTCGGCAACGACGCCTACGCCGAGGGAACGCACCCCGGCTACGGCTGGGGGACGTACGCCGAGCGCCTGGAGAAGGCGGGCGTGAGCTGGCGGACGTACACCGAGTGGGAGAACTTCACCGACAACCAGATCGAGTTCTTCACCACCTTCAAGGCCATCGCCCGCAAGGCCCTGGCCAAGACGGGCCTCACCTTCATGGAGGCCTTCTACGCCAAGGTGCGCGACGCGAAGGACGAGACAGAGCGCGCCAAGCTGCTCGCCACGCTGGAGGAGGGCGTCGCGACCCTCACCAGAAGCGAGCGGTCGCTGTTCGAGCGCGGTCTGCGGCGCGTGCCGACCGGCAGGCTCGCCGAGGAGTTCGCGAAGGACGTCGCGGGCGGCAAGCTCGCGAAAGTCACCTATCTGGTGCCTTCCGCGGTGGACTCCGAGCACCCCAGCGTCTCCTCGCCCCTCCACAGCGCGACCATCGTCTACAAGGTGCTCGACGCCCTCGCCTCCCACCCCGACGTCTGGCGCCGCACCGCCGTGTTCATCAACTACGACGAGAACGACGGCTTCTTCGACCACGTCCCGCCGCCCGTGCCCGGCGGCGACTCCGCCGAGGAGAAGGAGGAGCGCTGGGACGGGAAGCCGACCGGTCTCGGCGCGCGCGTGCCGATGCTCGTCATCTCGCCGTGGACCGTCGGCGGATACGTCTGCTCCGAAGTCTTCGACCACACCTCCGTCGTGCGCTTCCTGGAGAAGTGGACCGGGGTGCGGGAGCCCAACATCAGCGCCTGGCGCCGCAAGGTCACCGGCGACCTCACCGGCGCCTTCGACTTCCGGCGCGGCCACCGCAGGCCCGACATCGACCAGCCCGGCGCCATCCCTCCGTTCAGCGGCCGCTGGGCCCCGCAGCCGCCCCTGAAGCAGTCCATGCCGGTCCAGGAGCCCGGCACCCGCCGCGCCCGCCCGCTGCCCTACCAGCCCGACGCCGACGTGACGCCCGCCGAGGACGGCACGCTCACGGTGCGGCTGCGCAACGGCGGCAGCTCCAGTGCGCACTTCGCGCTCTACCCGTACGCCGGTGAGTTCCCGGTCCCGCTCCATCAGGACGTCGTGCGCAAGGGCTCATGGACCGTGCCCGTGCCGGGGGACGCGTACGACTTCACCGTCACCGGGCCGAACGGCTTCCGCCGCGAGTTCGCGGGGGCCAAGGGAGGCAAGGACAGCGGCGCGCGGCTCGCCTCCGCGATCACCCGCCGCGAGATACACCTCACCCTGGCCAACCGCGGCCGCCACGACCTGGTCTTCACGGTCAAGCCCCTCGGCTATGTGGACGAGGACGACATCAGGCGCCGCACACGGACCGTCCGCGTCAAGGCGCGCGGCAGCCGCACCGTCGCCTGGCACACCGCCGACGAGCACGGCTGGTACGACGTCGAGGTGACCACCGACCGCGACACCGCCTTCCGCCGCCGCCTCATGGGCCACATCGAGAACGGCCGCGTGAGCGTCTCGGGCTGACCGTCCTGACCGCCGGCCCGCTCGGGTGCGCGGCGGTGCCCCTGGTACCTCCGCGCACCCCTTGTGCTCTTGTGAGTAAGGCCACGAAACGGACCAACGATCACCAAGCGCTGTCAAAGTGACTGTGGCGCTCATGTCGCCACTCATGCGTTCTTTGCGGGCTGCGGGCTGTTCCATTGCTTGACTGTTGCTCCCGATGAAGATCCACGAACCATTCAGGGAGCCAGTCCGTGGCAGCACTCGCCCGGTGGTGCGTCAGGCACCGACTCGTCGTCGTCCTGCTGTGGCTCCTCGCCCTCGGCGGCGCCGCCTCGGCCGCCGCGGTCGCGGGATCCGCGTATTCGAACGACTACGAGGTGCCGGGCACCGAGTCCGGCCGGGCGACCCAGCTCCTGAACGAGAACTTCCACGGCCTCGGCGGCGACAGCGACACCGTCGTCTGGCACACCGGACCCGGCACCTCCGTGCGCGCCGCCGACGTCGAGCAGGCGATGTCCGACGCCCTCGACAAGATCGCCGGACTGCCCGCAGTGGCCTCCGTGACCGGGCCTTACGAGGGCAAGGGACACGGAGAGGGCGCGAGCGCGGGCCGGGTCGGCGCGGACGGCCGCACGGCGTACGCCACCGTCACCTTCCGCGAGCAGGCCGACGACCTGGACAAGGCCGACGCGCAGGCCGTCGTCGACACCGCGAAGGCCGCCGGCTCCGACCGCCTGCAAGTGGAGCTCGGCGGCACCGCCATCGGCCTCACCGAGTCCAAGAGCGCCCAGGTCGCCGAGGTCGTCGGGGTGGCCGTAGCCGCCGTCGTGCTCTTCGTCGCCTTCGGCTCGCTCGCCGCGGCCGCCCTGCCCATAGCCACCGCACTGGTGTCCGTCGGCACCGCGTACGCGGGCATCGTGCTGCTCGGCCACGTGATGACCGTCGCGGACTTCGCGCCGATGCTCGGCACCCTGATCGGGCTCGGCGTCGGCATCGACTACGCCCTCTTCATCGTCACCCGGCACCGCAAGGGCCTCAAACGCGGCCTGCCCGTGGCCGTCGCCGCCGAGCGCGCGGTCGCCACCACCGGACGCGCCGTGGTCTTCGCGGGCGCCACCGTCTGCATCGCCCTGCTCGGCATGCTCATCCTGCGGCTCGGCTTCCTCAACGGAGTCGCGATCGCCGCCTCGCTGACCGTCGTCCTCACCGTCGCCGCGTCCGTGACCCTGCTGCCCGCGCTCCTCACCTGGATCGGCCCGCGCGCCCTCAGCCGCCGCGAACGCCGCCGCATGGCCGAACACGGCCCCGAACCGGAGCTGCCGACCGGGCTCGCCGCCCGCTGGGCCGTCTTCGTGGAGCGCCACCCCCGGCTGCTCGGCGCCGTCGCGGTCCTCGTCATGGCCGTGCTCGCACTGCCCGCCCTCGGCCTGCACCTGGGCACATCCGACCAGGGCAACAACCCGGCGAAGGCCACCACCCGGCAGGCGTACGACCTCCTCGCCGACGGTTTCGGCCCCGGCGTGAACGGCCCCCTGACCCTCGTGAGCGAGGTCTACGGAGCGGGCGACCGGATGGCCCTCGACGACCTCGCCACGACGCTGAGGTCGACCGAAGGCGTCGCCTCCGTGTCCCCGGCGACCTACGGGGACAACGGCCGCGCCGCCTTCCTCACCGTCGTCCCCGACTCCGCGCCGCAGTCGCAGAAGACCAGCGCACTCGTCGACCGGCTGCGCGACGACGTCCTGCCCGAGGCGGAGGCGGAGAGCTCCCTGGAGGTGTCCGTCGGCGGTGTCACCGCGAGCTACGACGACTTCGCGGAGGTCATCGTCGGCAAGCTGCCGCTCTTCGTGGGCGTCGTCATCGGGCTCGGCTGCGTGCTGCTCCTGCTGGCCTTCCGGTCCATCGGGATCCCCCTCAAGGCCGCCGCGATGAACGTCGCCGCCGTCGCCTCCGCCTTCGGGGTCGTCGTCGCGATCTTCCAGTGGGGCTGGGGGAGCGAGCTGCTCGGGCTCGGCAGGGCCGGGCCGATCGAGCCCTTCCTGCCGGTGATCATGGTGTCCGTCCTCTTCGGGCTCTCCATGGACTACCAGGTCTTCCTCGTCAGCCGGATGTACGAGGAGTGGCTGGAGACCGGCGACAACCGGCGGGCCGTGCGCGTGGGCCTCGCCGAGACCAGCCGCGTGATCAACTCCGCGGCCGTGATCATGATTTCGGTCTTCCTCGCCTTCGTGCTCAGCGGCGACCGGGTCGTCGCGATGTTCGGCATCGCGCTCGCGGCGGCCGTCGCCCTCGACGCCTTCGTGCTGCGCACGCTGCTCGTGCCCGCCCTGATGCACATGCTCGGCGGCGCCAACTGGTGGCTGCCGGGCCGCCTCGACCGCCTCCTGCCGCGCATCAGCATCGAGCCGCCCGAATCTCGTTCGAACCCGCGCGGCGCACGTGCGAGGATCCCCGGAAACCGGGACGTCGCCGACGACGTGAGTGCGCTGAAGGAGCAGGATGTTCGCGATATCGCTGGCCGAGGGCGCTGAGCTGCGGCCGCTGGAGCCGTGGCAGGCACAGGAGTTCCTCGACCATGTCGAGCGGGCTCGGGAGTACGCGGGGCCGTGGGTGCCCTTCACCGCGACCGTGACGGACCTGGAGACCGCGCGGAAGCATCTCCAGACGTACGCCGACAAGCAGGCCTCCGACACCGGACGCTTCTACGGCATCTGGCTGGACGGCACCCTCGTCGGCGGTGTGCTCTTCCGGATCTTCGACACCAGCTGCGACAGCTGTGAGATCGGGGTGTGGCTCGAACCGTCGGCCGCCGGGCGCGGCCTGGTCAACAAGGCCTCGCGGGTGCTCATCGACTGGGCCGTGGACCAGCGCGGGATGCACCGCGTGGAGTGGCTGGTCTCCTCGCTCAACGACCGCAGCAAGGCGGCCGCCGAGCGGCTCGGGTTCACCAGGGACGGCGTGCTGCGGGAGAGCTTCCCCTGGCAGGGCGTGCGGCACGACATGGAGGTCTGGTCCGTCCTCGCCCCGGAGTGGCGGGCGGCGCGGGACGCGCGTTAAGCAAGCTCTCAGACTCCGTCCGTACGGTGCGGGGCATGGGTACTAAGACAGATGACGCGGCCGGTGCCAAGGGTGCGGCCGGGACCGAGGCCGAGGCCGACGAAGTGACCGGGGCCGGGAAGCCGGGGACGGTCGACGTCACGAAGTCCGACGCGGCCGACGCCGCCGGGCCCGAGGGCGCCACCCCCGAGGCGGAGGCGACCACCAAGAACGACACGGCGGACGACGCCGAGCACGATGAGACCTCCGACGCCGAAGCCGACGCCGAAGCGGATGCCGACGTGACCGCCAGGACCGCCGGGTCCACCGGTGTCGGCCAGGGCGCCGCGGCCGTCGTGTCCGCCGCGCTCGGCGTGATCGGCCTCTCCGGAGGCTGGCTCGGCACGATCGCCGGGGCGCGCTCCAACATCATGGGGCAGCTGGAGACCAAGCAGTCCGCGAGCGTCTCCGACCAGCTCCAGGCCATGTACGGCGACTCCTGGCAGGCCACCGCGCTGATCGCAGGCTTCTTCGCGGCCGCCGCGCTGGTCGTCGGCTTCCTGGTGCTGGTGAGGCCCGCGTTCGGCGCCCCCGGCAAGGAGCAGGCGCCGTGGATCAAGTCCGTGGCGTGGGCGGGTGTCGCGCTCGGCGTGATCGGGCTGATCCTCGCCGTCGCCAAGTACTCCGACCTGCTGCTCGGGCTGCCGTCCGCACCTTCCTGAGCCACCCACCCGCTCACCCACCCGCGTACTAAGGCAGGGGCGGGGCAGGGGCTAAGGCCCCCGCCCCGCCCTTCGTCGTACCTAAGGACCCCCGCCCCCACGAGATGCGGCACCCGCCCGATGTGGGCGACCCCCCTGGGAGACGAAAGTGGAGACATCGCAGAGAACGACACCGGCGATACCACCGACAACCCGAGGGGCACGACATGTTCGAGTACGAGATGCACCAGATGCGCGCCGCCGAGCTGAGCCGCGAGGCCGACCACCGGCGCCTGCTCGGCGAGGCCCGCAAGATCCGTGCCGCCGCCCGCCGTTCGGCCCGCCACGAAGCCGAGGGGCGGGTGAGTACGACGCTCTGGAGGAGTCGCCTCACGCGGGGCAAGGCGCGCTTCACCCGGGCCGCCTGAGATGACAGGGCCTGTGCCGGTGACCGCTCCGCGGACATCGGGTGCCACACCGGCCACTCTCTGTGCGATGCTCGCGGCTGTGGAGACCAGGTCCGTGAGCCCGGTGTTCGTCGGCAGGACCGACGAACTCGGCGTACTGAACGAAGCGCTCGCCCGCGCCGCGGGCACCCCGCTCGAAGGAGCCGGGGGCCCCGGCCCGGGCGAGCCGCAGGCGTTGCTGCTCGGCGGTGAGGCGGGGGTCGGCAAGACCCGCCTCGTCGAGGAGTTCGCCGCGGCCGCCGAGAGGCAGGGCGCCGTCGTCGCCGTCGGCGGCTGTGTGGAAATCGGTGCCGACGGCCTGCCGTTCGCCCCCTTCTCCACCGCGCTGCGCTCGCTGCGCCGCCAACTCCCCGACGAGCTGGCCGCAGCCGCCGAGGGCCAGGAGGAGGAGCTCGCCAGGCTGCTGCCCGAACTGGCCACGCCCGCGCACGGCCACGCCACGCACGGCCACACCCCCGGAGGCAGGTCCGACGAGGGAACCGCACGCCTCTTCGAACTCACCGCACGCCTCCTGGAACGCCTCTCCCGCGACCGCACCGTCGTCGTCGCCCTGGAGGACCTGCACTGGGCCGACGCCTCCACCCGCCACCTCCTCGCTTATCTCTTCCGCACCCTGCGCGGCGGCCGCCTCGTCCTCCTCGCCACCTACCGCGCCGACGACATCCACCGCCGCCACCCGCTACGCCCCCTCCTCGCCGAACTCGACCGGCTGCGCACGGTGCGCCGCGTCGAGCTGAGCCGCTTCAGCAAGGACGAAGTCGCCCGCCAGATGGCCGGAATACTCTCCGCCGAACCCGAACAGGGCCTGGTCGACGACATATTCGACCGCTCCGACGGCAACGCCTTCTTCGTCGAGGAACTCGCCGTCGCCTCCCACGGCGGCAGCTGCGCGAGCCTCACGGACTCCCTGCGCGACCTCCTCCTCGTCCGCGTCGAGGAGCTGCCCGAGGACACCCAGCGGGTGGCGCGGATCGTCGCCGAGGGCGGCTCCACCGTCGAGTACGCACTGCTCGCCGAAGTCGCGGGACTCGACGAGGACGACCTCATCGAGGCGCTGCGGGCCGCCGTCGGCGCCAACATCCTGCTCGCCTCGCCGGACGGCGACGGCTACCGCTTCCGCCACTCCCTGGTCCGCGAGGCCGTCAGCGACGACCTGCTCCCCGGCGAGCGCTCCCGCATCAACCGCCGCTTCGCCCAGGCCCTGGAGGCCGACCCCACGCTCGTCTCCGCCGACCAGCGCGCCGCCCGCCTCGCCACCTACTGGTACCACGCGCACGACGCGGCCAAGGCCCTGCCCGCCGTCCTCGTCGCCTCCGTCGAGGCCCGCCGCCGGTACGCCTACGCCGAACAACTCCGCCTGCTCGAACGGGCGATGGAGCTGTGGGACGACGCCCCCGAGACCGTCCGCGAAGACCTCCGCCCCGCCGACTACGTCGAGGGCTACCCCGCCTGCGGCTGCGACCCCACCACCGCCCCCCTGCGCTATCTGGACCTGATGGCCGAGGCCACGGTCGCCGGCCGCCTCTCCGGCGAACGCGACCGCGCCCTCAAAATCACCAAGCGCGCCCTGCGATTCCTCGACGGCGAGAACGATCCCCACCGCTCCGCATGGTTCTGGGTGGCCCGCTCGCGCCTCGTCTCCACCCTCGGCCGCGGCGACGGCTGGGCGGAGATCGCCAAGGCCGAGGAGCTGATGCGCGGCCTGCCGCCCTCCGAGGTGCACGCCGATGTCCTCGTCTACCGCGCCTCCTGGGGCATGCTGCACGACCCGGGGCCCGAGACCCTGGCCGCCGCCGAACGCGCCGTCGAGTACGCCCGCATGGTCAAGGCCGACACCATCGAGCTCAACGCCCGCCTCACCCGCGGCGCCCTCCTGGTCGAGGCCGGCGACCCCGAGGCGGGCCTCGCCGAGATGTACGAGGTCAGAGACCGCGTCGTCCAGGACGGCCTGGTCACCGACCTCAGCCGGGTCCACATCAACCTCCCCTCATCCCTCGAAGGCGTCGGCCGCTCCGCCGAAGCCGTCGAGGTCGCGATGGAGGGCATCGAGTTCTGCCGGAAGTACGGCCTGGTGGACTCCGAGGGCTGGGTCTGGGCCAATGTCGCCGAGTCGCTCATCTCCCTCGGCCGCTGGGACGAGGCGGCCCACGCCGTCGCGGAGACCCAGCGATGTGCGCAGAGTTCGAAGCCCCGGGCCTCCGCCTCCGAACGATCCGCGCGCATGGCGCTCTACCGCGGTGAGTGCGCCGCGGCCGCCCGCCACATGCACACCGCCCACCAGCACCTCGGCACCCACGACCCGCAGCCCCAGTACCTCCTCGTCCTCATCCGCATCGCCCTCGGCCTCGCCGCCGCCGAGGGCCGCATCCTCGACGGCCGCGCCGAACTCGAACGCGGCCTCGCCACCGGGCTCCCCCTCGGCACCTACAAATACGGCTGGCCCCTGCTCCTCGCCGCCGCCACGATGGAGGCGGACGCCCGCGGCCTGCCCGCCGCCGAACCCGGCCGCCCCGCCGCCCTCGAACGCATCCGCGGCGTCACCAAGTCCCTCGCCACCCCCACCCCGCTCTCCCTCGCCTACGACGAATGGACCCGCACCGAACTCCTGCGCGCCGAAGGCCGCGACCGCCCCGCCGACTGGGCGACCGTCGTCACCGCCCTCGAACCCCTCGACCGCCCCTACGACCTCGCCCAGGCCCGCCTGCGCCTGGCCGAGTCCCTCCTCGCCCCGGACACCACCGACCGCGACCGCGCCGCCCACCTGCTGCGCCAGGCCGGCGAGGTGGCCGACCGGCTCGGCGCCCGGCCGCTCTCCGACTCGATCACCGGACTCGCCCGGCGCGCCCGCCTCTCCCTGCACCCCACCGAGGCCGTCCGCGCCCCCGCCGCCCCGGCCCACCCCGCCGAGGCGCTGGGCCTGACCAGCAGGGAACGGGACGTCCTGCGGCTGGTCGCGGCGGGCCGCAGCAACCGCCAGATCGCCGAGGAGCTCTTCATCTCCCCGAAGACGGCGAGCGTCCACGTCTCCAACATCCTCGCCAAGCTGTCCGTCACCGGCCGCGGCGAGGCCGCCGCGCTCGCCCACCGGCTGCGGCTCTTCCCCACCACCGACGAAGAGCCCGCCCGGCGCTGACCTGCCCTTTTTCGTCTCAAGCCGGTTTCCGGGCGCCTCGCTTACGCTTGACGGCAGGATCTCGGCTCCTGGGAGGCGCAGTGTTCAACGCGATCGAGGCTCTGTTCGCGCCGGGGCGCAAGCACACCGACGACGAACAGAAGCGCCTGGAGATGACCCGCGTCGACCTCGCCGACGGCGACCCGGGGCGCGGACCGATCGACCTGACCTCGGGCAAGGTGGTCGTACGCCCACCTGTCCCGGCGCCACGCTCCGACGAGACGCCGGGTGGCGAGGAGGAGCCGAGCGGCGAGGAGATAGCTTCGCCTGACGCGTCGGACAGCTGACCTACTTCACCCGCACCTCCAGGATCTTGTCGTCCTCCTTCTCCGGGGTGCCCCGCGAGTCCGTCTCGTTCGTGACCAGCCACAGCTTGTCGCCGCCCGCCGCGACCACCGTGCGCAGGCGGCCGTGTTCGCCCTCCAGGAAGGCCTGCGGCTCCGGCTCGCCCTCCACGCCCCGCACCGGGACGCGCCACAGCCGCTCGCCGCGCAGCCCCGCCATCCACACCGAGCCCTCGGCATAGGCGACACCGCTCGGTGAGGCCTCCGACGTCTTCCACTGGGCGACCGGGTCCCGGAAGCCCTCCTCGCCCTCCTTGCCCTCGACCTCGGGCCAGCCGTAATTCCCGCCGGCCTCGATGTCGTTCAGCTCGTCCCAGGTGTCCTGGCCGAACTCCGAGGCCCACAGCCGCTTCTGCTCGTCCCAGGCCAGGCCCTGCACATTCCGGTGCCCGTACGAATAGACGGCCGAGTCGTCGAAGGGATTGCCGGGGGCCGGCTCGCCCTCCGGGGTGAGGCGGAGGATCTTGCCGCCCAGCGACTTCTTGTCCTGCGCGAGGTCCGTCTCACCCGTTTCCCCCGCGCCCGCGTACAGCATCTTGTCCGGGCCGAAGGCGATCCGGCCGCCGTTGTGGATCATGCCTTTAGGGATGCCCTTGAAAATGGTGTCGGGCGCGCCCAGCTGCTCGCCCGAGGGCTTCTTCTCGTCGTACAGCATGCGGGCGATGCGGTTGTCGGACTCCGTCGTGAAGTACGCGTACACCAAGTGGTCCGACGCGTACGAAGGAGAGAGGGCGAGGCCCATCAGGCCGCCCTCGCCACCGGGGGAGACGCCCGGCACCGAGCCGAGCTCCGTCTTCTTGCCCGTCTTCCCGTCGACCCGGGTGATCGTCCCCTCGTCGCGCGAGGACACCAGCAGGTCACCGCCGGGCAGTGGCGCGAGGCCCCAGGGGGACTTGAGGCCCGTGGCGACGGTGCGGACGACCTTCGCGGAGCCCTTCTCAGGTGGCGCCTCGGCGCCCGCCTTCCCGGTGGGGGTCCGGCTCGACGTGTCCCGCTGCGGCGGGCTCTCACGTCGGTCCGGTTCGTCGTCGCCGGACGAGCACCCCACCGCGAACAGGAGGGAGGCAGCGGTCAGCATGGCCGTAACAGCAGGTCGTCGCACGATCAGATCCCTTCGACGCAGCGCTTCTCCTGTTCATACACCGCTCGCGCCCCTCAGGTTCCCGAACTCAGTCCCACGACCCCAGCGCGGGCGGCAGCGCCGCGATCTCCGCCAGGTCCGCCTCCGTCAGCCGCACCGCGGCCGCCCCGGCGTTCTCCACCGCCCAGCGCTCCCGCTTGGCACCGGGAATGGGCACCACGTGCCGGCCCTGCGCGAGCACCCACGCCAGCGCGACCTGCGCGGGCGTCGCCCCGTGCCGCTCCGCCACCCGACGCAACCCCACCACCAGCGGCTGGTTGGCCGCCATCATTTCGGCGGTGAAGCGCGGGTGCCGGGCCCGCAGGTCGTCCGGTTCGAAGCCCTGGCCGGGCTTCAGCGTGCCCGTGAGGAAACCGTTCCCCAGCGGCATCGCCGCGAGCAGCCCTATCCCGCGGTCCACACACCACGGCAGCAGCGCGTCCAGCGCCTCCGGTGACCACACCGAAAGCTCGGCCTGCACCGCGCTCACCGGAAAGACCTGCTGCACCCGCTCCAACTGCCGGATCGTCGCGTCGTGCAGCCCCCGCCCCGGACGCCCCGGCGCCGCACGCCGCTGAGCGCGCGCCCCCACGGCGCACAGCCCCAGCGCCCGCACCTTCCCCGCGGCGACCAGCTCGGCCATCGCGCCCCAGGTCTCCTCGATGGGTACCTCGGGGTCGGCCCGGTGCAGCTGATAGAGGTCGATGGTCTCCGTCTGCAGCCGCCGCAGCGACGCGTCGCAGGCCCGTTTCACATAGCCGGGGCGGCCGTTGGCGACGATGTGCTGCTCGCCCACGAGCAGCCCGCACTTCGTCGACACGAACGCCTCCGCGCGCCGCTCCTTCAGCACCCTGCCGATCAGCAGCTCATTGGTGAACGGCCCGTACATGTCGGCCGTGTCCAGCAGCAGCCCCCCACCGCCACCGGCCGCGCCGACGGCGTCCAATGCGGCGTGCACAGTGCGCACCGACGCGTCGCCGCGCTGCCGCGAGCCGGTGTACGCCCAGCTCATCGGCATGCAGCCGAGTCCGACGGCGCCCACTTCGAGCGCCCCCGCGCCGATCGTCCTGCGCTCCACCTGGACGTACCCTCCCACTCCTCGTTCGGAGATCATCAAAACTAACCGCTGTCGCCGCGACCCCGACCGCTGCCCTCCCAGGGCGACCCGCACCGACGCGCACTAGCCTCCTGGCCATGACGACAGACGTATGGCTTCCGTTTGCAGCGCACGAGGTCCAAGGGCTTCCCGAGGCCTCCGAGGCGGGACTCGACTACCGGTTCTGGGACGGCGGCCCGGAGTTCCCCGCGGACCCGGCCGACTGCGCTTTCTATGTGGTGCCCTACATGACGGGCACCGAGATCGCCGTACGCCCCCTGTCCGCGATGACGTCCCTACGCGTCGTACAGACCCTGACCGCGGGCATCGACCACGTGGAGCCGGGGATCCCGTTCCTCGCGTCCGGCGTGCGGCTGTGCAACGCCCGTGGTGTGCATGAGGCCAGCACCGCGGAGCTCGCGCTCGCCCTGACGCTCGCCTCGCTGCGGGGGATCCCACGCTTCGTGGAGGAGCAGCGGCAGGAGGAGTGGCGGTCCGGGTTCTATCCGGCGCTCGCCGACAGGTCCGTGCTCATCGTGGGTTACGGATCGATCGGTTCCGCCATCGAGGACAGGCTCGCCCCCTTCGAATGCGCGCGGGTGGCGCGCGTCGCGCGCTCTGCCCGTGCCACGGAGCGCGGCCCCGTGCATCCGCTCGCCGACCTGCCCTCCCTGTTGCCCGACGCGGACGTCGTCATCCTCTCGACGCCGCTCTCCGAGACCACGAGAGGGCTGGTCGGCGCCGACTTCCTGGCCCGCATGAAGGACGGCGCGCTGCTCGTGAACGTCGCCCGCGGACCCGTGGTCGACACCAAGGCGCTCCTCGCGGAACTGGAGTCCGGCCGCCTCACCGCCGCCCTCGACGTGACCGATCCGGAACCCCTGCCCGCAGGCCACCCCCTGTGGCACGCTCCAGGAGCACTGATCAGCCCGCACGTGGGCGGCTCCACCTCGGCGTTCGGGCCCCGCGCCCGACGACTGCTCGCCGCCCAACTGACCAAGTTCGTCGCCGGACAGCCCCTTGACAACGTGGTGCTGACAACGGGCAGTTGATCGCCCGGGAGCGCTTTGCGTACGCTCCGCGCCCGTCTGCGTGCGCCCCGTGTTCGCTTCCCCGCCGACAGTCACGGAGCGTAGAGGAGCTATGTCCCTGAGTGACGAGTCTGGTGTATCGTCCCGACAGGGGATGCGCCGTGGACCGTTCGGCGCCGGGGACGAGACATCAGACTGCGAGGGGGGCGACGGGCGATGCACGGCCTATGGGCGAACGATCCGACGTGGCGGGACCGCAGCCGGCGACTCTGCCGCACACCGGCCCGCAGACGCAGGCGAGCCGGGAACCGCACGAGCGGCCGTCGCCGCACGCACCAGCGCCCCTGTCGGCCCGGCCGACGCGCGCGCCGGGCGGACACGGGGGCCGCACGGACCAGGGCGGCCCGGTGAGTGCCCGCCCGACCCCGACGCCCGTCCTCGACGGGGGCGTGGCGGCGCTGCCGCACAGGGTGCCGCTGGTCAGGCGCCCGCTGCCCGGGGGCCGTGGACTCTTCTCCCAGCTGGTGCTCCTGCTGCTCTGCGGGGCGTACGCCGTGGGCTCGGCGCTCGGCTGGGGATCGGAGCGACTCGCCCTGATCATGGGCGACTTCGGGCTGAGCCTCGCGGCGGCGGCGGCCGCGATCTCCTGCTTCCGCTACTCCCGCACGCGCCGCAGCCGCTTTCGACCCGCATGGCTGCTCTTCGCGCTCTCCTCCGCGATGGCAGCCTTCGGCAACGGCGTCTGGGGCTGGTACGAGGTCGTACTGGAGCGGCCCGTGCCCAGTCCGGGCCTCGCCGACCTGTTCTTCCTCTGCTTCGCCCCACCCGCCATCATCGGACTGCTCGTGCTCGCCAAGCGTCCGATGACCAAGGCGGGCTGGGGCTGCCTGGCCCTCGACTCCTGGCTGATCGGGGGCTCGCTCCTCACGCTCTCCTGGAGCCTCGCCCTCGCCCACACCGCGCAGTTCGAGGGCCGGAGCGTCGCGTACGCCGCGCTCTCCCTCGCCTACCCGCTTCTCGACATCGCGCTGGTCAGCATGGTACTGGCCCTGCACTTCAGACGGTCCTCGGCCAACCGCACGGCGGTGAACACCGCGATCGGCGCGCTCGCCCTGACCGTGATGTGCGACGCGCTCTTCACCTCGCCGCTGCTGCACGCCAGTTACCGCTCCGGCCAGATGCTGGACGCCGGCTGGTTCGCGGGCTCGCTGCTCCTCGCGTACGCCCCATGGGCCGCCCCCTGGCACGTGCACGGCGCGCGCGGGACGGGCCACGCACGCGTGCAGTACGACAGCGGCCCCGAGGAGCCGCGGGCCGCCGCGACCCGCCCGATCGCCGGATCGCTGGCCGCCCTCACTCCTTATCTGGCCGCCGCCGTCTGCACGTTGGGAATCCTCTACAACGTACTGAACGGCCGCAGTGTCGACCGCGTCGTGCTGCTCACCGCGGGCACCGTGGTGCTCGCGCTCGTGGTCCGCCAGGGCATCATGCTCCTTGACAACATCACGCTCACCCAGGAACTGGCCCAGAAGGAGAACCACTTCAGGTCCCTGGTCCAGGGCTCCAGCGACGTCATCATGATCGCCGCGCCGAACGGCATCCTGCGGTACGTGAGCCCGGCCGCCGCCGGGGTCTACGGCCGCGACGCCGAAGAGCTCGTCGGTTCCGAACTGGCCTCGCTCATGCACCCCGAGGACCTGGGCCGGGTCGTCCACGAGGTCCGCAGATTCCTCGCCGCCAACCCCGTCGAGGAGCCCACCACCCGCATCGAGTGCCGCTTCAAGTCCGGCGACGGCGACTGGCTGAACGTGGAGTCCACCGTCAACCGCCACCAGGGCGGCCTCATCTTCAACAGCAGAGACGTCACCGAACGGGTCCGCCTCCAGGCACAGTTGCAGCACAACGCCGAGCACGACCCGCTCACCGACCTGCCCAACCGCGCCCTGTTCACCCGCCGCGTGGGCCAGGCACTGGCCGGCCGCAGAGTGACCGACCGCGGCACGGCCGTCCTCTTCATCGACCTCGACGGCTTCAAGGCCGTCAACGACACCATCGGACACCAGGCCGGGGACGAGCTCCTCATCCAGGCCGCGCGCAGACTTCAGGAGGCGGTGCGTTCGGGCGACACCGCCTCCCGGCTCGGCGGCGATGAGTTCGCGGCCCTCATCGTCGGCGACGGGACCAGAGACCAGGCCGCCAGAGAACGGCACATCTACGAACTCGCCGACCGGCTGAGAATCACCCTGTCCCAGCCCTACGCCATCGACGGCAACGACGTGCGCGTAGCGGCGTCCATCGGCGTGGCCTTCGCCGAACCGGGCATCGGCGCCGGAGAGCTCCTCCGCAACGCCGACCTGGCGATGTACCGCGCCAAGGCCGGGGGCAAGAACCGCGTCGAGCTGTACGCGCCCCAGATGCAGGCCGACGTCGTCCGCAAGGCGCAGCTCGCCACCCGGCTGCGCGCCGCGCTGCACGAGGGCGAGTTCGCGCTGCTGCATCAGCCCGTGGTCCGGCTCGACGACGGCCGGATCACGTCGGTCGCGGCCCAGGCGCGCTGGCGCTCGGCGCAGGGCATCCTCTTCACGCCCGCCGAATTCCTGCGCGTGTCCGAGAAGAAGGGCGAGGACGGCGGCAGGGCGGCCGAGCTGGGCCGCTGGATGCTCGAAGAAGCCGTCGAGCAGGCCGCCGAGCGCGGCCGGAGCGGCCACGCGGTGCCCGTCGCCGTCCGGATGAGCGCGCGCCGCCTGCTGGACCGGTCCATGCCCATGGGCTCCATCGAGGCGCTCCTGACCCGGCACGGCCTGCCCTCCGGCGCGCTCGTCATCGAGCTCGCCGACAGCGACCCCCGCGTCTCGCTCGACGACCTGGAGCGCCGCCTCGCGGCCCTGCGCAGGCTCGGCGTACGCATCGCGCTCGACGGCTTCGGCAGTGGCTATGCCGCGATCACCGCACTGCGCCGGCTCCCCATCGACGTACTGAAGCTGGACCGCGGCCTGATCGAGGGTGTCGTCGAGTCCGCCCGGCTGCACAAGATCACCTCCGGTCTGCTGCGCATCGCGAACGACCTGGGGCTCGTCTCCGTGGCCGACGGCGTCGACCTGCCCGAGCAGGTGGTCGCCCTGCGCGCGATGGGCTGCACGCACGGCCAGGGGATGGCGTTCTCCGGGCCCCTCGACGAGTACCGGCTGCGCCGGGCGCTCTCCATCGGCGAGTATCCGGTGCCGCACGGCCCGGCCGAGCCGGTGCTCGCGGGCGGCCGTCCGGTGACGTACGGCGGCGTGCCGTCGGCGAGCTACGCGGGCGGACCCGCGGGGGCGTATGCGGGCGGCTCCTCCGGGCCGTACGCGGGCGGGCCCGCGGGGACGTACGTGGGCGGCTCCCCGGCGGCGTACGCGAGCGGCCCCTCGCCCTATGCCCGTTCACATGATGAGACCCCCGTCCCACCTACTTGACACACCATGCGTGCCGGGGGGAGGGTCAATGCCATGCGCACCCGAATTCTCGTACTTGGAAAGCGCGTCGGCTGAAGCTGGGACTGACCGGTCCGAACACCGGAATCCAGCGACCGCACCCGGCGCGCTCCCCTCGCTTGCCTCACGGCACGAGGGGTTTTTTGTTGCACTGGCACCTGCCAAACCCCCGCAAACACCCCGCAAAAACCCTCAGCTTCGAGAAGAGAATGCCGATGACCGAGCAGGCCACCGGGGCCCACCATCCGCAGCCGCGGCCCCGATCCTCAGGACAGCAGTCCGCCCCCGTCGAACACGTCACGGGTGCGCAGTCCCTGATTCGTTCTCTTGAGGAAGTCGGGGCCGACACGGTGTTCGGCATCCCCGGCGGAGCCATCCTCCCGGCCTACGACCCGATGATGGACTCCACCCGGGTGCGGCACGTCCTGGTGCGGCACGAGCAGGGCGCGGGCCACGCGGCCACCGGATACGCGCAGGCCACCGGCAAGGTCGGCGTCTGCATGGCGACGAGCGGCCCCGGCGCCACCAACCTGGTCACCCCGATCGCCGACGCCCACATGGACTCCGTCCCGATGGTCGCGATCACCGGCCAGGTGGCCTCCAAGGCCATCGGCACGGACGCCTTCCAGGAGGCGGACATCGTCGGCATCACGATGCCGATCACCAAGCACAACTTCCTGGTCACCCAGGCCGAGGACATCCCGCGCACCATCGCCGAGGCCTTCCACATCGCCTCCACCGGGCGCCCGGGCCCCGTCCTCGTGGACATCGCCAAGGACGCCCTCCAGGCGCAGACGACGTTCTCCTGGCCGCCGCAGCAGGACCTGCCCGGCTACCGCCCGGTGACCAAGCCGCACGCCAAGCAGATCCGCGAGGCCGCCAAGCTGATCACCGGCGCCAAGCGACCCGTCCTCTACGTCGGCGGCGGCGTCATCAAGGCGCAGGCCACCGCGGAGCTGAAGGTTCTGGCAGAGCTCACCGGAGCGCCCGTCACCACCACACTGATGGCGCTCGGCGCATTCCCCGACAGCCACCCGCTGCACGTGGGAATGCCGGGCATGCACGGTGCGGTCACCGCCGTCACCGCGCTGCAGAAGGCCGACCTGATCGTCGCCCTCGGAGCCCGCTTCGACGACCGCGTCACCGGCAAGCTGGACAGCTTCGCCCCGTTCGCGAAGATCGTCCACGCCGACATCGACCCGGCCGAGATCGGCAAGAACCGCGCCGCCGACGTGCCGATCGTCGGCGACGCCCGCGAGGTCATCGCCGACCTCGTCCAGGCCGTCCAGACCGAGCACACCGAGGGCCACAAGGGTGACTACACCGCCTGGTGGAGCGACCTGAACCGCTGGCGCGACACCTACCCCCTCGGCTACACCCAGCCCGAGGACGGCTCGCTCTCCCCGCAGCACGTCATCGAGCGCGTCGGCCAACTCGCTCCGGAAGGCACGATCTTCGCGGCGGGCGTCGGCCAGCACCAGATGTGGGCCGCGCACTTCATCCAGTACGAGAAGCCCGCCACCTGGCTCAACTCCGGCGGCGCCGGGACGATGGGCTACGCGGTCCCGGCCGCGATGGGCGCCAAGGCCGGCCGGCCCGACCGCACGGTCTGGGCGATCGACGGCGACGGCTGCTTCCAGATGACCAATCAGGAGCTCACCACCTGCGCCCTGAACAACATCCCGATCAAGGTCGCCATCATCAACAACGGCGCCCTCGGGATGGTCCGCCAGTGGCAGACCCTGTTCTACAACCAGCGTTACTCCAACACCGTCCTGCACAGCGGTCCCGAGGACATCGGCCCCAACAAGGGCACCCGCGTCCCCGACTTCGTGAAGCTGTCGGAGGCCATGGGCTGTGTGGCGCTGCGCTGCGAGCGCCCCGAGGACCTCGACAAGGTCATCGCGGAGGCGAACGCCATCAACGACCGCCCGGTCGTCGTCGACTTCATCGTCCACGAGGACGCCCAGGTCTGGCCGATGGTCGCCGCCGGCACCTCGAACGACGAGGTCATGGCCGCCCGCGGGGTCCGCCCCGACTTCGGCGACAACGAAGACGACTGAGACCGAGAGCGAAAGAGAGACCACGCGCCATGTCCACCAAGCACACGCTCTCCGTCCTGGTCGAGAACAAGCCCGGCGTCCTCGCACGGATCACCGCCCTGTTCTCGCGCCGCGGCTTCAACATCGACTCGCTCGCCGTGGGCGTCACGGAGCACCCCGACATCTCCCGCATCACCATCGTGGTGAACGTCGAGGACCTGCCGCTCGAACAGGTCACCAAGCAGCTCAACAAGCTCGTCAACGTCCTGAAGATCGTCGAGCTGGAGCCGGGCGCCGCCGTGGCCCGCGAACTCGTCCTCGCGAAGGTCCGCGCCGACAACGAGACCCGCTCCCAGATCGTCGAGATCGTCCAGCTGTTCCGCGCCAAGACCGTGGACGTCTCCCCGGAGGCCGTCACCATCGAGGCCACCGGCAGCAGCGACAAGCTGGAGGCCATGCTCAAGATGCTGGAGCCCTTCGGCATCAAGGAGCTCGTCCAGTCCGGCACCATCGCGATCGGCCGCGGCTCCCGCTCCATCACCGACCGCAGTCTGCGGGCGCTCGACCGCAGCGCCTGACCCGGGACCCTCGATACCCCTCTCGGATACCGAGACCCCTGAACTTCCCTCACCGAACCCGCCGTACGGTGGGACGCAACACCAGCACACATAGGAGATTCCCAGTGGCCGAGCTGTTCTACGACGACGACGCCGACCTGTCCATCATCCAGGGCCGCAAGGTCGCGGTCATCGGCTACGGCAGCCAGGGCCACGCCCACGCGCTGTCGCTCCGTGACTCGGGTGTCGACGTCCGCGTCGGTCTGCACGAGGGCTCCAAGTCCAAGGCCAAGGCCGAGGAGCAGGGCCTGCGCGTCGTCACCCCGTCGGAGGCGGCGGCCGAGGCCGACGTCATCATGATCCTGGTGCCGGACCCCATCCAGGCCCAGGTCTACGAGGAGTCCATCAAGGACAACCTCAAGGACGGCGACGCGCTGTTCTTCGGCCACGGCCTGAACATCCGCTTCGGCTTCATCAAGGCCCCCGAGGGCGTCGACGTCTGCATGGTCGCCCCCAAGGGTCCGGGCCACCTGGTCCGCCGCCAGTACGAGGAGGGTCGCGGCGTTCCGTGTATCGCGGCCGTCGAGCAGGACGCCACCGGCAACGGCTTCCCGCTGGCGCTCTCGTACGCCAAGGGCATCGGCGGCACGCGTGCGGGCGTCATCAAGACGACCTTCACCGAGGAGACCGAGACCGACCTGTTCGGCGAGCAGGCCGTGCTCTGCGGCGGCACCGCCGCGCTGGTCAAGGCGGGCTTCGAGACCCTGACCGAGGCGGGCTACCAGCCGGAGATCGCGTACTTCGAGTGCCTCCACGAGCTGAAGCTGATCGTGGACCTCATGTACGAGGGCGGCCTGGAGAAGATGCGCTGGTCCGTCTCCGAGACCGCCGAGTGGGGCGACTACATCACCGGCCCGCGGATCATCACGGACGCCACCAAGGCCGAGATGAAGAAGGTCCTCGCGGAGATCCAGGACGGCACGTTCGCCAAGCAGTGGATGGACGAGTACCACGGCGGCCTGAAGAAGTACAACGAGTACAAGACCCAGGACGAGAACCACCTCCTGGAAACCACCGGCAAGGAGCTCCGCAAGCTCATGAGCTGGGTCAACGACGACGACGCGTAAGTCGTACGGGTGAGGGCCGGGGCAGTTGCCCCGGCCCTTGTCCACCCTGTCCAGCCACGGACGGGTGATCCTTCCGTAGAGGCGCATGCTGATCCGTTCGGCGCCACTATGCTTCTGTTCAACATTCGCGTCGGGCCCACAGCGTCGTGCGTCTTCCACGCGGCTAGCACCCTCCACCGCCTGCGGCCGTCGGGACGGCCGTCCGCAATGGACTTGTGAGGACTCACGTGAGCACTGCTGCCACCGGCAAACCCGTCGTACTCATCGCTGAAGAGCTGTCGCCCGCCACCGTCGACGCGCTGGGCCCGGACTTCGAGATCCGCCAGTGCAACGGCGCGGACCGCGCCGAGTTGCTGCCCGCCATCGCCGATGTCGACGCGATCCTGGTCCGCTCCGCGACCAAGGTCGACGCCGAGGCCATCGCCGCGGCCAAGAAGCTGAAGGTCGTCGCCCGCGCCGGCGTCGGCCTGGACAACGTGGACGTGTCCGCCGCCACCAAGGCCGGCGTGATGGTCGTCAACGCCCCGACGTCCAACATCGTCACCGCCGCCGAGCTCGCCTGCGGCCTGCTCCTGGCCACCGCGCGCAACATCCCCCAGGCCAACGCCGCCCTCAAGAACGGCGAGTGGAAGCGCTCCAAGTACACCGGCGTCGAGCTCGCCGAGAAGACCCTCGGCGTCGTCGGCCTCGGCCGCATCGGTGCCCTCGTCGCCCAGCGCATGAGCGCCTTCGGCATGAAGGTCGTCGCCTACGACCCGTACGTGCAGCCCGCGCGCGCCGCCCAGATGGGCGTCAAGGTCCTGTCGCTCGACGAGCTGCTTGAGGTCTCCGACTTCATCACCGTGCACCTGCCCAAGACGCCCGAGACCCTCGGCCTCATCGGTGACGAGGCGCTGCACAAGGTCAAGCCGACCGTCCGCATCGTCAACGCCGCGCGCGGCGGCATCGTCGACGAGGAAGCGCTGCACTCCGCCCTCAAGGAGGGCCGCGTCGCCGGCGCCGGCCTGGACGTGTACGCGAAGGAGCCCTGCACGGACTCCCCGCTCTTCCAGTTCGACCAGGTCGTCTGCACCCCGCACCTCGGCGCCTCCACGGACGAGGCGCAGGAGAAGGCCGGCATCGCCGTCGCCAAGTCGGTGCGCCTCGCCCTCGCCGGCGAGCTCGTGCCCGACGCGGTGAACGTGCAGGGCGGTGTCATCGCCGAGGACGTGCGCCCCGGCCTGCCGCTCGCCGAGAAGCTCGGCCGGATCTTCACCGCCCTCGCGGGCGAGGTCGCGGCCCGCCTCGACGTCGAGGTGTACGGCGAGATCACCCAGCACGACGTGAAGGTGCTCGAACTGTCCGCGCTGAAGGGCGTGTTCGAGGACGTCGTCGACGAGACCGTGAGCTATGTGAACGCGCCGCTGTTCGCGCAGGAGCGCGGTGTCGAGGTCCGGCTGACCACGAGCTCCGAGTCGCCCGACCACCGGAACGTGGTCACGGTGCGCGGCACGCTCTCCGGCGGCGAGGAGATCGCCGTCTCCGGCACGCTGGCCGGACCGAAGCACCTGCAGAAGATCGTCGCCATCGGCGAGTACGACGTGGACCTGGCGCTCGCCGACCACATGGTCGTCCTGCGGTACGCCGACCGTCCCGGCGTCGTCGGCACCGTCGGCCGCGTCCTCGGCGAGGCGGGCATCAACATCGCGGGCATGCAGGTCGCCCGCGCCGACGTCGGTGGCGAGGCCCTCGCCGTCCTCACCGTCGACGACACGGTGCCGCAGCCGGTGCTGAACGAGCTGGCGGAGGAGATCGGCGCGGAGTCCGCCCGCGCGGTGAACCTCACGGACTAGGAAAACCGACCAGGAAACGCGAAACGCCGGACGGGCTGGAGAGATGGAGCTCCAGCCCGTTCGGCGTTCAGTGGGGCAGGGGTTACCAGTAGGGCAGGGTTACCAGTCGATGCAGGTGGCCGGAACGTAGCCCTTGATGTTGGCGTTGTTCGGCATGACGTACAGCCACTTGTTGCTGCTCTTGCCGCAGAGGCGGTACGACTGGCCGGTGAAGGACTGGCCGTCGTTGCAGAGGAACGCCTTGCGGCCCTTGTTCAGCTGACCGACCGCGTGGCCGTTCACCTTCGGCGTGGTGCGGACCTTCACCGTCTCCTTGGCGGGGACGTTGGTGAGGCCACGGGAGCAGTCCGGCCTCGTGGCGGCCGCGGCGGTGCCCGTGGTGAGGACGGTGCCGGAGAGCGCGATGGCGGAGACGGCGACGGCGGAGGCCAACAGCCTGAGCTTCATGAGGTGTTCGTTCTCCCGTGTGGAGGGTGATTTTCGGACGGGGAAAACCGTACCCCTGCAAGATCACGGAATCGGGCGTTCGTTACCTGCCGCTTACAGCCGTGACGACTTCAGGACCATGTGCAGCAGCAGACGGTCCTCGCCGTCGTCCAGGTCGAGGCCGGTGAGCTGCTCCACGCGCGACAGGCGGTAGTAGAGGGTCTGGCGGTGGATGCCCAACTCGGCGGCCGCGCGCCCCGCCTGGCCCGCGCAGTCGAGGAACACCTCGGCGGTCCGGGCCAGTTCACGGTGGGTGGGGGAGAGGAGCTGGCGGCCCACGGGGTCGTGCGCCGCCTCCGGGGGCAGCGCGGTCAGCAGGCGGTACGGGCCGACGTCCGACCACTGCGCGACCGGGCCGAAGCGCCGCTCGGCCAGCGCCGCCCGCGCCGCCCCCGACGCCTCCCACCAGGCGGCACCCAGATCCTCCAGACCGTGCCGGGCCCCCGCGATGCCGGCCGCCGCACCCGGCGCCGAATCCAGCAGACGCGACGCCGCCGTGTGCGCGGGCGACAGCGCGTCGGCCGAGCGCAGCCGCACCAGCGCCGCCAGGGACTGCGCGGTCGTGCCCCACGGCACCGTGCACACCGCCGCCGCGCCCGGCACCGTACGGGCGGCGGGGGCGTCGTCCGGGTCCGCGGAGCGCCACGGGGCGACGCACACCACCGCGTGCAGGCCGTCGCCGCGCGAGCCGAGCGCCGTGCGCAGCGAGGCCACCGCCATGTCGCGCTGCCAGCCCCGCTCGGCCGTCAGGACCGCCCGGAACTCCCGGGTGAGGTCGGCGCCCGCCTGCGCCTCGTCGGCGAGCAGCGCACCGATCCTGGCGGCCACCTCCATGGCGGCGGCCAGCTGCTGCTCGCCCGGGCCGGGATCGTCGTCGAGCAGCCAGACGTATCCGAGGGCGAAGCCCCGGTGGCGTACGGGAAGGCAGATCCGGCCCCGGTGGACGCCCGCCGCCGGGGTGGGCGGGATGCGGACCGGGGCGGTGGCGCGGGTGATGCCGAAGCCCTCGAACCAGGAGCGGACCTCGGCCGTGGACCGGCGGGTCAGGATCGAGCGGGTCCTGACCGGGTCGAGGACGGACGCGTCGAAGCCGCTGTCGCCGCCGCCGTCGTGCGCGCCGAAGGCGATCAGCTCGAAATCCCGGTTCTCCAGGGTCGCGGGAGCGCCGAGCAGCGCCGAGATCTCGTCGACCAGTTCTTGGTAGTCGCCCTTCACGATGACCATTCTCGCGCAGGCCACCGCTTTCTTCAGACATCTGTCTGAGATCCAGGGCACGGATGCGTGACAGCTGTCGATGGTTCACGATCCGGTGTATCCCTAAATTTCACGGTGGTTCTCCGTGCCGTACCGCCGCATTCCCTCCATCGAGGGTTTTGTCGGTATGGCCCTCGATTTCGTACACCCGTGGAGGTGCCCCGTGCTGGGTCCCGTGATCCTCGCCGCGTCGCGCAGCGACAAGATGCGCCGTTTTGTATCGGCGGCCCCCGGCACCAAGCAGGTCGTCTCCCGGTTCATCGCCGGTGAGACCGTCGACCAGGTGGTCCCGATCATCGTCGACGCTGCCGACAAGGGCCTGGAGGTGACCCTCGACGTGGTGGGCGAGGACATCACCACCGTCGAGCAGTCGCACGCCGCCCGCGACGCCTACCTGGAGCTCATCGGCCGGCTGAAGGACCTGGGCCTCGGGACGAAGGCCGAGATGTCCGTGAAGCTGTCGATGTTCGGCCAGGCGCTGGAGGGCGGCCACGAGCTCGCCCTCGCCAATGTGCGCCCCGTCGTGGAGGCCGCCGCGGCCATCGGCACCACGGTCACCCTGGACGCCGAGGACCACACCACCCTCGACTCGATGTTCGCCATCCACGACGAGCTGCGCAAGGACTTCCCGCAGACCGGCTGCGTCATCCAGGCCTACCTCTTCCGCACCGAGGCCGACGCCCGGCGCCTCGCCGAGAACGGCAGCCGCGTCCGCATCGTGAAGGGCGCCTACAAGGAGCCCGCCGAGGTCGCCTACCAGGACAAGGCGGAGACCGACAAGGCCTACGTCCGCATCCTGCGTACCCTGATGGAGGGCAAGGGGTACCCGATGATCGGGTCCCACGACCCGCGCCTGATCTCGATCGCGCAGGAGCTCGCGCGGCGTGCCGGGCGCAAACTGGACGAGTACGAATTCCAGATGCTGTACGGCATCCGCAGCGACGAGCACCTGCGGCTCGCCGCCGAAGGCCACCGGATGCGGGTGTACACCGCATACGGCACCGACTGGTACGGCTATTTCATGCGCCGTCTCGCGGAGAAGCCGGCGAACCTCCTCTTCTTCGCCCGCTCCATCCTCACCAAGGACTGAACCAAGGGCTGAGCTCCCACCCCCTCGACCCTCTCAAAGGAGATACGGAACTCATGGACGCTGTCACCCAGGTCCCGGCCCCGGTCAACGAGCCGGTGCACGGCTACGCCCCCGGCTCCCCGGAGCGCGCCCGCCTTGAGGCCAAGCTCAAGGAGCTGGCCGACAACCCGATCGAGCTGCCGATGACCATCGGCGGCGTCAAGCGCCTCGGTGGCGGCGAGCCCTTCCAGGTCGTGCAGCCGCACAACCACAAGGCCGTCATCGGCACCGGCCGCGGCGCCACCCAGCAGGATGCCCAGGACGCGATCGACGCCGCCCTCGCCGCCGCCCCGGCGTGGCGCGCGATGTCCTTCGACGACCGTGCCGCGATCATCCTGCGCGCCGCCGAGCTGCTCTCCACGACGTGGCGCGAGACCCTGGCCGCCTCCACGATGCTCGGCCAGTCGAAGACCGCGCAGCAGGCCGAGATCGACACCCCGTGCGAGCTCGTCGACTTCTGGCGCTTCAACGTGAAGTACGCCCGTGACCTGCTCGCCGAGCAGCCCCCGGCGAACGCCACCGGCGTCTGGAACCGCCTGGACCACCGCCCGCTGGAGGGCTTCGTCTACGCGATCACGCCGTTCAACTTCACGGCCATCGCGGGCAACCTCCCGACCGCCCCGGCCCTGATGGGCAACGTGGTCGTGTGGAAGCCGTCCCCGACGCAGACGCACGCCGCCGTGCTGCTCATGCAGCTCCTGGAGGAGGCGGGCCTGCCCAAGGGCGTCATCAACCTCGTCACCGGTGACGGCATCGCCGTCTCCGAGGTCGCCCTCAACCACCGCGACCTGGCCGGCATCCACTTCACCGGCTCGACCCCGACCTTCCAGTACCTGTGGAAGACGGTCGGCGAGAACATCGCGAAGTACCGCACCTACCCGCGCCTCGTCGGCGAGACCGGCGGCAAGGACTTCGTCGTCGCGCACCCCAGCGCCGACCGCGCGATCCTGAAGACCGCGCTGACCCGCGGCTCCTTCGAGTTCCAGGGCCAGAAGTGCTCCGCCTCCTCGCGCGCCTACATCCCCGCCTCGATCTGGAACTCCGGTTTCAAGGAGGAGTTCGCGGCCGAGGTCGACGGCATCAAGATGGGTGACGTCACCGACCTGTCGAACTTCATCGGCGCGGTCATCGACGAGCGCGCGTTCGCCAAGAACAAGGCGGCCATCGACCGCGCCAAGGCGGACGACTCCTGCACGATCGTCGCGGGCGGCACCTACGACGACTCCGTCGGCTACTTCGTGCGCCCGACCGTCGTCGAGTGCTCGGACCCGGCCAACGAGGTCTTCACGACCGAGTACTTCGGCCCGATCCTGGCCGTCCACGTCTACGAGGACGACAAGTACGACGAGATGCTGACCCAGATGGAGTCGGTCTCGGACTACGCGCTCACCGGATCGGTCATCGCGAACGACCGCGCGGCGGCCGCGTACACGATGGAGAAGCTCCGCTACGCCGCGGGCAACTTCTACATCAACGACAAGTCGACCGGCGCCGTCGTCGGCCAGCAGCCCTTCGGCGGCGGCCGTGCCTCCGGCACCAACGACAAGGCCGGTGCCCCGCAGAACCTCCAGCGGTGGACGCTGACCCGCGCCATCAAGGAGACGCTGGTCCCGCCGACCGAGTACGGCTACCCGCACATGGGCTGACGCCCGCCGCGGGCCCGTGCGGCCCGCCCCTGAACCCCGCCTCCGACCTGGGCCCCACCCCGGTCGGAGGCGGTGTCATGTCCGGGGTCAGGTGAGGGTGTCCACGGCGATGCGGGTCATGTCGGCGGCGATGCGGTCCTCGCCGGGGGTGTCCGGGTCCAGGCGGGTCGTGTAGACGGAGATGACCAGCGGGGCGCCGCCCTTCGGGGGCCAGGCCACGGCGACGTCGTTGACCCCGCCGTACGCGGGGGAGCCGGTCTTGTCGCCGACCCGCCAGCCCTCGGGGAGCCCGGCGCGGATGCGGGCGTCGCCGGTGGTGTTCTCCACGAGCCACCGGACGAGCTGGTCGCGGTCCCGCGGGTCGAGGGCGTCGCCGAGGACGAGCGCGCGCAGGTTCGCGGTCATCGCCGCCGGGGTCGTCGTGTCGCGCGGGTCCCCCGGGATGTTGGTGTTGAGATCGGTCTCCCAGCGGTCGAGGCGGGTGCGGGAGTCGCCGAGGGAGCGGGCGAAGCGGGTGATGCCGGACGGGCCGCCGAGCCGCCGCAGCAGGAAGTTGCCCGCCGCGTTGTCGCTGTACGTCACGGTCGCGTCGCACAGCTCCCGGACCGTCATGCCCGTCGCGAGGTGCATCTCGCACCGCGGCGAGTGGGTGACCAGGTCGTCGCGGCCGTACCGGATCACCGTGTCGAGCAGGCCGGGCTCCTCCTCGCGCGCCTTGCGCAGGATCGCCGCGGCGGCCAGGACCTTGAACGTCGAGGCGATCGCGAACCGCTCGTCGGCGCGGTGGCCGAGGGTGGCGCCGGTCCCGGTGTTCAGGGCGTGCAGGCCTATGCGGCCGGGGTAGCCCTTCTCCAGTTCGCGCAGGCGCCGCCGGGCCTCCGCGGCGGGTGCCGCGTGCGCGGTGCCGGGGACGGAGAGGAAGACGGGGGCCGCGGCGGCGGCACCGAGGACGGTCCTGCGGGAGGGAGTCACGTTCATGATCGAGAAGGTACCGGCCCGCTGCGGCGCCGGGCCAGGGGTTCGGGACCGGCCCGCCGCCCCCCGGCCGGCGGGCCTGCGCACTTGAACCTCACACCGGTGTCAACTCCTACCGTTCCGGCATGACGAACACCACGCTTCTCGCGCCCCACTCCGCCGGCCCCCTCGGCCTCCTCCCCAACCGCATGGTCATGGCCCCCATGACACGCCTCCGGGCGACGGCCGACGGCACCCCGCTCCCGGTCGTCGCCGACTACTACGCCCAGCGCGCGAGCGCCGGCCTCATCGTCACCGAGGGCATCTGGCCCAGTAGCCGGGGCCAGAGCGGCTGGCGCTACCCGGGTCTTGAGACGGCCGCGCACATCACTGCCTGGCGGCGCGTCACCGACGCCGTGCACGCCGAAGGCGGCCGGATCTACGCCCAGTTGATGCACGGCGGCCGCCACGGACACCCCCTGTCCCGCGTCGACGGGGACGCCCCCGCCGCGCCGTCCGCCGTGCTGGTGGACCCGGAGCGCGTGCACGTGCCCGGCGGCAAGGCCGACCCGGTCACACCCCGCGAGATGACCCGGGACGACATCCGCACCGCCGTCAGGGACTTCGCGGACGCCGCCCGCAACGCCGTCGAGGCGGGCTTCGACGGGGTCGAACTGCACGGTGCCAACAGCTACTTGATCCACCAGTTCCTCGCGGACAACACCAACCTCCGTGACGACGAGTACGGCCGGGGCTCGGTCGCCGACCGCATCCGCTTCGCCGTCGAGGTGGTGCGCGCCGTCGCCGACGCCATCGGCGCCGAACGGCTCGGCCTGCGGCTCTCGCCGGGCAACCCGCAGTTCGGCATGGTGGAGGCCGACCCCGGGCCCGTCTACCGCGCGCTGCTCGACGAGCTCGGCGGCCTGGGCCTCGCCTACCTCCACCTCACCGACAACGACGACTACCCGGCCCTCGCGGACCTGCGCCCCCGCTGGCACGGCACGCTGATCGCCAACGTCGGCGAGAACGGCGATCCGACCACCCGCGATGCGGGCGAGGCCCTCCTCGCGTCGGGCCTCGCCGACCTCGTGTCGTACGGGCGCGGGTTCATCGCCAACCCCGACCTGCCGGAGCGCTTCGCGACCGGCGCGCCCCTCCAGGAGATCGACAAGACCCTCCTCTACGGAGAGGGCGCCGAGGGCTACACCGACTACCCCGCCCTGGCGGACCGGCCGCTGACCGCTCAGACCTCCACGAGCACCTGATCCAGGGACTTGCGTACGAGATCGGGGACCCGGCAGTCCGGCGCCGGATAGCCCACGGGGATCACCGCAAACGCCTTCTCGTTCTCGGGCCGGCCGAGCACCTGGGACAGGAACCGCATCGGGCTCGGCGTGTGGATCAGCGCGGCGAGGCCCGACAGATGGAGCGCGGACAGCAGCATGCCGACCGCGATGCCGACCGATTCGTCGACGTAGTAGTGCTTGTGCTTGGTGCCGTCCTCGCCCAGCCAGTACCGCTGCTGGAAGACGACGATCAGGGCGGGCGCGTCCGTCAGGTGCGGCTTCACCTCGTCGGTGCCGAGGGGGCGGAGGGCCGCGAGCCACTCCTCGCCGAGGCGGCCGTCGTACGAGATCTGCTCCTCGTGCTCGGCGGCCTCGCGGATGCGGCGGCGTATCTCCGGGTCCTGGACGAGGACGAACGTCCACGGCTGCTGGTGCGCGCCGGACGGTGCCGTCGCCGCGCACGCGATGGCGTCCCGCACGACCTGCGTGGGCACGGGGTCCGGAGCGAACTGCCGCACTGTCCGTCGCTCCCGCATCCGCGCCCTCAACTCGGCGGCGTGCGCCAGGGATTCCGACTCGGGCATGCGCTCGGGCCGATAGGGCACGGAGCGGTAGGGCTCGCCGTGGATCGGGGTCCACGCTTGCTGCTGCTCGGTCTCAGGCATGGTCCGATTCTGCGTCGGGGAGCGGCCTCCACGCCATGGTGCAGACCAATTGCGGTCAGCTCGCGCGGACGATCATCTTGCCGAGGTTCTCGCCCCGCAGCATCCCCAGGAACGCGTCCACGATCCGGTCGAAGCCCTCCACCACCGTCTCGTCGAGCCGTACCCGGCCGCTCTGCAGGTGCGGCACCACGAACTCGTACAGCTCCTCCTGGAGATGCGGGTAGTCACGGACGAGGAAGCCCTCCATGCGCAGGCTCTTCTCGACGATGTCGGGGAGGTTGCGCAGCGCGTACGGCGCGCCCGTCGCGTTGTACTGGGAGATCGTGCCGATCCGTACGATCCGGCCGTACGCGCGCAGCGAGGAGATCGCCGCCTCCAGGTGTTCGCCGCCCACGTTGTCGACGTACAGGTCGATGCCGTCGGGCGCCGCCTTGGCGAGGAGGTCGGCGGTCGGCCCCGCGCGGTGGTCGAAGACCTCGTCGTAGCCGACGTGTCCGGTCAGGTACGCCGCCTTCGCCGCGGTGCCCGCGCTGCCGACGAGCCGTCCCGCGCCCATGAGCCGGGCGAGGCGTCCGGTCGCCGTGCCCACGCCGCCCGCCGCCGCGGAGACGAACAGGTCCTGTCCCTCGCGCAGTTCGGCGATGCGGGTCAGGCCGACGTACGCGGTCAGGCCCGTGCCGCCGAGGATGCTCAGATACGCGGAGAGCGGCACGCCCTCGAAGGCGGGCAGCCGCCGCACCTCGTCCGGTGCCACCACGGCGTGCGTGCGCCAGCCCTGCCGGTGGAGGACGATCTCGCCCTCGTCGAGCGCGGGGTCGCGGGACTCGACGACGCGGCCGATGGTGCGGCCCTCCAGCGGGGCGTGGAGCGCGAAGTCGCCGTCCATCATCTCGCGGTGGTACGGGTCGACGGACCAGTAGAGGTTCTCGACCAGGGCGGTGCCGGGGGCGGGCCGGGGGAGCGCGGACTCCACGAAGGCGAAGTGGGCGGCGGTGGGGAAGCCGTGGGGGCGGGCGGTCTGGTGCACGGTGAGCACGGTGTCGGTCATGTCGGTGACCGTAGGCAGGAATGCGGGGGCGGGGCAGTGGGTTGCGCTCATGGAACGGCCCGGACCATGAGGGTCCCTCATAGAAGCAGGTGAGCCCCCTGACAGCGCCCGCCACCCGGCCCCCGGCGACCGCCCGTGCCACCGCCGCCCTGCCCGCCGACCTCGCCCCGCACGAGCTCCGCATTCTCGTCGCCGTCGACCGGACGCGTGGATTCTCGGCGGCGGCGCAGGAACTGGGGCTCACCCAGTCCGCGGTGTCGCACTCCATCCGTGGTACGGAACGGAAGGTCGGGGTCGTGCTGTTCGAGCGGGGCAGGAAGGGGGCGACGCCGACGCCGGCGGGAGCCGCCGCGGCCGCGTACGCGCGGCGGGTGCTGCGGCTCCTCGACACGCTCGTCGCGGAGGCGCGGGGCGCGGCGCGGGGTGGCGAAGGGGCCGTCGGGGGGACGCTGCGGATCGCCGCGTTCCGGAGCGCCGCCCTGCATCTCCTTCCGGCGGCACTGGACCGGCTCGCCGCCGCGCATCCCGGCATCAGGCCGGAGGTCCGGGTGGTGCGGGAGCTGGGCGCGGGCACGGCGGGGGAGGTCGCCGCGGGGCGTGCGGATGTGGGAATCGCGACGCTGGGAGGGAGCTCGCCGGTGCCCGCCGGGCTCGTCGGTGACGTACTCCTGGAAGAGGCGTACTCGTTCGTGCACCCGGCGGGGCACCCCGACCCGCGCTCGCTGCCGCTGGTGGACTGGCACGAGAACTGTGGCTCGTACACGAGGGAGTGGTGGCGCCGGCAGGACTGGATCCCCGCGGCGACCGTCCTGACCGAGGATGACGGAGCGGTGCTCTCGATGGTGAGCAACGGTCACGGCATGGCGATCATGCCGGCCCTGTCCCTGACCGGAGCGCCGGACACAGTACGGATCACTGATCTCGGAACGGAGCGCCCGACGCGCTCGATCGGCTATGTCACCACCCCTGAGCTGGCCTCTTCCCTTCCCGTGCGGGCGCTGATCCGCGAGCTGAGAGCGGTACGCGGGTGAACCCGTCTCAGATAGTAGGAAGCCCGAGTAATTGTGGAGACAGGCGCTCCGTCCTCGCTTAGCTTTGTAGGAGCCGAACGTCTCGCTCGATCAAGCGAATGCGGTCGTGAGCCGGAGCCCCACGCAGGCGAACCCTGCCGCTCCGCCGCTCCCCGCTTGGGGGTCCCCCCACGCCCATTAGGCAGTGGGGGAGTCTCGTACGAATACACCCTTCCCTCAAGGAGTGGATCTCCCATGGCCGAGACGACCGTCCGCCGAGTCCGTCACACCTCCCGCACCAGCGACGCCGAGCGCAGGAACGCCGCCGCCGCCCTCCAGCGGGCCCTCGACCGCAGGGACAACGGCGGCGAGACGGGCCACTGAGCCCGCCGGGTCACCGAGTCCCCCGCACCACCTCGAAGTGGTCGATGCGCTCGCCGCTCTCGGCGAGCGCGGAGACCGACATCCTCGGGCGCGCCCCGGCCGTCACCTCCACCGCGAGGAACGAGAAGCCGGTGTAGCGCACCCGGGACCACTCCACGGTGTCCGGGTCGGGCACGCGCGACTTCGTCCAGTGGAAGCTCACGATGCGCTCGTGATCGTGGACGTTGCCCTCGTAGCTGTCCTCGACCCCTGGGCCGAAGCCGTAGAGGTCCTTGCCCGCGCCGCCCGCGGTGACGTACACGATGCCGTCGCGCGTCGGATCGGTCGACGCGCCGACCGGCACGGGCCTGCCGACCTCGCCGCCCTTGATGGCGTCGGTGCGTTCGTAGACGTGGTTGTGGCCGTTGACGACCAGGTCCACCTGGTGCTTCGTGAACAGCTTCAGCCATGCGTCGCGCACTCCGCCGTCGGAGGCGTGCGTCGACGTCGAGTACATGCAGTGGTGGAAGAAGACCACCACGAAGTCGACGGCCTCGTCGGCGCGCAGGTCGCGCAGGCGCTTGTCGAGCCAGGCGGTCTGCCGGCCGTCCGTGTAGCCCCTGTTGGCGGGTATCTCGTACGAGACGTCGTTGGCGTCCAGTGCGACGACGCCGACGTTCCCGTACGTGAAGGAGTAGACGCCCGGCGCGTTCCTCGGGTCGAAGCCGTTCTCCGGGAGCGACCAGCGGGCGTACTGGCCGCCGTAGCCGTTCGGCGAGTACCACGCCTCCATGTCGTGGTTGCCGGTGGTCACCATCCACGGCACGGACTTCGCGACGGACTCCGTCTGGGCGAGGAAGGTGTCCCACACGCGGGCGTCGTAGGTGTCGGACTCCTTGCCGTGCCCGGTGGTGTCCGCGTAGCAGATGTCGCCCGCGTGCAGGTGGAACGACGGGTTCTGGCCCAGGATCACCTGGTCGTTGGCGAGGGCGTGGTAGCTGACGCCCTGGTCGCCGAAGGCCGTGAAGACGAACTTCTCCGGCTCGGCGGGCGCGGTCCTGAAGGAGCCGATCGTCGCCATCCGCTCGGGCGATGCCGGGTCGAAGCCGTCGTGGCCGACGCCGTAGTAGTACGTCGTGCCGGGGGCGAGGCCGTCGAGCGCCGCGTGCAGGTAGTACTGCTCGACCACGGGCAGCTTCTTCGAGAGCGACGGGGTGTGCAGGTCGCGCACCTCCGCCTCGATCTTCCGGCTCAGCTCCCAGGGCCTTGGACCCACGCGTATGTAGGGGGACTTGACCGCGAACGGCACCTGCCAGGAGACCCGCATCTGCGTCTTCGGGTCGGCGCCGAAGGCGAGGTGCCTGCCGAAGGGCGCCACCAGCTTCCCGTCCACCCGGACCGGGGCGGGCGGCGCGCTCACGGGATGCGCCGGCGACGTGCCCGAGCCGTTGGCCGTACCCGAACTGCCGGCGAGCAGGCCCGCCCCGCCCACCGCCCCGGCCGTCGCGAACGAACCGGCAAGCACCCTGCGGCGGGAGAACTTCCCGCGCAGGTACGCGTGCTGTTCGGGCATGCTCATCCGGGCCGCGAGCCGCTCCGGAATGCCGACGTGGGGAGTGTCCATGCCTGGGAACTTCCCAGTGGGGCCCAACTCCCGCCCTACGCCGGGATGAACAGCATCCGACCACGAGGTGCCGCGCTCGCGGGCTGTCCGTATGCCGGACACCGCATGTCATCCCCTGGGACGAAGAGTACGGTGCTCGTATGTCGGCCAGTTCTCGCAGCATCAATCTCGCAGTCATCCCCGGAGACGGCATCGGCCAAGAGGTCGTGGCCCAGGGGCTCAAGGTCCTCAACGCCGTGCTTCCGCAGGATGTGAAGCTGGAGACGAAGGAGTTCGACTTCGGCGCGAGGCGGTACCACGCCACCGGTGAGACCCTCACCGACGCCGACGTGGAAGCCCTCAAGCAGCACGACGCGATCCTCCTCGGCGCGATCGGCGACCCCTCGGTCCCGTCCGGCGTCCTGGAGCGCGGCTTCCTGCTGAAGCTCCGGTTCCTCTTCGACCACCACGTCAACCTGCGGCCCTCGAAGCTGCTGCCCGGCGTCGCCACCCCGCTCGCCGGCCAGCCCGAGATCGACTTCATCGTCGTCCGCGAGGGCACCGAGGGCCCCTACACGGGCAACGGCGGCTCGATCCGCACCGGCACGCCGCACGAGGTCGCCACCGAGGTCTCCGTCAACACGGCCTTCGGCGTGGAGCGCGTGGTCCGTGACGCCTTCGCCCGCGCGCAGGCCCGCCCGCGCAAGAAGCTGACGCTGGTCCACAAGAACAACGTCCTCGCGTACGCGGGGCACCTCTGGACCAACGTCTTCAACCGGGTGGCCGAGGAGTTCCCGGACGTCACCACCGACTACATCCACGTCGACGCCGCGACGATCTACCTCGTCACCGACCCCGGCCGCTTCGACGTGATCGTCACCGACAACCTCTTCGGCGACATCATCACCGACCTCGCCGCGGCCGTCTCCGGCGGCATCGGCGTCGCCGCCTCCGGCAACATCAACCCGAGCCGCGAGTTCCCGTCCATGTTCGAGCCGGTGCACGGCTCGGCGCCGGACATCGCGGGCCAGGGCAAGGCCGACCCGTCGGCCACGGTCCTCTCCGTCGCGCTGCTGCTGCGCCACCTCGGGTACGAGGCGGAGGCCGCCCGCATCGAGGAAGCCGTCTCCGCCGACCTCGCGGAGCGCGGGACCACCGTCCGCACCACCGAGCAGATCGGCGACGCGCTCGCCGTACGAGTAGCGGGCTGACCCGGTAGCTCGTAGATCACACAGAAGATCACGCAGCAGCCGCCGGGTCCCAGAGGCACCCGGCGGCTTCTCGTATCCGGCCCCCGGGTGTCACCATCGACCCCCGGGCCGCAATCGTGCCGTTTCTCCCTGGGGACCCCGCGAGCGATAATCGAACGTGGGGCCGTGGAAGCAGCAGGGAAACTCGGACGTCCTAGTACTGGGCGTTCGGATGTGAGCGCGGTCCGTCACCATCACACGTGAAGGACGAAGTACTCATGACGACGACGCCGACCATCGAGCTCAAGCCCACCTCGACGCCGCTGGCCACCGCGGAGCGCGAGGCGATCCTGGCCAACCCCGGGTTCGGCCGCCACTTCACCGATCACATGGTGACGATCAAGTGGACGGAAGGGCGCGGCTGGCACGACGGCCAGCTCGTGCCGTACGGCCCGCTCGCCCTCGACCCGGCGACGAACGTCCTGCACTACGCCCAGGAGATCTTCGAGGGCCTGAAGGCCTACCGGCAGCCCGACGGCTCGGTGGCCATGTTCCGCCCCGACGCCAACGCCCGCCGCTTCCAGGCCTCCGCGCACCGCCTCGCGATGCCGGAGCTGCCGGTCGAGACGTTCATCGAGGCGTGCGACGTGCTGGTCAAGCAGGACAAGGCGTGGGTTCCGGCGCACGGCGGCGAGGAGTCCCTCTACCTGCGCCCCTTCATGATCGCCACCGAGGTCGGCCTGGGTGTGAAGCCCGCCAACGAGTACCTCTTCGTCGTCATCGCCTCGCCCGCGGGCGCCTACTTCCCCGGCGGCGTGCAGCCCGTCTCCATCTGGCTCTCCGAGGACCGCGTGCGCGCCGTCCCCGGCGGCATGGGCGACGCCAAGACCGGCGGCAACTACGCCGCGTCGCTGCTCGCGCAGGCCGAGGCCGCGGCGAAGGGCTGCGACCAGGTGGCCTACCTCGACGCCGTCGAGCACAAGTGGGTCGAGGAACTGGGCGGCATGAACCTGTACTTCGTGTACGGCGACAAGATCGTCACCCCCGCCCTGACCGGGTCCCTGCTCGCCGGCATCACCCGCGACTCGCTCCTCGCGGTCGCCCGCGACCTCGGCTACACCTCGGAGGAGGGCCGCGTCTCCATCGACCAGTGGAAGACCGACACGGAGAACGGCTCCCTCACCGAGGTCTTCGCCTGCGGCACGGCGGCCGTCATCACGCCCGTCGGCACGGTGAAGTGCAACTCGGGCGAGTGGCAGCAGAGCGGCGGCGAGCCGGGCGAGGTCACGATGAAGCTCCGTGAGGCGCTGCTGGATGTGCAGCGCGGGACGGTGGCGGATCAGCACGGCTGGATGCACAACCTCGGCTGAGGGCTTGACCGTCACCACGTGGCCCCGCGCCGGGGGGGGGGGGGGGGGGGCGTTTTAGGTATTGCACACGTGTTAAAACCAGTACATTTGGTCCCAATAGGGGTTTGGGTGGTGGGGGTGTGTTGTG